>JAYWEH010000527.1:0-19424 GCA_043780025.1 Deltaproteobacteria bacterium
CGCATTGGCCACGCTCCCGTGGCGTCAAAGACCTCGCGGTCGATCGTCCCCTCAGCGATTCTCGCCGCCGGTCCCGTTTGAATCACCTCGAACGCGGCATCGATCCCGACGTTCAAGATCCCGCCGGGCATGTGCACGGCAATGCGCTCGTCGCACAGGCCCAGCCGCTTCGCAGCGCACGCGGCTGCCGATGCCGAGCTACCGGACGCGAGCGTGTACCCAGCCCCGCGTTCCCAGATTTGAATTTCGATGTTGCTGCGATCGATGACGCGCATGAGTTGCACGTTGGTGCGATTGGCGAAATAGGGCGCGGTTTCGACGAGCGGCCCGAGCCGGCGTGCTTCGGCTTCCGTCACGGGTACGCCCCGGATCACGCAGTGCGGGTTGCCGACGTTCACCGCCGAACAACTTAACGTGTTACCGTGGACCTCGAGCCGTTCATCGATCACTTCACGAGCGGGGCCTTCGAGGCCCAACGTGCCGCTGTCGACGAAGCGGGCCTGGCCCATGCCCATGCGAATGAGCCCTTGCTCGGGCAGCACCTGCGCGTTGACCACGCCGCCTTTGGTCTCGATCTGGAAGGGCTCGCTGCCCACGCGTTGGGTGTCCCACAAGTATCGGGCAAAAATGCGTAGCCCGTTGCCGCTTTTTTCTGCCTCGCTGCCGTCGGGATTGATGATGCGCAGGGCTGCCAGGGCGGTCGAACTGGGCAACGGTCCGAGCAGCACGCCGTCCCCCCCCACGCCATAGTTGCGATGGCACAAGCGCGGTGCGATCGCGGTGATTTCCGCGGTTCCAAGGGCCGCGGGCTCCACGACGAGGTAGTCGTTGCCCAATCCGTGGTACTTCGTGAACTGCACTTCGAAGCGCACGCTACAACACGGCCGCGTTCCTGGCCATCGGCCCGAGCGGGTTTGGTGATACCCTCGCCCGCATGAAGCTCGAGATGCCTTTGCGGCGAACGTTTTGGTCCCGTGCGCTCCTTTCCGCCCTGGTGGCATTCGGTTGTCAACGCGCCACGCCCGGCCCCGCGCCGAGCGAGCCCAGCAGCCCTGGTGGCTCCGCAGTCACCGAAGCTGCCGCAACGCCAGCGGCGGCGCCGCTACCGGCGAGTCAGGCGCCGCGCATTGCGGTCGGACGGCGAGGCGCGGTCAGCAGCGCCGAAGCCAGCGCCAGCGACGTCGGCGTCGCGATCCTCGAACGCGGCGGCAACGCGGTCGACGCGGCGGTAGCGGTGGGCTTTGCGCTCGGCGTGACGCATCCATCGGCAGGGAACATTGGTGGCGGGGGCTTCATGGTCGTGCGCCTGCCCAACGGTGAGACCAACAGCATCGACTATCGCGAAATGGCGCCGCGCGCGGCGCACCGAGACATGTATCTCGATGGCAAGGGCCAGGTGACGGAGGACAGTCGGGTGGGGCCCAAAGCGGCCGGCATCCCTGGCGTCGTGGCGGGGCTCGCCATGGCGCACGAGAAATACGGCAAGCTGCCGTGGGCCGATGTGCTGGCTCCCGCCGTGGAACTCGCTCGCAAAGGCACGCTGCTCGACAAGTTCCACGCCGAAGATCTGAAATGGGCTTCGGGCAAGGTCGAAGAACATCAGAAGGCTGCCGGCGCTTCGAACGCGAAACTGAACGCGGCGCTCGCCGCCACGCTGTCAGGCTGGCGCAAGCCCGACGGCTCGGCCTATGCGGAAGGGGAACTCTGGCTGCAGCCAGAGCTCGCCGACACGCTCGCACTCATCGCTGCCAAAGGGGCTACCGCGTTCTATACGGGGCCGCTCGCGGAGAAGATGGCGGCGCGCGTGCACGAGATGGGCGGGATCTGGACCGCCCAGGATCTAGCCGGGTATCGCGCCGTGGTACGCGAGCCCGTCCGCTTCAACTATCGCGGGTACGAGATCACCACGATGGCGCCCCCCTCGGCGGGCGGCGTGGTGTTGCGACAGATCTTGGCGGCCGCTGAAACGCTCGAGCTGCACAAGCGGGATTGGGACAGCGTCGAGAGGATTCACCTCTATGTCGAGGCCCTGCGCCGCACCTACGCGGATCGCAATCAGCTGGTGGCGGACCCCGACTTCGTGAAAATCCCAATGCAGCAGCTGCTCGACGTCGGGTACATGGCCAAGCGCATGGCCGGCGTCGATCCAACTCACGCCACGCCATCGAGCAGCATCAGCGCCGGCGTGATGCTCAAAGAATCCGAACAGACCACGCACTTCTCGGTCGTGGACGGGGAGGGCTTCGCGGTGGCCAACACCTACACGCTCAACGGCGGCTTCGGAGCTCGCGTCGTGGTGCCCGCGACCGGGGTGATCCTGAACAACGAGATGGATGACTTCACCACGAAGGTTGGCGCGCCCAACATGTTCGGGTTGATCCAGGGCCCACAGAACGGTATCGAGCCGGGCAAACGCATGTTGAGCAGCATGTCCCCCACGATCATCGCCAAGGACGGCAAGCTGCGCGCCGTCGTGGGCTCTCCGGGTGGGCCCACGATCACCACCACCGTGGCGCAGATCGTGATGCAGCTCATCGATCACGGGCGCAGCCTCGAAGCGGCGATCGCCGCGACGCGCGTGCACCATCAATGGCTGCCCGATCAGATCTGGCACGAGTCGAGCCTCTCGGAGGACACGCGCAGCAAGCTCGAAGCCAAGGGACACAAGCTGATGAGTCGTGATCGCATCGGTCATGCCAACTGCATCGAGGTCGATCCGAAGAGCGGCGCGCTGATCGCGGTTGCGGACACGGCGCGCGACGGCGGCAAGGCTAGCGCCTATTGAGAGCATGAACGCCCGAGCCATGAAAGCCCATGTCGTTTGCGGCAATGCAGGCGCCGGAAAGAGCACGTTTGCGGTCCGGCTTTGCGCCGAGCTGGGCGCCGTGCTCATCGACATCGATACGGTGACGGAGCGCCTCGCCAAGCTCGCCCTTTCATGCCGAGGCATGGACCAAAACGATCGGGACTCGCCCGAGTACAAGGCGCTCTTGCGGGAGCCAGTCTACGAGACGCTGTTCGATGTGGCGGTGGCCAACCTGCCGCATCTGCCGTGCGTCATCGTCGCGCCGTTTACACTGGAGCGGCGTCAAGCGGATTGGCCTCTGCGACTGGCGCGACGCCTCGGCGCTGAAGTCGAAATCTACTTGGTCCATTGTTCCGACGAGCAGCGCCGGAGCCGAATCGAGCAACGCGGGAACCCTCGCGATCAGGGAAAGCTCGTGGACTTTTCGAGTTATGCCGGATTAGGCGTCGACCCTGGGCCGTTGCCGTTTGCTCACCGTCGCATTGATACCAGCGGGCGCTAATGGTTGCGCCGGAGGCGAGCGATCACTTTTGTGAGGGAATGAGCCGCTCGCAGCAAAACTCCACACTGGCTGCATCCGACGGGCAAAAATACCTCACGCCGGCCCGTGATACTCGAGTGGACGCTCCCGCGCGCTGTGGCTAGCGTTGGGGCATGACTTTAAAATATTGGGCCGTAGCGCCCCTCATGCTTGGACTACTCTCGGGTTGTTCCGACGACGAAAACCCCACCAACGGTACGGGTGGTAATGCGGGGCGCTCAGGCTCCGGTGGATCGTCGGGCGCCGCGGGCAGCTCAAACGGTGGCGGTGGCTCTTCGGGTGCTAGCGCCAGCGGTGATGGCGGCTCGGCAGGGGCGGGCGACGCGGGTTCGACAGGTGACGCCGGCTCTGCGGGTGCAGCGGGTTCGGCTGGTTCAGCCGGCTCCGCGGGTGACCCCGATGCCGGTGGTGACGCCGGTGGTGGTTCCCCGCTGACGTTTTTCGTCAGCAGCGAAGGCTTTGGCGCCGACGGTGGGGATTTTGGCGGCCTCGATGGCGCCGACGCGCTGTGTGATCGTCTGGCCACTGCGGTGGGCGCGGGCGATCACACCTGGAGTGCGTTCCTGAGCACCAACGACATCGACGCGCGGAGCCGCATCGGCAACGGCCCCTGGCAGGGCGCTGACGGAGTGGTGATCGCCGCCAGCCTGGAGGCGCTGTTTGAGAATGGGATTCCTCAAGCAGGCCGCGGCCTGCGCGACGAAAACAACGTGGTCATCCCCACGGGTATCCACGACATCGTGACCGGCAGCGACCAGGACGGAACGGGCCTCGACGACTTGAATTGCGATGCCTGGAACTCGAACGACGCGGCGGATCAGACGGTGGTGGGCCACTCCGACGGCATGGGCCCGCAGGGTGACGACACCGACTTCGGTTGGGTCCGCGCCCACCCTGCCGGCAACAATACGAACTGCAACCAGGCGGGGCTGCAGCAGGGCGGCGGTGACGGCCGCATCTATTGCTTCGCCTCGGACTGAACCGCCTGAGCACAATGCCGCGATGATCGGACCCGCCCGTCGCACGTCAAAAATGCGCCGGGTGCCCTTGCGCCACGGCTGACGCGAACCAAAGGTACCCGGATGTTGCATCGCGGGACGTGGTTTGGTGCTCTGCTCTTGCTCGCCGCCCTGTTTTTTCAGATCTGGGTGACGCTGCGGGTTCGCAAGACGCCGATCTACGACGGTGAGCAAAAGCGGGCGCAGACAAAGCTGATTTGGCTCCTGCCGGTAGTGGGCGCGGCGATCGTCTTTTCGGTTCTGGTCAGTGAAGAACGCTACGACGATCGCGGGCGATCCGATCAGTCGAGCTGAGCGGATCGAATTGAGCTCGTGTCTCAGGCCGGCGCGGAGCGAGTGGCGAGGGGTTCGAGTTCCGCGTGCGAGCGCGCTTCCGCTAGCAGCACGACGGAGCAAGGGATAATCGCCTCGAGTAGGGCACGCCGCCGGATCTCCTGCCGCTGTTGGGCGGACACGATGCCGAATGCGAGCAGCCTGGGGTCGTCGAAACGCGCTCGGGGGAGCTGACCCTGCAGGCTCTCCTGCAAGGCATGGAGGAACACCGTGTGCACGCGCTCGAGCAGACTCGCCGGCGCACGTGACAGCGCCCACGCAACGAAGCGCCACGCCAGCTCCGCGTGTTGAGCTTCTTCTTTCGCGATTTGCTCCAACGCCGCGCGTGTCGATGCGTCGACGCAGTGTTCGGCGGCGGCACTGGCTTCGAGCGCGGCAGCGGTCTCGCCGATACAGCCTTCGCGCACGGCGTCGAGCACGATGTCCTCCAGCCTTAGCGCACCGAGCGCGTGCGTGACATCGAGCCCGCCGGGGCCCACGCGCTCACCCAGATAGCGGCTGGCCAGGGCAAAACAAGCCTGGGCGTGCCGGGTTTCGTCTTGCATGGCGCCCGCGGCAGCCGACAAGAGCTCGGGCGGTGCGCCGAGGCTGGCGAGGCCCAGGGCGAAACGCGCGAACGAGGCCACCGACGCGTGTTCCATCAGACCCAGCTCCGTCCACGCAGCGCCGAGCAGGCCGCGCAATTCGGGCTCGGCTTCGAGAGCGGGATGCACAGGTGCGAGGGAGAGCTCGCCGTCCCCCAGCCAGTCGCTCCGCTCCGTACGCTCGGCGAGCCTCAGCTCGCTGCCCACCATGAAGGGGCGGCCGATTGGAGGGCAGCCGTTGCCCGGTGAACAAGCGCGTCGCTCGCCGTCCGGCACACAGAACGGAAGGTTCTCAGGGCAGTCGGCATCGACCAAACATTCATCCCACGGCGTCTGGCAGCCAAACGCGGTTCCAGCGAATGGTGCGCAGCCCGGATAGGATTGAAATGGAGTGCAGCTCAAGAGCTCGTGCCCGCAATCCGCATCGGAGAAACAGCTTGTCGGCACGCACTGCCCCACGGGCGAGGCGCACTCGCAGATCGCCGACCCGCCGCAGTCCGCGTCCACGGTGCAACCGTAATTGCATTGCGTGATATTGTCCGTGAATCCCGCAGCAGCGGTGCAGTACCCGTTCGGGCCAGCCACGCAGTCGTTGTCGTCGTAGCAGGGCAGCAAGGCGAGGGTCTGCTCCACCGTCAGACCACGGTCGATCACGGTTTGCTGCAGTTGTGCGAAGGCCGCTGCATCAAAAGCCTGCGCTCGCGGCAGCTCGGAGCTGCAGCCCGCGCTCCGCCTGCTGGGACGCCGCACCAGCCCGGTTTCGCAGCGTTCGAAGCCGTTGCCCAACGCCTCGGGGTACTCGCACGGCCCCGGTACGACCGACCAGATGCCGCCTACGCCGCTCGAGCCAGCGTAGCTTGCCGTTCCGGAGCTGCCCGCTGAGCCGGCGCTTGCCGTTCCGGCGCTGCCCGCCGGACTGACACCGGTGGCGCCTCCCACTTCTCGACCGCTGCCGGCGCGGCCCGTCGAGCCGGCCCGCGAAGTATCCGAGCGACTTCCTCCCACGCCGGTTGCGCTGCCCTTGCCACCGAAGTTGTCAGCGTCTCCGCGACTGTTCGAGCCATCCCACTCCTCCGAATACGATCGGCCTCCACAAGCGTTCGTCGCCGCGTAACCCAGGCTGGCAAAGATGAGCCAGCGCAAAGAGCTGGTTCTGCCCGGTGAGAGCAGCGTACGGCTCGCTACAGCGATGGACGGAACAGTAGCGGCGGAGAGTGGGGATCGGGACTTTGACAACGGCACCTCGAGGGCGAACGACGCCTGAGAGAGCTTCGGTACGCAAGTTCCGTGCCGGCAAAACGGCTCCGATTCCCCGCGCTTTTTCGTCCGAGCGACGAATGCCGCGTCCATCCGTAGGCACAGTTTGGCACAATGCGGGTCAGTTCAATGAACGCCGCGTAGCGCGTGGCTCAACTGGCGGTTCCAATGAGGGAATGGGAATTTCGAGCGCCCGTCTGGGGGCGAGGGCATCGAAATCCCCGCCTTTGCTACCGATCTCTACGGGCCGGCGGGAGGGGGAGAAGTGCTGGGCCTTCGCGCCTGTCCGGCGCGCGCCAGGCCTTGCTTGATCGCGGCTTGCACTTGCATGTCGCGTGAAGCGAAAAATTGGGCTTGCTCGTAGAGCTGCCGCGCGGCGTCGTTGCGACCGAGCTCGAGGGCGAGCTCTGCGTGGCCGAGCAGGGCGGGCAGTGAATATTCGGATGCCTTGGGAGCGGCGTGGATCAGCTGGAACTCGCTGGCAGCGCGTTCGAGCTGACCCTTGCGGCGGTACTGCCGCGCCAGGCGCAGGCGCAAGTTGGGTGGAACGCCAAGAGCGGCTTGCTCTCGGCTGAGCTCCTCGAAGACTTCCAGCGCTTCATCAGCCTGTTGACGCTGCAGGTGCCACTCCACGAGGCGCATGCGAGCCGCGCGCACGCCGTCGTTGTCGCCGAGTATGAGCTTGGCGCGTGCCAGCTCCAGGAATACCGACACCGTCGCGGTCCGCTGCCTGGAGAGCCGTTCCAGCGGTTCAATGGCATCTGCCGCATTGCCGGCGTCGATCGCTCGGGTGGCGGCTACGAGCTCCGGATCTTCGGTGAACACCTCGCTCGTCTCGCCCACCGCCGCTTCGAGCTGCTTGCTGGCGCCGCTCAGTTGCAGACCTGCGGCAATGGCGAACCCATAGGCAAAGCCACCCACGTGGGCCCAGTGTGCGACACCCGAGTTGGCATCCGCCAAGCCCCAGAAGATCTCGATGCCGACCCACAGCGGCAACATGAGGTACGCGGGAGCCGAGAATGTGAAAGGGCGGATCAGCAGCAGGCCGAAGAATCGTATCTTCGTCCGCCCGAAGCGCACGAGGAACGCGCCCATCGCGGCAGCAACAGCCCCGCTCGCGCCGATCAACATGGCGCCGCTCGGCGGGGCCATCACGCCATGAATCCAGCCGGCAAAGGCGCCTGCGGTGAGATAGAAGGCCGGGAAGAGCAAGCGACCCCAGGAATCTTCCACGTTGCAGCCGAGCAGCCACAAAAACCACAAATTGAACAGCAAGTGGAAGACGTCGGCGTGCAAGAACTGGTGCGTCAACAATCCCAGCGCACCTTCGCCCCCTGGGCGGTAACCGAATTGCCACGCGGTCACCAGGCTGCGGGACTCGATGAGAGCTTGCACGTACTCATCGAACTCGGCCTGTGTCGCGGCGACGCTCTCGTCGTCCGCGTCGGCTTTCTTGGAGGGCTCGTTAGCCGCGTGTTCGCGCAGCCCGTCTGCCACCCTGGCAAAGGCGGGCAGCGATTCGCGCAGCTCGGGGCTGAACTCGACCTCTGGATGCTCTACGAAATGTTCGAGCGCGCGCGTGGCGCGGCGGGTGATCTCCTCGTTGGCGTCTCGATCCGAGCTCCACGAGGCACCGAACACCACGATGTTCGAGAGGATGATCAGCGTCGTGACCCACGGCCAGCGACGCGCCATGTTCTGTTCATGGCTGAGCGGTACGACGATGAACAAATCGACAGCCTCCCGACAGTCCGCCAGCTTCAAGCGTAGCGCGGCCGACAGGCGAGTGCCTCGATTCACTTGAATCGAGGGCACAACGCACAGTCCGTGACACCGCCGCGGCGGGTGCGAGCGTGCGCGAGGGTGCGCGCCAAACCCACTCGGGGAGCCGCAGAGCGGCTGCCGCCCAGGGTCAGCGTTGCCCGCGGAAACGCCGGATCAACGCGTTGGTCGAGCTGTCATGCCGGAGTTCGGGAGGGGCAGAAGCCGAGAGCTCGGCGGCGATGCGGTTGGCGAGGACCTTGCCGAGCTCCACGCCCCATTGGTCGAATGAATTGACGTTCCAGATCACACCCTGAACAAACACCTTGTGTTCATACAGCGCCACCAGGCTACCCAGGCGGCTTGGAGTGAGACGGTCAGCGAGCAGCGTGTTGGTGGGGCGATTGCCCTCGAAGACGCGGTGCGGCACCAGCGCGTCGGCTGTCCCCTCGGCGCGGACCTCTTCCGCCGTCTTGCCGAAGGCGAGAGCCTCCGGCTGAGCGAAGAAATTGGCCATGAGCAGATCGTGGTGATTGCCGAGTGGATTGAGGCTTTGGGAGAAGCCGATGAAGTCTGCCGGGATGAGCTTCGAGCCCTGGTGGATCAGCTGATAGAACGCGTGCTGGCCGTTGGTGCCCGGTTGACCCCAGATGATGGGCCCCGTTTGATAGTCGACACGTGCGCCCTCGCGCGTCACCGACTTGCCGTTGCTCTCCATGTCGAGCTGCTGCAGGTACGCGCTGAAACGCACCAGGTATTGATCGTACGGCAAGATGGCGTGTGAATCCGCGCCGAAGAAGTTGTTGTACCAGACGCCGAGCACACCGAGGAGCACCGGCAAGTTGCGTTCGAACGGCGCGGTCCTGAAATGCTCGTCCATGGCATGGAAGCCCGCGAGCAGCTCGGCGAAACCTTCGGGGCCGATCGCGAGCATCAGCGCGAGCCCCACGGCGGCGGTGAGCGAATAGCGCCCGCCGACCCAATCCCAGAACCCGAACATGTTCGCCGGGTCGATGCCGAACTTCGCGACTTCAGCGGCGTTGGTGGATACGGCCACGAAATGCCGGCGCACGGCCGCTTCGGAGCCGAGGCCTTCGACGCAATATTTCCGCGCCAGCTGCGCATTGGCCAGGGTCTCCTGCGTCGTGAACGTCTTGGAGCAGACGATGAACAGCGTTTCGCTCGGGTCGAGGTCTCGCGTCGCCTCGGCGAAGTCGCTCGCGTCGACGTTGGAGACGAACCGGATTGTCAGCGCGCGATCACTGTAGAAGCGCAAGGCATCGTAGGCCATGAGTGGCCCGAGATCGGAGCCACCGATGCCGATGTTGACGATGTTCTTGATGCGCTTTCCAGTGTGGCCGAGCCACGAGCCCGCACGGATCTGACCCGCGAATTGGGCCATGCGATCGAGCACCTGGTGCACTTCGGGGACGACGTTTTGCCCGCGCACCAAAACGCTCGCATTTCGGGGGCTGCGCAGGGCGACATGCAATACGGGGCGCCGCTCGGTCAGGTTGATCTCGTCACCCCGAAACATGGCTTCGATAGCGCCTGCCAAGCCCGCTTCGCGGGCCACGTCGAGCAGCAGGGACATGCTGCGGTCGGTGACGCGGTTCTTCGAGTAGTCGAGGAAGAAACCGCACGCCTCAGCGGTGAGGCGTTCCCCGCGCGCCGGGTCCTTTTGAAATAGCTCCCGCAAGTGGAGCGGCTCGACTTCGCGAAAATGCGAGCCGAGCGCCCGAAAAGAGGGACGATCCGACCAATTGACGTTCGAAAAGCGGGAATCGACGGTGCTCACGGCGCGCATCTTGGTCGAAAAGGCCCTTCCTCACAACGGCAGACGCCGTCGCGCTACCCGCCAAGAGTCATTTCGGCGGCGACCGGGCGTCGGAAAAGTTGGCCCCCGGCGCGCCGGCGTGCGCTTCATGCTCGCCCTATGTTTCCGTCCAGTTCCAGAATGCGAGCCTGGCTGATCGCCGCACGCCAGAGCCCCGATTTCGCCGTGAAGTTTTTGGCCCAGCTCACTCCGGAGGCGCGCGCCGAGGTGTCCCGGGTGTGGTGCTCGATGCAGCGGCCCGAGCCCAGCACGGCAGACCGCCCCGGGCTCGTGAAGGCTCAGCACCGCTCCTCGGCAGCGACCCGGGCTGCGTAACACTGCCGCGGGCGCTCGAGCGCCAGGGGATCCAGCGCCTCAGCGGCGAGAGATGCGTGCGAGCCTGAACAGCGTTTCGACGTCGAGCGCCGCGCGTACGGCCGTTTCCAGGCGATCGTATTCGCCCTCGCGGGTCGGCGCGGCGATACCCCGGAAACTGGCGCGGGGTTGCTCTGGATGAGTGCTCCGGCGCGCTCGTAGTGCGCCCAGCAAATGCTCGCGCAGGGACGGGTTCTCGAGCGCGCCGTGCAGCAACGTACCGACGACATTTCCAGCGGAGCTGATCGCGCCATCGAGTGCCTCGATGGGCGCACCGTTACGGCTCAGCAGGCGAAACGGGCGCGCGGTGCCCGGTTCTGCGCTGAGCTCCCCCATGTGGATTTCATAGCCGCTGATCTCGGCGCCTTCCGGCGCGAAGAAGCTCGGCGCGTTCACGCGCGCGAGCACCTGCGCGGTCGTCTTGTGCTTTTGAAATCGGGTCACCAGGTTCAACAGTTCGAGGCCGGCACTGCGTTCCCGCGGGGATTCCACGCGCTCGGGGTCCAGGATGGCGATCCCCAACATCTGGCAGCCGCCGCAGATACCGAGCACCAGATCTCCGGCGAGGGCCCGGGCCACCACGGCGGCCGCGATGCCCGTGCGGCGTAGCCAATCCAGATCCGCCACGGTCGTCTTGGTGCCCGGCAAGATCACCAGATCGGCCAGGGCGAGCGAGCTCGGCTCGGTGACGAAGCGCACGCTCACCCCGGGCTCGTGCTCGAGCGGCGTGAAGTCGTCGAAGTTCGCCAGATGCGGCAGCGCGACCACTGCAATGTCCAGCTCCCCCCGTTCGGGGGCGGTGCGCTCCAGGCGGTCCTCGAGTGACAGGGAGTCTTCGTCAGCCAGGCGTAACGGGCCGAGGTGCGGGACCACGCCGAGCACGGGCTTGCCCGTGTACTGCTCGAGGAACTCGAGCCCCGGCTCGAGCAGGCTCCGATCACCTCGGAACTTGTTGATGACGAAGCCGGCGATGCGTTCGCGATCGGCGAGATCGAGCAAAGCCAATGTGCCGACGATCGCCGCGAACACGCCGCCCCGGTCGATGTCTCCCACGAGCAGGACCTGCGCGTCCGCCAGGTGGGCCACGTGCATGTTGACGAGATCGCGATCGCGCAAGTTGATCTCGGCGGGGCTACCGGCGCCCTCGATGATCACGAGCTCATGGCGCGCGCGCAGTCTGCCCAGCGCGTCCGCCACGACGCTGCGCAGTTCGAGCTTTCGCTCATGGTAGGCGCTGGCGCTGAAGCTGCCGCTGGGGCGCCCGAGCAGCACCAGCTGCGCGCGCTGGGGCCCCTCGGGCTTGAGCAAGATGGGGTTCATATCCACCGAGGCCGCGACGCCCGCGGCCTCGGCCTGCATGGCCTGCGCGCGCCCGATCTCCAAGCCGTCCGGCGTGACGGCGGCGTTGAGCGACATGTTCTGCGCCTTGAACGGCACCACGTCCACACCGTCGCGCCGGAACAGCCGGCACAACGCGGCGACCAAGAGGCTCTTGCCCACCGACGAGGCGGTGCCTTGCACCATCAGCGCCGGGGCGAGCACGGTGCCTCCTCGCGCAGCGCCGCGATCAGGCGCGCCCGCTCGACCTCGGGTTTCGCGGCAAGCCGCAGAAAACCCGGCAACCCAAAGGAGCTGCAGTCGCGCACCAAGATCCTGTGCCGTGACAACAAGCGCCCGCGCAGCCCGCTCGCGTCGCCCACCCGGGCCAGGCAATAGGTGGTGCATGACGGCAATGTCTCGATGCCGAGACGCCCGAGGTCGATGCTGAGCGCGCGACGATCCGCGAGCAGCCGCTCGCGGCTCTCGGCCACGAACGCGTCGCAGCGGCACGCGGCGATGGCGGCGGCTTGAGCGAAGGCGCTGGTGCTCCAGTGGGGCCGGTTGTTCTCGACGGCGCCGCATAGCTCGGGAGCCGCAATCAGGTAGCCCACGCGCACGCCGGGGATACCGTGATCTTTCGTCAGCGAGCGCACACGGACCACGTTCGGTGGCATGGCCACGGCCGCGTCTGCAAACCGCTCGCTCAGACTCAGGAACGATTGATCGAGCACGATCCACAGATCGGGATGCCGCGCGGCCCAGGCGGCCACATCGGCAGCGGGCAGCGCCGTGCCCGTGGGCGTGTTGGGCGAGCACAGGTACAGCACCTGAACGCGCTCGGCTCGGGTGCGGTCGCCGAGCGCGTCGAGGTCCACCGCGAAGCCCGTGTCCGCCCGGCTGCGCAACTCCGACAGGCTGGCTCCGCAACAGAGCGCCGCCGCGCGAAACTCGCTGAACGTGGGCTCGACCATGAGCGCTCGCCCATCGGGTTCGAGTAGGGTTCGCGCAAGCGTCCAGAGCAGCTCGGCCGCGCCGTTGCCGAGTATTATCTCGTCGGCAGCCACACCGACGAGAGCGGCGAGCGCCGCGCGGGCCTCGCGTGCGCTCGAGTCCGGGTAGCGACCGAGGGCCGCTTCACGCAATGCGGATGACACGCTGGGATGAGGCCCGTACGGATTGGTGCTGGAGCTGAAGTCGAGCACGTTGCCCGGGCTCGAGCCGTGCGCGGCGAGTTCGCGCTCACCCGGGCCGCCGTGAACGCGTGAGGCTGCAGCGAGTAGGGCCAGCCGTGCCGCGAAGGGTGGAGGAGGGGTCGACACGAGGTATTCTCCCCTAACCGGTTTGTTCGCGGAGAAACAGCGTGGCGGTGGCCAAGAGCAGTGCCAACGCCCCGGCCCATAATACGATGCGCCAGGCGCGTTCGATCTGCGCGCTCGTCAGCGGCTGCACCGCGTCACCGAGGCCGTAGTGGCCGGCTTTTTCCAGGCGCACCCCCAGGAGCCCTGCCATGGCCGCCATGGGGCGGCCCGCGTTGGGGCTCTCGGTGTTGCGCGCGTCGCGGCGCCAGATCGCCGCGCCGCGGAGTACGTCCGCGCGCTCGAAAATACCGCCCAGGAGCAAAAGCAAGGCAGTGAGACGTGCCGGCACGAAATTCAACACGTCGTCCAGGCGTGCGCTCGCCTTGCCCAGGTACTCATAGCGGCCGTGATAACCCAGCATGGCGTCCAGCGTATTGACGGCGCGATACGCCACCGCGCCCGGTACGCCGAGCAGCACATAGAAAAATAGCGGCGCCACCCAACTATCGGAAGCGTTTTCTGCCACCGACTCCACGCTCGCCGCCACCAGCTCGGGCTCGCTCAGCTGGCTCGGATCGCGGCTGCACAGGCTGCGCAGGGCCTGGCGCGCCGCTCCGATTTCGCTCGCGTTCAGCGCTTTCTGCACCTGGCGCGCGGCTTCCCCGAGCGCGCGCGCCGCAAACGTGCTGGTCAAGATCGCGACGCTCGCCCCGAAGTGCAATACGGGCCAGGGCTCGAGCCCGCGCAAGGCCACGAGCGCGACGGCGCCGCACGCGACTGGCAACCCGAGCGCGAGCAGCAGCCCCGCCAAGAATTGGCGCGCCGCCCCGCGAGAGGGCATCCAGTGCTCGACGCGCCGGATCAGTGTCCCCATCCAGACCACCGGGTGCAGGCGCGCGGGCAGCTCTCCAAATAGGAGATCAATGGCCAGTGCCGCTACGAGCACACCGACGGAGCCGAGCAACAGGCCGAGCGTGATGTTCACGCGGCCGGCTCCGCCGTGGAGCCAACAACGCGCAGAGCCGCCGGAGCCAGTTCTGCCAAGAGCTCGCGGAGCACCAGCTCGGAGCGTTCCAGGTCTTCGGCGCGAAACACCTCCAGGGTCAAGACGCCGGAGTAACGCGCCGCGAACAGCCGGGAGATCAGCTGGCGGGCGAGAGCGCGAGGAAAATGCAAGAGCGACCGATGGTCGCGATCCTCGGGGTCGGTGCCGTGCCACTGAATTAGCCGTGCCCGCGGCAGGTAGCGGTCGAGCGCGGCGAGCGCATCTCGACCGTCGCGCACCAAGTGCCCGACATCGAGAGCGATCGATAGATTCAGAGACTCCACCACGGGTTCGATCAAGCTGAAGTCGTAGTCCAGCGTTTCGATGCACAGCTGGCGCGGCTCGACGCCGAACGCCAGTACTTGGCGCAGCGAATCGGCCGCGCGCGCGCGCCACGCCCCCACGTCCTTGGGACGTTCGGCGGCGTGTTCCGATTCCCCCCAATACACGTGCAATACGTAGGCTTCGGGTTCGAGCGTGCGGGCCGCGTGCATGGCTCGGCCCACTTGCTCGACGCTGGCCGCACGGCGTGCGCGATCTTCACTGGCAAGGCTCGCAACGAGCGGGGTGTGCAGTGAAAAGCTCGCGCCGTGGATACGCTTCTGCTCGGCCAAAGCGCGGCACTGTTCCGCGTCGGGGAAGGCCCCGGGTCCGTCGGCTTCGAAGAACAACAGCTCGATGTCGTCAAAGCGCGGCAGCAGCAGCGACGCGTTGTACAACCAATCGCCCGGATGGATGAAGGACGTCGTGCCCACCCTCCACGGCACTCGCACCGGCGAGCTATCGAACGGCATAACGCAGGGTCTGCGAGCCGTGGGTGACGCTGAGGCGGTTCTGCCCGTCCTCGCTCTTTTCGGTGCGGCCGATGACCTGTGCGTCGATGCCCATGCTCTTGGCCGCTTCGATCACGTGGCGCGCCTCGCGCGGCGCGCAATACGCTTCCATGCGGTGGCCCATGTTGTAGACCTGGTACATCTCCTTCCAGGATGTGCGGCTCACCTTCTGAATTGCCTTGAAAATGGCGGGAATCGTGAACAGCGAATCCTTGATAAAATGCACACCTCGGCCAAAACGCAGGCACTTGGTCTGGCCGCCGCCGGAGCAGTGTATGAGACCCTTGATCTTGCCGCGCCGCGCGGACAGGAGCGCTGCGATCACGGGAGCGTAGCTGCGCGTCGGACTGAGCAGCGCTTTGCCGACGCTGAGCTTGGAACCCGGCAAGGGGTCCAGCAAGCGGTACGGCCCCGAGTAGACGAGCGCGGGATCGATCTGAGCGTCGAACGTCTCCGGGTAGTGCTCGCGATAATACGAGCTCAACAGATCGTGGCGCGCACTGGTGAGCCCGTTGCTGCCAATGCCACTGTTCTCCGCCTCCTCGTAGGTGGCCTGGCCTGAGCTAGAAAGGCCCACGATGACGAGCCCGGCGCGGATGCCGTCCGCTCCGACGACGTCCGCCTTGCGCAGGACCGTCGTGGTGCAGCTATCCACGGTCAGCGTGGGGGTGAGGTCGCCCACGTCCGCCGTTTCGCCGCCGCCATTCTGGATGTCCACACCCAGGGCTCGTAGCTTCCCGAGGTAGACCTCCGTACCCTCGACCAGCTCGCGCAGCACTTCCCCGCTGACGCGTTTGGCGTTGCGATTGATCGTGCTGGAGACCAGGATGCGGCTGGTGGCACCCACGCACAACAGATCGTCGAGGTTCATCACCAGGCTGTCCTGAGCGATGCCGCGAAACACGGAAACATCACCGGTTTCGCGATAATACAGGTATGCGATCAGCGACTTGGTACCGCTGCCGTCAGCGTGGATGACGTTGCAGAGGTCGGGATCGAGGGTCAGGTAGTCTTCGGTGACCTTGCAAAACGCGAACGGAAACAGCCCGCGATCGAGCTTGGCGATCGCGTCGTGCACCTCCGCCTTGCTGGCGGAAACGCCGCGCCCGGCGTAGCGCGATCCGTTTTCGGTGCCGCGGCGGGCAAGCGCGGTCGACTTGGAGCTCGAAACTCGATAGCTGCTGCGCGGGCCGGCGGCGACGAGGCCGCGCTGCTCGAGCAGCTTGAAGGCCTTGACGATGGTGTTGACCGCGATGTGGTGACGCGAAGACAACGCGCGCAAACTCGGCAGGCGCGCGCCGGCCGGCAGCGCACCCGTGTTGATGGCGAAGTGTGTCTGGTCAGCGATCTGACGATAGACCGGCAGCTTGGACGCTGGATTGATTTCGAGCTCGAACATCTGTGTCACACACATAATACAGTGGGCAGCAGGTCCACAAGCGCCGCGGTCGGCATCGTGACCGGTCGGCCGCCGGCCCGCTCCAGGGCCACGCTTCGGCGTTCCGTGTATCTCGCCGTTACAGCTCGGGCGTGCCCAAGCACCGCTTACCATCAAGGAGGACAAGTTCGTGGGCGCCACCGAAAACCCTGCAGCGAGCGCTCGAGACCGCCGGTCGCTTGGGACCACTGGTGCGCCAATGGCATTTCCCGGTTGCCCGCCGAGCTCTCGCGCAAACGTCGGCCCGCTTGGGCGCACAAAAGCCGTGCTCGGTCATGGCTGAGCTTGCTCGAGGCTGCCGGGGAGCCTAAATGAGACACGAGTATGTCTGGTACGAAGCCCGCGAGCAGTTGGTTGGCCACTCGGGGGCGTCAGCAGCAGGCGCTGAGCCTGATGGTCATGGCAGCGGCCCTCGCGTGCGGGGGGATCTCCACAGTGCCGAATGACCCAGCGACGACGGCAGGGTCCGGAGGTCGCGCGGGAGAGGGTGGGGATGGCGGCAGTGCGGGCTCGGAGGCGGGCGATGGCGGAAGCGCCGGGTCAGCAGGAGGCGCGGGCGAAGCCGGCTCGGCGGGTGCGAGCGGCTCGGCAGGCTCGACTGGCTCAGGGGGCTCCGGTGGTGTGAGGCCCGCAGGGTGCCCCGAACCCACTCCCATCCCCGTGCTTGGCCAGACCATTGTGATCCAGAGCGTCAATATCAACACCGCCGAGATCATACTGCGGAACGCCACATCATCGCCGCAGTCCATAGTTCTCGGCCGGCAAGGTTGGCAGTGGTGCGCCTATCCCCGGTATTGGAGCTTCACTGACGAAGCGGTGACGCTCGAGCTCGCTCCCGGTGAAACCTACTCGTTCATCGCGATCAACAATCAGTCGGGCCCGATAACACTGTTCCGGGAGGAAGGTGAGATGGCGATCTATTCGCTCCCCGGAGTTTTTGAGGAATACGAATACATGCAGGGATTCGCGGCCTGGGGCGTCGTGGAGGCGTTCCGCGAATCCTACGCGGTGCAGAAGGGCCTCTGGGTCTTCGACGAGCGCATCCAGATCGATTCCGGCGACGCAGGGTTCATTGCCACCGGCGAAACGAATCGCGCCTCGGGCTACACCTCGGCCCCCGCTCGCTGCCTCGTCCCGTAGCGGGCGCGAGGCACGGAGGGATGCTCAGGAGAGCTTCGGGGGCGCGTGCAGCTCTCGATGCGTCTCGCGCAACATCTCGATCACGGGGATGCCCTTGGGGAAACGCGAGCGATCCACCTTCTCGAGGTTCGCTTCAGTCGCGAACTCACCCCAGAACCATTCGCTGGTCGGGTTGAACATGTTGTAGCGGTAGCGCCCGAACTCCTCCATGCCGTAACACTTGAGCAGCCGGCGGAAGCGCAAGACCTCCGGGATGTTGATCCCGCTCGGGTCGCCGTCCAGATCGTAGCCGTCGTAGCTCGACAACGCGTCGACCTGGGCGTCCAGTCGCCGCTCGATGGCGAGATCGCCTTCTGACAGCGGCACGCTGACTGGAAACACGCCGCGCAATTCCTCGACGTGCTCCGGCTCCGACATGCCGAAGCTGAGCGTGTGGACGAGCGGCGTCTTCAAGCAGAAGCGTGCGTTGAATTGGATGGGGGTGAGCGGCGCCGTCAACTTTCGCAGCTGCTCGGGCGCCTTGAAGAGCTGCCCGCCCTTGTCATTGGGCGAAATGATGAACACGCCCATGTCGCGCGCCGCGGCTTGCAGCACCGCGCCCCAGTTGCGTTGCCAGAAGTAGTAGTAGTGAAGGTTCACGAAATCGAACAGCCCGGTGGCGATGGCGTCGGTGATGGTGCGGACGCTGCCGTGCGTGCTGAAGCCGACGCTGCCGATCACGCCTTGCTCCTGGTAGCGGCGCAGCACCTCGACGGGGCCGCCCTTGGCCACCGCGACGTCGTAGCGGCGCGGTGTGTTGATGCCGTGCCAGGCATACAGATCGATGTGATCCATGCGCAAGGCTTTGAGCTGCGCTTCGAGCTCGCGATGCATGTCGTCGGCGGTCTCCGGCGCGCCCTTGGTCATGAAGTAGTAGCTGTCGCGTGGAACGTTGAGCTCCTGATTGAGCACGCGCCCATAACAGTGCTCGCTTTTGCCGTAACCCTTGGCCGTCTCGATATGGTTGACGCCGAGCGCGAGAGCGCGCCGAACCATGTCGGAACATTGTTCGATCATGCGTCCGGACAGCTCGTTCGGCGGGGGGGACCAGCCGTCGTGGTAGCGCATGCCGCCGAGTGTGATGACGCTCAGGTCCAGATTGGTGCGCCCGAAGCGGCGGTACTGCATGCCCGGGTGATGGTTACGGGTTTCGCGGGTGGAGGAGGGGATCGGCTGCGCGGGTGCCATGGCGTGCCGACGGTGACACAGGGCGTCGCGGGGCGCGAGGGGGGTCACACCGGCTCGGTGCGCTCATGCTGGTTGTCCGGTTGAGGATGGCAACGGCACAAAATGACGCTAGTGTTGCGGGGATGCCTCGCCGAGTGCGCTCGCGGTGCCGTCGGTGGGCTTGGGCCCTGGCGCTTCTTGCGGGGGCTGCCGTGCCCGCGTCGCTGCGCGCGGCGCAGGCATCAGGCTGGCTGAGCTGGGCGGCGCCACCCGAATGCCAGAACACGCCGGAGGTGGAGCGCCGGTTGCAGTTGCTGCTGGGGCGAGATGTCGACTTCGCCAGCGTGCCCGCGACGGCCGTCAAGATGGGCTGGAGCGCGGAACAGGGCTGGTCCGTCCGCGTCACGGTGGCGCTCGCTGAAGGCGCGCGTGTGCGAGCGCTTTCGGCGCCGTCGTGTGCGGACGCGTTCGATCTCGTGGCGCTCAGCTTGGCACTGATCCTCGATCCCGAGTTCGGTGCCGGGCTCTCTGCGGCCCAGCTCGGAGGCGAAGCGGTTCCACCCGGCGCTGACGTCGAAACCAGCGCCGTATCTGCCGTCGACGTCGACGCCGCGCCGAGCGGGCTGGGGATGGCGGAGCTGCAATCCAAGGC
>JAYWEH010000528.1:0-8267 GCA_043780025.1 Deltaproteobacteria bacterium
GACACTGACCAAGAATTCCGCCCGCATGCTGATCCCACCCCGCGTTGGGGGCGGGATTATGGAGAGCCCCGGAACTCATGTCCAGTAGGGAAGCAGTGCCCGGAAATCGGGCCAAAAATGGCCATTACTCGTTCAACTCCCGATATCGTTGTATCGGCCAACCCGCGGCGTGTCTGCCAGGGCCGTGTCAGCGAGAAGGCGCGGCAGCGATGGGAACGACCTGGCTGCGCATGGCTTCTGCAACAGCCATCAGTCGCGCTTCACGCCATCACTCGGCGAGGCCTTCGGAGGCTCGCGGCCTCTCGATGAAAGGCGGTGCGCCCCGTCCGGTGGCGGAGCAGGTCGATCCTCAACACGGCGAACTTCGCTTTTGCGAGACTCAGCTGAGACTCGCGAATGGTAGGCTCAATCCTCAGGTGGGTACCACCGGAGGCCTACGATCTTGGACCCGGTTTTGCAGATTTGTAACAACCGCAACAATCTCTCGCGCTTGCATCGGCGGACCCTCGAGTGAGGGCACGACCGAGCTCAGCCAGCTCGCCGCTTGGTCTACGGTTGCATACACCTGATGCTGGAACGGAGGGCGCGCGAGCATGACCAAGCCCGTTGCGAGCGCGCGAGCGGCTGCCATTCTGAAGCCAACACCAGGCACGACCAACGCGGAGCACGCGATAACCTCGCCTCCCGCCTTGAGGAATTTGGCGAGCGCGTCCCTCGCCTCGCTCGGTGGCGCTGCCGTCGAAGCACCCACCACCTGAATGAGACCCAGCTTCTCCGGATGCTGCTGACCCAAGCGGAGCAGCGGCTGATGCAGCCGCGCAACAGCTCCGGGGGTAGTCTCCCCCAGCCAATACACCACGAAAAGATTGCGCCACGTGCAAGCAGCGTGCTCCCGGTCCGCTTCGAGGAGGCGAATCCCGGTTGTCTCTACGCGCTGGGGCTTGGTAGGCGAAGGGCGAGCTTCAGACATGGGAACGAACTGGTCTAGGGCCGCAGCCAGATTAATGCCGTTTGCGATAAGACGGTCGCAATCGGAAATGGGGAAGCCTCGTCAGATTCCCGACCCGGGGCTTTTTTTCGATCGGCCACCCGGAACGGATCATCGCACCCCTTAATCACTGGAAGCTCGGCAGCTTTGAACACAAGACGTCGTCCGGGTCAAACCGTTGCCTCAGCGCTGCGAGCCGCGAGAAATGTTTCGTGTAGTGTTTCCGCCAGTCGAATTCCCCCGTTCGCGACAACCAACCCGAAAGATACCGGCACCCACCGACGCCGTAGATGTGCGCGTCCAGCGCCGCAATCTGCTGAAGGGCCATCGGAACAAGCGGTGCGGGAACCCCCATCGGGAGCACGGCGATCACAACGGCCGGACTCTGCCGGGGATAGGCGACGGCTGCGGGGCGCTGCCCGTCGGCAACGACGGAAATTCGATGGCCATCTCCAAAAAAAGGAGGCAGCGCTTGCACCTTCGCCAAAGTGGATTCCGCTTCGGAAGCAGGTACAAGCGCTTCGAACCAGGGATGCGCCTGCTGCCAAGCGCCGGTGATTCGCATCATCTCAAAGCGAACGTCGAATCGGCTCGAATACGACTCCAAGTTGTCGGCTTCGCGATGCAAGATTTCAGAAAAGCCCAAGCCATCGAGCAAGTCAGTGCCGGTATCCGCCCCGGCGGGGAATGTCAGCTCCAATATATAGGACCATCGCCGCAAAGGCCCTCGCCGGCCACCAGGGCCTTGCACGAGCCCCATGATCGCGGCGCTGCACATTCCGGAGACGTATGAGGCAGCGGAACGACTCGTCAGCGTGAGCTGATCAGCGACCAACCTGGAGGGTGCGTCGTACCGCAGCAGCAACGTTTCAACTCTTTGCGAAACCCGCTCGAGCGCCAGCTCGACGGAACAGATTGCCCCGACACGACCGACTCCTCCAAAGACAGAGTCATATACGTCGCGGTTATCGCTCGGGCTGGTGACGACCGGCTCGCCAGACGCCAAAACAACTTCCGCACCCAGGACATGCTCGGCCGCGAAACCATGACGATGGCTGGTTGCTCCCAAACCTCCCGCAGAGAGCGTTCCCCCCACGGTCAAATCCAAGTTCAAGGGATACACCTTGGGAGCTAGACCGAGCGGAAGCGTAGCCTGCAGCACCTGCCTCCAGCTGGCGCCGGGTTGGCAACGAATGCTCTGGCGCCCCGAGTGGATACCCTCCAGACGATTCCAACTCGACAGATCGACGACAACACTCGAGTCGGGCACCGACTGGCCGCTTTGGCTCATGCCCCCTCCGCGAATCGATAAGCGCTTCCGCATGCGCCGAGCCTCGGCAAAGACGCTCGCCAGTTCACCCGGCGAACGGGGACGCTCCACCGCCAGCGCCTGCCCAGTCACTAGCCGACCGAAGTCGGTCTCCAGCTCTCCGAAGTCGGGCGTGGCGGCAGCCGCCAGGCTCTCGAGTCCCGCGAGCGCGTCCTCCGTCACGCGGCCCCTTCAGCGCGCTCCTCAATGTGGCGAACCTGCAGCCCCATATATTCGGAGAGATTGTCGGCCAGAGCAATCATCGTGTCAAATGTTCGCGCTACGACGGCAAGCACTTCAGGGAGCGCTTCCATCCTGACGGGGATTGATGCGAGGGTTTCCTGGCCATCACCGGTGAACATTTCGTGGCTCTCTTCGACCTGCTGATGCCGGCGGGCAAAGTATAGGAGACCGGGCACGTTGTTCTGGCGCGCTACGAACGGAATCATGCTTCCGAAGAACTCCGCTCCAGCGGCTTCGAGCGCCATTACGATACCGAGGCGAGCACAATCGTCCGTCGCTTTCAGCACGTCACTGATCTGCGCGTAGGAGATATCGCGGATCTCCTGAACCTCGGAAGAAAAAAGGTCCCGAACACTGAGCGAGACGCCAAGCCGCGCGAGATCGTGCAGATACCAGCGATCGTGACCCTTGTCCTCAGCTTCATGAGTGACCGCCACACGTTCCAAGAGGGGATCGGTCGTTGTCTTTCGCACCAGCCTCAGCACGTCCTGAAAGGCCATCACAAAGAACGCGACGCGAGAGGAAACGCGTCGCACATCCTCTATAGTTCCGCGCTCGGACCGCAGGTGCTGAATAAACGGGTGACGTGACAGTTCCAAACGATGGCGATCGATCGCGTTCAGCACGACGCTAAAAGGCGAAATTCCGGAACGTGAGCGCGGAGACAGGGCCCGAATAGACGACTCGCGCGGAGCCGGAAGGCTTTCGCATTCGGACCGTCGAGGAGCCCCGATAGAATAGACCTCAGGCGAGAGGTAGACGGTGACACTGGGCTTGGCTGCCCGCGGACGAAATGCGACGTAGGTGATGAGGCCGCGGCCGGACTCGAGCGGACGCCCTGCCATACTTTGAACCCCGCTCGACAACCTCTCGCGGAGCGCCGGGTCGAGGAATCTGCAGGCATACTCCAGCGCCGTCGCATCGCTGTCACAATGGCTGCGAACCGGCACGTATACGGTGAGTGCCGGCGCTGAGCCAGGCGAGTGGTAGGAGTAGCACACCTGGATGGGTCGGCCGTCGAGCGCCGGCCGTTCTCCAGTTAGCATGCGTACGGTCGCGGCGACCTGGCCGCGATCCGCCCAATTCTTGGAACTCAGCGCTGCATCGAGTTCGCCGACACGCTCGGCGTCGTATGCCGCATAAACTTTGAACCGCGCGGCGTCATCTGGAACGAGGTCGAGTGACACGTAAATGAATTGGCCTGTGGGCCCCACCAGCCCCGACAGATCCTGCCATTCGGCTTTCATTCCTAACTCCCGAAACGCGGTCTCGAGCCGCGGCAGAGCTTGCGACGGACCACCAATTTCCGGATTTAGATAAGCCTTGAACGTCGGACGCCCCGACGCCTCGAGCGCCGCGGAGTGCCACAACGCAAAGCGCACTCCGGGCGCCGCTGGCGGCGCGAAACAGTCCTTGATGCGATCGAACCGGGTCGTCGTGACCCCGTGTTCCGCAACCAGGTCTCGATTGAGCTCCAAACCTGCGCGCCAATTTCCGGCAACGGTCCGCTCGGTACCCATCGGCTCCACGAGCAAACGCAATTCGAGTTGCTTTCCGGCGAACGCCACTGAGAACTCGAAGGGACTGCCGTCATCCGTGATGTCGCTCGGCCAATGTGGCGCGGCCAACGCCGGTAGTTCCGCCCATCCCCTAGACATTAAGCTCAGGATGTGCCCGGCGGGTTCTCTGAGTTCGGCGCATGCCAAACCATCGCAGAGGCGATCGAGCTTGCGAGCCGCAAGTTGCCGGAGGGTTAGAAGCGACTTATCCTGAGCAACCTTGGTTAAAGCCATGTGGCCTCCTGTTTCGACGGTGTCGAGCCCAACGTCCGCCGGTGAGAATTCTAGATTTTATCGGCACAAAACCCGCTGAATTACACGTGGAAACCTTTCCACACGCATGTGGAAAAGGGCCAGTCTCCTTGCTCGCAGAGAATCAACAGACGCCTGAGACACTCAGACCAGTCCTGCAAACCTGGAGTGCCGCTGCACTCGGGCATTGCATCGCCGTGCCGAACGACGACGTGTAGTCAGTAGCTCGGCTTCTACCTTGTATCGTTCATAGCAAGGCACCGCTACCAGAGCAATGCCGGTTGTTTCACCCCAAGAGTGCGTGCAACACCGGTTGGATCTTTGCGTCAGAACACCTCTGCACGGCGTTCGAAAGATTCAACGCACGGCAGTTCACGCGTGATCCATCACAAAAATAGGCCGAATGTGGTCGAAGTTGCGACCACGCCGACACGACCGTGTACTTCGCGGTTGCTCCTCGATCCTGTCACGCACATCCCTCACCCGGAGGGGTGAACGTGCGATGCTCGGCTAGTGCACGCTCCGCCATACGCACGCGGGTGTCCGCGCAGCGTCTCGGCAATGTGTCGCGCAGCGCGCGCTACGGTGACCGCGGTAGATGTCCTGAGCATTCGGCGCAAGATCGGGGAACTTGTGCCCGACATATTGCGTCAGAAGCGCTGTAGCCGGCGCCACCGAGGCCGTAGAATCCTGGAGGGACTACCATGAGTGTCGAGCTGACACTGCGCTACAGGGACTTCTTAGAGCTCCAGCGCGACTACGAGTCCAATCTGCGCAAGGGCCGCGCGTTTGTGCTTGGCGCGGCGAGCCTCTCGGTACGCCAACCCTGCGCCCTGTCCATCGAGCATCCCGAGGGCGGGACACCGCTGACGGTGCAAGCCGCGGCGGTGTGGGTCAATAGCGAGGGCGAGAACGCCGGTACCGGGCTCGAATTCGTGAATTTCGACACGGCTGTTCGCGAAGCGCTGCATGCCTTCGTGGAGCCGCGCGCTCCGGTGCCGAGTTCCGACCCGGACAGCGAAGATTCCAGCCGCAATCTGCACGACCGCGTGCGCGATCTCGACCTCACGGCGCGCGATGCGCTAGCCCGCCAGGGCAACATGCCGGAACGCGTGGCGCTCGAGCGCCGGTATGGGAGCTCGGTCTGGGAAGGGCTCCTGCACAATCCGCAGGTCACGGCGCGAGAGGTGTCCCGCATGGCCAAGAGCAGTTCGTTACCGACCAGCCTGGTGAGCCTGATTGTGGCCAATAAAGCCTGGGTGGCGGACGGTGCAGTTCAGAAAGCCCTGCTCGAGAACCCGCGCGTGTCGGGGCCGCATATCGATCGGGTGCTGCGTGCGCTGTCTCAGGCCGAGCTCGCTCGCATCGCCGAAGCGAACAGCGTGCGCATGCAGGTGAGAGTCGCCGCCAAGAAGCTGATCCGGCGCTGACGGACTATGTGCATAGCACGAATGACAGCGCGTTCCGACCACGCTAGTCTCGGCCCCGGATGGCCCCACCGATCAGGTCTGAAGCTCCGGTAGCGGCTCTGCCAAAGAAACTGTTGGATCGGTTCGCGGCGGTCGTCGGCGCGGACAATTGCATCTTCGAGCCGGAACAGCTCGTGACCTATGAGTGCGACGCGCTGCCGCATTGGCGAGCGCGCCCCGGCGTGGTGGTGTTGCCCAAGTCGCGCGACGAGGTGGTGGGGGTGGTGAAGATTGCCTACGAGGCGGGCCTGCCGGTAGTGCCTCGGGGCTCGGGCACGGGCCTTTCCGGTGGCGCCATGCCCAGCGCCGGCGGTGTGCTGCTCGGCCTGTCGCGCATGAAGCGCATCCTCGACATCGATCTCGACAACCAGTGGATGTCGGTCGAGCCGGGTGTCGTGAACCTCGACATCTCCAAGCGCCTGGCGCCGCACGGCTATTATTACGCGCCCGATCCCTCGTCAGCACAGATCTGCAGCATCGGAGGGAACGTCGCGGAAAATTCGGGCGGCGCGCATTGCCTGAAATACGGCTTTACCACGCACCATGTCCTCGGCGCGGAGCTCGTGCTCGCCAACGGTGACGTGATCGAGGTGGGTGGGCCTGTGCTCGATACGCCCGGCTACGATCTGCGCGGGGCGCTCGTGGGCAGCGAGGGCACGCTCGGCGTCGTCACGCGCGTCACGATCCGCATTTGCCGCATGCCCGAAGCGACGCGCACGCTGCTCGCGACGTTTGCGTCGACGCGCGAAGCCGGCAACGCGGTGTCGTTGATCATCGCCAGCGGCGTATTACCAGCGGCCATCGAGATGATGGACAAGGCCGCGATCGACGCGGTGCGCGCGGTCATGGGCATCGACTGGCCCGAGGTGGGCGCCTTGATCTTGATGGACGTCGACGGCACGACCGTGGAGGTCGAGCTCACCGCCGCGCGGGCAGAGGAGCGCTGCATCGCCGCGGGGGCGCTGTCCGTGCGCCAGCCCAAGGACGCGGCAGAGCGCGACGCGATGTGGCGCGGGCGCAAGAGCGCGTTCACCGCGATGGGGCGGCTCAGCCCCAACTACATCGTGCAAGACGGGGTGATCCCGCGCTCGCAGATCGCGCGCGTGCTGACGGAGATCGCGCGCCTCGCCGAGCACTATGGCGTGCAGGTGGCCAACGTCTTCCACGCCGGGGACGGTAACCTGCACCCGCTGGTCTTGTACGACGCCGCCAACACCGAACAGGCGCATCGGGCCGAGCAATGTTCGGGCGAGATCGTGCGATTGTGCGTGGCCGCGGGCGGCTCGATCACGGGGGAACACGGCGTGGGCGTGGATAAGGCCGCCTACATGGGGGAGATGTTCACCGACGCGGACCTCGAGACGATGCACTGGTTGCGCTGCGCGTTCGATCCACTGGTGCGCTTCAACCCCGGCAAGGTGTTTCCGACCCCACGGCTGTGCGGGGACCTGCCCGGCAAGTACCAGGCTCACCCTGCCGAAGTGGCCGGCAAGATCGGTCGCGGTTGAACGCGCCCGTCGTTCATCAGCCGGAGACTCTGGACGCCGCACGGGCTCTGCTCGAAGAGTGCGCGCGCGGGCGGCGGCGCGTCGGTTTCGTCGGCGGTGGCACGGCGCTCGGTCTCGGCAACCCGGGATCGCCTCTGGACGTGTTGGTGCACACGCGCGGACTGAGACGCATCGTGGACTACGCGGCCGAAGATCAGGTCATCGTTGCGGAGGCGGGCGTCACGCTCGGGGAGCTGCAGGCGCTCGTGGGGGAGCGCGGCCAGTGGCTCGGGGTGGATGCACCGAATCCCGAACGCGCGACGCTCGGCGGGCTGGTGGCGGTGGGGGCGTTCGGGCCGCGGCGAGCCCGCTACGGCGGCATGCGCGAGCTGTTGCTCGGCATCACGCTCTTGCGCGCGGACGGCGTGCTGGCCAAGAGCGGCAGCAAGGTGGTCAAGAACGTGGCTGGCTTTGATTTGCCCAAGCTGATGTGCGGGGCGCTCGGCACGTTGGGGTTGATTGGCGAGGTCACGTTGCGGCTGCATCCGCGCCCGGAGGCGAGCGCCACGGTGCTGTTCGCGGGGCTCGATGCGACCGCGGTGGTGAACGTGGTGAAGGCTTCGCGACTGGCCCAGCTCGAGCCGTCCAGCGTGGTGGCGCTCGCTGCGGAGCCGGGGCGCTACCATCTCGGGTTGCGCTTCGAGGGATTTTCCGCCGGAGTCGAACGCGACGTGGGGCGCGCCATCGAGCTCGGATCGCCGGATCAAGGCCCTGCGCGAGCGCTGAACGCCGAGGGTGCCGTGCAATTTTGGCACCGTCACGATCAGGTGCGCACGCGCGGCACGCTGCGCGTGCGCGTCGCCGTGTTGCCGTCGCAGTTGCCCGTGCTCGAACCCTCGTTACGGCCGCTGCTCGCTGGCCTCTCAGGCGCTGGCCTGGCCTGGTACGCGAGCCTTGGCA
>JAYWEH010000529.1:0-3491 GCA_043780025.1 Deltaproteobacteria bacterium
AGCTCCGCCATGCCGCGGATCCCAAACGCCAGCCAGCCGTGCCAGGCCGCTTCGTCGAGCTCACACGGCTGCTCCTCCCCGGTCAACGCGAGTGCACAGTCGCCGTACTTCATCCCCGAAAGCGACAGGAACGGACCGAGGCTGAACACGTCGCTGAGGGCAAAGTCCGCGCCGCCCTGGAGCTGCAGCAGGTCCAGGCCCGAGTGGCTCGTATCGGCTTCGAACTCGAGCCCGGCAAACTGCCCCTCCAGGTGTGTCGAGATCCGCTCATAACCAAACCCGATCCCGAGCCAGGGTTTGATGGGTCCCGCCGGCATGAACGAATATTCGCCGCGAACGCCGAAGCGAGTGCCGCTCCCTGCACAGTCGAAGCTCTCGGGGCAGCCACCACCGAGTGGATCCGTCGCGGCTGCGGTCTTGGGCAATACGATGCCGTACATGCCGTACACGCCGATCAGCAGGCTGGGGTGAATGCGGTAGCCAACGTCGAGCCAGAGGGGGATGACGCCGTAGGCATCGTCGGCGATGGAGTGCACGTTTTCGTCGCGGATGCCGGCCAGTGTGCGGACGCGGGCGTAGCTGCCGAGGGGGATGCCGTAGCCAGTGCGCAAGCCAATGACGAATCGTCGAGCTTCGTCGCCGTCGTCTGCGCGAGCAAGGGCGCTCAGGCTGGCAATCGCTCCGAGGATGCAGACGGAGGCGATGGCGCTCTCAAGGCGGCGCAATCGCCACCTGCACGCCGTAGTGGTCGGAACGCGACGTCTGCACGACGCCCCCGTCGTCGATCTCGATCGCCTCGTCGAAGACTCGCACGCCCCCCGTGGCCGCGGACGAGAGGTTGCGCAATAATACGTGATCGAGGATCACGCCGGCGTCTCCACCGGCGGGGAAATCATTCAGCGGGTTGTTGGCGCAGAAGGTGCAGCGGCCGTCGTCTGTGACGTACGGAGCGTCGAAGCCGGCGGTTTCGAAGCGCGCAAAAGCGTCGCCACTCGCGGCAGAGGCCTGAGCCGTGGCAGGGCCGCAGTTCATGTCGCCGAGCAGCAGCGTCGGCGTGTCGCCGGGGTTGCGCGTGTCCACGTGGTCGAGCATCTGCTCGATCTGGATTGAGCGTTCACCTTCCCAGGAGCCGTATGGGCCCTGATACAGCTCTTCGCCGATCGAGGCGGCCAGGTGGGTGCAGTGCAGATCGACGAGGCCGGCGAAGCTGGTTTCGAGCCGCGCGGAGAGCACACCGCGATCGCCGAGCGACGAGTCGAGCGTGAGGTAGTCGGTGTCGGTGAGCGGAAAGCGGGACAAGAGCAACAGGCCAGTCTGATCGCGGTACGACAGGGCGACGGCGTCATCGGCGGCACAGAGCGCCGTGAGGCTCGTGATGTCGGTCGCCGATTGGTTGGAGGCCAGGCACTGCTGGCACTCGGTCGAGACCTCGCTAAAGATCACCTGGCAGCTGGTGATGGCGCACAGGGGCAGCACCGCGGGGTCCACCTCGGCACAGTTTTCCTCGACGCAGGTCTGAAGCGTGTCCGCCTCTTCGGAGCTACAGGAGGGGCCGGCCGCTTCGGCGTCGCCCTCTGCTTGCACAGACCAGTGCGCATACGGAAACGCGGTGCCGAGGCTCGCGCTGAGCCGAGCGATGTCCTCGGGCCGCCACAGCTCCTGCATGCACACCACGTCGGCGCCCAAGCCGGGCAGATCCGCTTCGATGACGTCGAGGCGCTGTTCCAGGTACGGCGACAGCCCCACACCCAGCGCAACGTTGAAGGTGACCAGCGAGAGCTCGGTGGCGACCGGTGAAATCGCGGTGTGGTCGCGATCACCCCCGCACCCGAGCAGCAGCGCTGCTACGCAACACGGAAAAGAAGCCTGCCAGCCAACCATGTATAGTGGTCTTGGCCGAGACCACTCGGTTGCGTCAAGTCGGCACAGCCTTGTGCCTCTCAGCGGGTCGGCTGATGGCCCTAGAAGCTATCTCGTGACCCCGAGATGACGACAAATAGAGGAGGAGCCCGCGGACGGGGCGCTCCCCCGCGCGATCGATCGACATTGGCAACGTTTCGGCCGGTACTGGTGGGGCAGAAATCGTTCTGATAAGCCCAAGGTTGGACGAAAGAAGGGGAAGCGATGCGCGCCGCAGACCTGGACCTGAGAGAACTCCTGCATTTCGAGCCGAGCGGCGGAGTGATCCGCTTCGGCGGGCAGCGAGCACTCCTGTTCGACGCGGTCGCACTCGGTGTCCTGCGCGGCGAGCTGATCGACAGCCTGGGCGTCCCAGGCGCGCGCCGGGTGTTGACACGGTTTGGTTATGCGCACGGCTGGCGCACCGCCGAAAACCTGCGCTCGGACTTCCCCTGGGATGACGAGCGGGAGTGGCAGCGGGCGGGCGGGCGCTTACACACGCTGCAGGGTTTGTGCGTGGTGGAGCCGAGCAGCTCGAGCTCGGGAGCAGGCCCGGCGCCATTTGCGGAGTCGCTCTGGCACGACTCGTACGAGGCCGAGCAGCACCTGCTCCATCAGGGCGCCTCGCATGAGCCGGTGTGCTGGACGCTGTCGGGCTTTGCCAGCGGCTATCTCTCGCACTGCAATGGGCGTGAAGTGCACTGCATCGAAGACTGCTGCCGCGCCAAGGGCGACGCGGTCTGCCACCTGGTGGGTCGCTTCCGCGAAGACTGGGGTGACAGTCTGGAGGCGGAGGCGCCCTCGAGTCGGCGGGATTGTCTCGATACGGCGCTCACCCAGGTCACCACCGAGATCCGGCGCGTGGAACGCCAGCTCGCCGGACAGCAAGTCTCCGGACATTCGCCCTCCGGAGAACCGGGCGACCTAATTGGGCACACCGACGATCGCGGCGACGGCGTGGACGCCTCGGGGCTCGTGGCTCAGAGCAGTGCAATGAAGCGCGTACTCGATCTGGCACAGCGCGTCGCCCGGGTGGATTCGACCGTCGTGATCACGGGTGAAAGCGGCGTTGGCAAAGAGCGACTGGCGCGGCTCATTCACGAACGGTCAGCGCGAGCTCACGGTCCGTTCGTCGCCATCAACTGCGCTGCGGTGCCCGAGTCCCTGCTCGAGTCGGAACTGTTCGGTCATGCGCAGGGGTCCTTCACCGGCGCCACAATTGAACGCGCTGGGTTGTTCGAGGCCGCCAACGGCGGCAGCCTGTTCCTGGATGAAGTGGGTGAGCTGACGCCGCTCATGCAGGTCAAATTGCTGCGCGCGTTGCAAGAGCGCGAAGTGCGGCGCGTGGGGGAAAACAAGAGCCGCCCGATCGACGTGCGCGTACTCGCGGCCACTAATCGCGACCTGGTCCTCGAAGTGGAAGCGGGGCGCTACCGCCAGGACCTTTATTACCGGTTGCGCGTGGTGGAGCTGAACGTACCGCCCCTGCGCGAGCGGCGAGACGACATCCTGACCTTGGCTCGAACCTTTGTGGGACAGGCAGCGGCACGCACCGGCCGTGCCATCACCAGCCTCGGGCCGCGCGCCGCGCA
>JAYWEH010000530.1:0-8265 GCA_043780025.1 Deltaproteobacteria bacterium
GCTCCCCACCCGTGCAGGAGCACGATGAGTTGGCCACCTTTCTGGTCGGGCGAGAGCGGACCGAGCGTAACCACGCTGAGCAGCGGAGCGCTCGATGTCGAGGCTGCGACGGGGGCCGCTGAGGATATTGGAGACGCCGACGTGGACGGCGTGGACGCCGGCGACTTGCTGTCGGGACAAGCAAAGGCACACGCAGCCGCCAAGCTGAACGGCAACGCGCTCCAGCGCTTCGAAACAGTTTGGGTCCACATGTTCAGCCCGGTTCGCGGCTCGAAGTGCCGCGAAGCCATCGTCATGCGGGCCCACCCACCCGTCAATCGCGAAGAGCCGGCGCGTGAAATCGCCGTTGCCAGCGCCCGGCGCGCGTTGCATGACCGCGCCATGAACACTCCGGGCCATCGCTATTGCATCATCGGCGCAGGCCCGTCCGGCCTCGCGCAGGCTCGCGCCTTTTCGCGACGGGGTATCGAATACGACGTGTTCGAGCGGCATCGCGACGTGGGCGGGCTCTGGGACATGCAAAACCCCGGCTCGCCGTTGTACGAGAGCGCCCACTTTATTTCATCGCGAACGCGTAGCGGTTTTTTGGGGTTTCCGATGCCGGCGGCGTACCCGGACTACCCGAGGCACGACCAGATCCTCAGCTACCTGCGCAGCTTCGCGGAAGCCTATGGGCTGCGCGAGTCAATCCAGTTCGGCAAGGCCGTGGAGCGCGTGACCTTCAGCGAGGACGGAGCGCGGGTCGAGGTGGATGGCCACACACGCGAGTACGCGGGTGTGGTGTGCGCGAGCGGCGTGAACTGGGAGCCCAACCTGCCGGAGTATCCAGGGCGATTCGCGGGTACCTTTCGCCACACCGCGAGCTACCAGCAACCCAGCGAGCTCCACGGCAAACGCGTGCTCATCATCGGGCTCGGCAACTCCGGCGCGGACATCGCGTGCGACGCGGCGCGCTTCGCCAAGAAGGCGTACGTGAGCGTGCGCCGCGGTTACCACTTCATTCCCAAACACATCTTCGGCAAACCGGCAGACGTCTTCGCGCACGAGGGGCCCAAGCTGCCCAAGTGGCTCGAGGCATATGTGTTCGGCTGGCTGCACCGCTTGATCGTGGGCGACACGACGGCGCTCGGCATGCCCAAACCGGAGCACGGTATCCTGGAGAGCCATCCACTGATGAACGATCAGCTCTTGCACCACCTGCGCCACGGCGACATCACGCTGGTGCCCGACGTCAGCGGCTTCTCGGAGAGACACGTCACTCTGGCGGACGGCCGCAGCCTGGAAGTGGACGAGGTCCTCGCTGCCACCGGTTATCGCGTGCAACTACCGTATGTGGACGCCGCGGAGATCGAGTGGCGCGGGCAGCGCGTCGCTCACTACCTGACGGTGTTCAGCCGCAAACACCCCGCGCTGTTCACGCTCGGCTTCGTGGAGCTCAACGGCGCACTGTATCCGCACCTCGATCAGCTGGCGGCCTTGGTGGCGGAGTACGCTCGCGCGCGCGTGGAGCAACCCGAAGCAGCCGAACGTTTTCGCGAACTGGTGCGAACGGACGCGAGCGATCTGGGCGGAGGCGCGCACTATGTTAAATCTGCGCGCCACGACTTCTATTGCGACGACGAGGTGTTGCGCAAAGAGACCTTGCGCGCGTTTCGGCGTTGCGGCTGGAAGCCGCCGGAGGCAGAACGGCTCTTCCCCACACGCGCGGTCGTACCCGGGGCCTGCTGAGCGCTACCCTGCTCCGTACCCCGCGGGTAATGCGCTCGACCTCGTGAGCGAGCGCCAATAGTGCATTCCGAGCCCGTGAGGTCCGTTCGCTGACGCAGCCGGCAAGCAACGCCGAGAGGCCATTCTCGGCTCGGGTGTCGCGGGGCTGGTCATGTATACAGATGCATTCTTCCCAGCGGGCACTTCCTCGCCTATACTTGCCGAACGTCCGATCGGCGGAATTCCGATCAGAGAACACTCCCATGTCGGCTCTTGCCCCCACACCGCCTCATCGCCTGGTGGATGCCCGCGGTCGAGCGTACTTCCTATGGGATGACGATTTGACGCTCGACGAGTTCCGCGCACGCTTGCGCGATTCAGATCCGGATGTCCGTGCCTATTTCCTCGGCAAGCTCATGCGCCAAGCCAAGCCAGATGACGTATTCTCTTTCGTGAGCCTGCGCGAGCTGAGTGACCAGCTGGACGCGGTGGATCCGTATCTAGGTCACACGAGGCCGTTCTGGCGCTGGCTGCTCGAGCAATGGCATTCAACGGGCAGCCGTGCCCCTCGGTAAATTGTCGGCTCTTCAAGAGCGCATCTTGATCGCTCTCGCCGGGATGACGCCACCCTGGACGTTGAGCGGAGGCGGGGCCCTCGCCGGTTTTCATACAGCTCACCGTGATACGCGCGATCTCGACCTCTTCTGGCAACGCCAGAGCGAACTCGGCGGCGTCGCCGGCCAAGTGCGTCAGCGCCTCGAAAAGGTGAGCCTGGCGGTTGCTACATTGCAGACAGGGGCAGCCTTTTGCAGGCTCGACGTCTCCGACGAAGCGGGCGAGCACGTAGCAGTGGATTTGGTTGCGGACCCGGTGCCTCTCGCCGAATCGCCGCGTTCTGCGCAGGTGGGAGGCGTGGTCCTCTGGGTTGATACGCCCCATCAAATCCTGGTCAACAAGCTGTGCGCGCTGCTGGGTCGCTCCGAACCGCGCGACGTGGAAGACGTCAAGGTCTTGCTCGAGAGCGGCGTAGATCTGCGGCGTGCTCTACTGGATTGCCCGCAGCAGGACGCTGGGTTTTCGCCATTGACCTTGGCGTGGACGTTGCGCGCCCTCCCCGTTGAACGCCTCGCGACAGCACTCGGCTGGCCCCGCGAGCGCATCGAACCCGTTGTCAGCTTCAAGCAGACTCTCCTCGATCAGCTGCTGCAACACGCGCATCCTGACACTTGAAACATCCACTGAGACCGAGTCTCGGCATGAATCGGGCAGCGCATCAGCCGCCTTCGACCTTCGAGGTCTGGGGCGCGCTGGGTTCGTCCGAACTGATGGCGAGCAGGGTGATGCCGATGCCGGCGGTGGTGAGCCCGGCGATCCAGAGCACATTGGTGACGAGCGCGTGAGCCACGCCCTTCCACCGTGTTCGAATATGACGCCAGCAAGGCCAACAACTGCGTATCAGCCGCGTCCGGGGTCGACTTTGCCGTGCTGCCGACGCCGGGTGCTCTATCCGCTTGCGCCACGCCGCCGTATTTGCCGGCGAACATTCCGGATTGGTGCGATCAACCCCTCGGGACGCTCGTCGTCGATCCCGCGTGGCCGTGGGGCTCGGTCCTCGATTTCTACCCGAACCTCACCATGGTGGGCGTCTTGCGGCACGAACTGGGGCACATGATTGGCTTGCGGCACGAGCACGAAGTCTTGCCCGGTGGCGGAGGTTGCGGCGTGGATCTCATCACCTGCAACACACCCACCTGCGACGTTGCAGGCACGCCGCTGACCACCTATGATGTCGATTCGGTGATGCATTACCCCCAATGCAACGGCAATGCGCTGAGCGACCTTCGCATCTCGCGCCTGGACAGTATCGGCGTGCGCAAGCTCTACGGCATGCCCGCGGCATGGTACCCGCCAAGCGCCTTCTAGGCCATGTTCGGCACCTAGCAATTATCGAGAAACCAGCTGTGCCGACAGCCGGGCACACGGCAGCCGCGAAGCAGCCAAACCCAGGTGCATGTGCACCGCCGAAGGCTGCGGGTGGCCAAGAGCCAGCGGCCCTCTTCGGCATCCGCCGTGGCCGCGCCTTAGCCAGGCGCGACAAGGCTTCATGTGCGCGCGCCAATCGAGTTGCATTCGATTTTCGGACGCGGTCGCGAACTCTACGAACTGCTCCATGTCGCTGCGCGTCAATGGCCGTGATTATGGCTGGGCCACCTGCCCCGCTCTTGGAACGGGCTGATTGTTCAGGACGAGGAAGTGATTTCTCGCTGAAGGTGGCCTGCAGCGTTTGCCACAGCAGACTGCCGCGCTACGCTTGGCCAGTTGTTTTTCGGGAGGTACACAAATGGGTCAGCGAATGAAGCGATGGGTTGGGGTTTCGAGTGCTTTGCTGGGGATATGCGTTGCCGGGAGCGTGGGGGCGGACCACCTGACATGGGTTATCCAGGATAGAGAGCACCCGAATTTCTGCCACAAGCACCTGGCATTTCCGTTCGCCACAGACTGTCAAAACATAAATGGCTACGGTATTTGGCATTCCACCTTCATCGGTAGTTGGGAGCGCGATCCAGCGGGCGCACGCGCTGTCGCCCTGGCGTACCGTTCGGGTGATTGCGAGGGGATCTCATGTACGCCCGGTGCGCTCTGGATGATTGCCGCTGACGGCCGCATCATGAAAAGAACCGGGGATTGGTCGAATGGAAGTTGGGTTCCCCAGCCACGGAACGCCTGCGGCACAGGAACGACTATCAATTTCGACGCGACAGGCAAGCTGCAGAATCTGGCGATCGATTCATTCCACGACGTTTGGGTCATCGATAGCTCGAACAAGGTTCGATTCTGGCGAACCAGCGGCAATCCTGACTGCTGGGCGGTGGTCAAGACGGTCCCTGGCACCGGGACGTTGAAAAGCATCGCCGCCTTCGAGTCGGAAGAAGGAGGCTGGATCTGGGCCGTGCGGAACCGTAGCAGCTACTTCTTCGATGGCGAAGATTGGCACCTCATCGATAATGACACTGGGTCGATCAGCAGCGTCCGTAACTACGCCACGAACGCCAGCGGGACATGGCTCGGCTGGTACGACCATGACACCGGGTTGTGGAACCCTGATCCGACCTGGAACACGAGCTTCGGCGGCTCGATCGTCAGGCTGACGACGAGTCATGAAGACCTGTCATACATTGATTGGAACGGGAACGTCTGGTTGCAATAGCCGGACGTCGAGTTCGTCGTCGGTTCTAGCGACCGCTCGTAGCCCTTCACTCCCCCGGCACCACCGGCACCACCGGCTCGCTAGCCATCGGCGGGGGCATCGACACCAAACGTAGCTTGCGCCAGCTCCCCTGCCGCCAGCGCAGATAGTTCATGACGCCGCGGATGCTTTCGTCGATGCCCATGGCGATCCAGATGCCGGTCAGGCCGAGCCCGAACACGGTGCTGAGCAAGTAGGCCGCGGGCAGGCCCACACACCACATCAGGAGAGTACCGACAACGGCAGTAAAGCGGGAGTCTCCGCACGCGCGCAGCGCGCCACCACCCACGATGTTGGCGGCGCGCCCCGCTTCGACGAGCGGTGCCGCCAGAAACAAAGGACCCGCGACCTCGATCACGGTCGGATCCGACGTCAGGTGCGCCAGAATCCACGGATGCGCGAGGCCCAGAAACAGGCACAGCGCCATGTTGCCGGCGAGCGCAATCAGGAGCGCGCGCTGAAACACGCGGTTCGCGTCTTCATACCGCGCCGCTCCCACGCGATGCGACACCGCGATCTGTGCGCCGATACCGAAGGCCACGCTCCAGAGCACGGTCGTCACCAGGAAGAAATTGAACACGTAGACGCGCGTCGCCAACACCGCAGCGCCCAGGCGGATCACGATGCTGTTGATGATCAGCTGCAGGCACTGAAACGAGAACGGCTCGAACGCCGCGGGCACGCCGATGCGCAAGATGGGCCGCAAGCGCGCCATCAGCACGGGATACGAGATGGACCACGGCAAGCGCACGCCAAGCTTGTAGCGCACCACCAGCACCGTGAAGCCGAGCCCGAAGCCGAGCGAGATCAGCGTGGACACGGCGATGCCGGCGACACCCGCCTGGGGCAAACCAAAAGCGCCATGCAAGAAGGCCAGGTTGAGCAGCAGATGGAAGAGGTTGGTCAACGCTGCTTCAGCCATCACCCAGCGCGTCTCGCCGCGCGAGTTGAGCACGTTCGTGAAGCCGATCTGCACGGCCTTGAGCACCTGGCCACCGCCCACGATGCGCAGGTAGGTCGTGGCATCTTCAGCCATGCCGCCTTCGAGCCCGAGCCACAGCGGGATGTAACCGGCGAGCGTGATAAACGTGAGGCTGGCAATCACACCGAGCACACCCACGAATGAAATCAGCGCCAGGTAGGTCGGCGGCACGTCATCTTGCCGGCCCGCGCCCATCAGCTGCCCGGAAACGGCCCCGCCGGCCTGGGACAGCGGCGAGAAGAGCATGATGGTCAGGCCCAAAACCGGCAAGAGCGAGCCCACGGCGCCCGCCGCGCGATCGGAGATTTGACTCAGAAAGATCGCGTCGACGAAGGTGAGCGAAAACGACAGCGCCAGGCTGAAGAGCAAGGGCCAGGTCAGGCTCCACAAGCCCTTTTCGATGGCGGCAGTTTTGGACACGCGGACGACGAACGCCGTTGAAGGGCGCAGGAACGTTAGTTGTGATGCGTGGGGCGAGCGTGTTCGATCAGGCGCGGGCCAGACCGTACTCGAGCGAACGCAACAACCAGTCACGATTGTTTGCCACGTCGCGCGTCAGGCGTTCCACCAGGACTTCACGCTGCGCGTATAGTCGATAGCCTTCCTGGGGCCGCAAGTAGCCGCGCGCGGCGGGCTCACGCGCGACGAGCGCTTCCACGCCTTCGGTTTCGGCCAGTCGCTGATAGCGCTTGCGGTTGTCGAGCAGCGCCTTGATCAGGAAGGGCATCAGCGTCGAATAGTCGGCTTGCAGGCTCTCGGTGGCTTGTTGGTAGGTGTCCTTGTCCACCTTGCCCCAGGTGACGGCTTCTGCCGGGGGGCACGATGAAAGCGAGCCGTCCGTCACCGGCGCGGTGACGATCTGCACGTCGAAGTTGTAGCCGCGCACGTTCTCGATGCCGAGCACCTGACCGAGCGCGGGCTCGGGTTGCAGGTTGAAGTTCTTGGGCACGCCGCCGCCCAGGATCAGCGTCGCCAGGGCGTTCGGCTCCTGATCGAAGAGGCCCCAGCGGTGATACGCGCAGGCTTCGAAGACCTCCGCGTGCAGATCGAGGGAGAAGGCGTATTCCTTCAGGATGCCCGCGCGCTGCATGGCCCACAGCTTCATCGAATTGAGAAACACGCTGCCGTCCGCGGGCGCACCCACCAGAATCGGGATCGCCAGGCGCTCGCAGGTGGAGAGCAAACCGGAGGCCACGCGGTTGTGCCGTTCTTGCTCGCCGTAGAAAGCGCCCATGCGGTTGCGCAGCTCCGTGCCGGTCATGCTGCGCTGGAACTCGGGGCGGCGCAGCATCGCGGTGAGGAACTTGTCCTGATCGAGCAGCACTTCTTCGTCGAACGCCATGTCGGTGACGCGGATCGTGCGTTCGTCCCGCAGCGCGCCGTCGTCACCCCAGATCGGCACTTCGAAGATGGGGTCGCGGTGCGCGTTCAGGCTGCGATGGCCATCGTGATAACAGGCCGCGTCCGTGGTGGAGAGGTAGGCGATCCAGCCCGTCTCGAGCAACGGAATGAGCCAGGCCTGATGTTGCCCGGAGACGGTGACGGGCCCCGACACGGCCAGGGTCAGCGGGCAGCCGAGTCCGATGGCGCGGTCCAGGATGGTGTAGACACGGCGCAGAAATCCGCCGCCAAATGCTGGAAAGCAATGACGAAATAGCTCGTCCAGCGTGTCGCACTCGTCGACGCGGCGAACCTGGACGCGGCGTTCGCGATGGCTGCGACCTGAAGACTCGGGGGGCATGGCGGCGGGAACCTACCTCAAGGGTAGAGGCCTGGCCAGAGGCGGTACGGCTCGCGAAATGCGTTGGATTTTCGCGGGGTGTGCGTGTGGCACAGAGCTGTGCCAGCCGCGACGGCGGGGTCGCCCGGGGAGCTGTGCCACCAGCGGAACCAAACCAAAATAACTTTTAGTTTCGAACTGTTATCGCTCGCGCTCCACTGTGGCATGCGGCGTGCTCTTGGGCGGGGGGGGACATTCCTCTCTTCCTTGTTCCTTCCTTTTCTTTTCTTCAATCAGAGAGGCGTCGGCTCCCGGCGCCAGCGAAGGGCGAGTCGATCATGAGGGACTTCGAATGGCGAGCTGCACTCGGACCGTGGCGCTGGCTGATCCTCGGCAGTGTGGGGTTGAGCGCGGGCTCCTGCGGAGGACGTAGCGAGGCTGACACGCTCGGCCTCGATGACTCGAGCCTGGAGAACAGCGGTGGCAGGCCCAATGGTGGAACCGGCTTGCCATGGAATCCGCCGACTCATCCGAACGGCGGTACCGGAGGGGACGTCAATGCCGTCGGCGGCAGTCAGAACGTGGGATACGGGGGCAGCGTTTACTTCG
>JAYWEH010000531.1:0-8251 GCA_043780025.1 Deltaproteobacteria bacterium
GCGAGCGGATAGTGCTCCGGGTCCTCCACCCAACCGCTGACTGACAGCTCGTCGACGTTGAGCTCGACGGACTGGCCTTTGCCCTGGCTCTCCGCGAGCTGGCCCGAGGCGCGCACCGAGCAGCCCGACGTCAGCTTGAGCACTTCGCTCTCGTAGTTGCCGAGCGTGTTCGGCACGACGAGCTGCAGGGGGTCGAAACACGAGCCGTCGGAGAGGTGGACGAATGAGATACCCGCCTTGGAGTCCCGACGCGTCCGAACCCAACCCGTCACACTGACCCGATCCCCGGGTTTCGCACGACCCGCAAACACGTCGACTATGGCTCGTCTGGTCATCGCAAGGCCATTCGATCACGTTCGGCAGACCCTCGCAAGAGTCGCCCGCCGAGGCTCTGCCCGCCCCCGAACACACCGCCCGGACCCCTAACCGGGCAAAACTGCGGGCGAATCGGCGCGCGGTCGGGGCTCGCAGGCCGCCCCTGTCACGAGCGCATCCGGTTGTTGCTGCGCCGGGACGTGGCCGGCTACCATGCGACCAATGGCTGCGACGATTCCCACCCTTCGCGAAGCGATCGACGTGATCGATCACCAGATCGTGGAGCTCATCGCCAAGCGCCTGGATCTGGTCCGGCAGGTGGGCGAAATCAAGAAGGCTGAGGGCCGGCCCGTCTACGACCCGGTGCGGGAACGTGACTTGCTCGCGAAGGTCGCGCGCGCTGCGCCGCAGCCGCTGCACCCCGAAGCGGCGCAACGCATCTTCGAGCGCATCATCGAAGAGTCGCGCAGCTACGAGCAGCGCCACATCTCGACGCCGCCCGGCCCAAACCACCCCTGAGGCCGAGGCCCCTCCGCCCTCAGTTGACGACGGCGGTGAATTCGTGAAGCTGCACGGCTTCACCTTCGTCCCAGATCTGGAAACCGGCAAAGAGGTCGGTCAAGAACATGTTGTTGGTCAATCCGAAGTTGCGGTTCACCGCGTCGCGGATGAACACGCTGAAGTCCACGGAGTAGTCGAGGTTGGATTCGCCCTCGTTCACGTAGGAGATGACAGGCAGGTTGGCATCCGGGCCCGAACCTCCTCGTGGCCCGACATACACCCCCCAGACTTGCTCTCCGAGCGAGACGGTCACCGTGCGCGTCCCGATCGGGTCTCGATTGAGTGGCTTATAGGTCCACACCATCAAATACGCCGATTGCGCGCTGAAGTAGTCCGCCGCTGGGGCCGCAGTAGAAAACCACGCCTCATACGTCGCATTGTAGTCACCGACTTCGGCGTTGTGCCGGAACCGAGTGGGAATGGCCGTGATGGATCCCACTGCAATCGGCAGGTTGTCGGTATCGGAGGTGGTCACACCGAGAAGGCCCGTTCGCGTGCCGTTCGCGCCGATGTAGATCGAGGGGAACGAAATCGGTGATCCGTCGGGCGTCGGGTCCGCGTTCTGCTCGACGATTTCGAAGCCGTTGTTGACGTAATCGAGCCATTCCGAGTCTGCGGTCGAGGTCAACCCCGCGGCGTTGTTGTAGACGATGTAACTCTCGCCATTGACGAAGACCTTGGCCTTGGCAAATTGCGTATCCAGCGTACCACGGGCTTCTTCCCCGGCGGCGGAGAGCCCGGAAACGCAGCCGTCGAAGTAGTAGTCCACGCTTTCGCCACCGACCACGCTGAGGGCTACCGATGAGATAGGCTCTCGCGCGTACGGGCTACCGGCGTTCACGTCCCAGCAGTTGGTCCTGAAATGGGGAACCGTCAGATCGGAGGGATCCGCTTCGAAGCGAATCGAGAGCGGGGTGCCGAACTGTTCGACGGGAACACACCAGGACTGACCCGACGCATCTCGAAGCTCTAGCCTCCAGACCGGAGCGTTGGGGAGCGCCGAGCCAGTTGGCGGCGCGTTGCGCTCCACGGTGAGTGTAATGCCAGTCGCAGTGGGAACGACCTCGAGCGCGGGGCCTAGCTCCCCGCCAGCAAGAGCGGCACTCTGATTGATGTTGAACCCCAGCGCGGCGAAGCCCTGAGCCCCATCCGCTGCGCCCGGGCTGCTCGGTGGATCAGCGCTGATCGTGCCCGTGAAACAATACGGGCTCGCCTCCGAGCGATTTTCGAAATTGGTGAGCGCGATCGTGCCGAGCGCCTGTGCGTCCGCGGCCACCCAAACATAGCCGTGCCACGCGCCGCTCTCGAAAAAGGCCTCGGTGGAAGCTGGTTGCTCCGAGCTGCCAGCTTCGCCAGCGTTGCCGCTCGTGTTCGCGTTACCGCCGAGCCCGGCTCCGGATCCGCCGTTGCCCGACTCGGCTGAGGCTCCCGCCTCGGCCGCTCCAGCTTGGCCAGACACTCCGGCATTGCCACCCCCACTACCGGCACCCGCGTCACCGACAACGCCGGGCGCCCGCTCGTCCAGGCTGCAGCTCACTAGGCCCAGGATCAAGCCGAGCTTGCTCGGCTGAATACGAAAACGACGTCGAGAAAGCATCTGCGTTTCCGCGAGCGGCCCAGCGGCAAAGCTCGCGATTCAGCAGCACGTTAACACGGGTCACGCTGTAGGTCGAATCACTACCTGAGCTCAGTGCAAGGTATGCCAGCTGCCCTCGTGCTCGACCTTCGGCACGTCCATATCCCGCGTGGGCTTCTTGAAACCCGGTGTGATGGCAGGGTCTCGCGCTGCGTCTTTGGGTGCGAGCACGATGTGCATGCGCTGGGGCGCTGGCGCTGCACGCGCCGCCGCCTGGCCGTCCGCCATGGCTTCTTCCACGGCCCAGCGCGCGAGGGTCTGCTTTTGTTCTTTGCGCCGGCGATAATAGCCAACGGCGAAGAGCCCGAGCGCGCCGAACCACACCATGCTGCCGCTGAGCAGCACCGGCCAGAAGCTGTAGCGCTTCGCCACGTCACGGCGCCACTCGTCTTCCAGGCTGTTCGAACCGAGGCCGTATGGCTCGAAGCCGTACGAATCCGTCATGGCGTGCGCAAAGGGTTGGCCGCCGCGCACCCGCCGCAACATCGCGACGAAGCGCTGGCTATAGCGGGTCCTGAGCAGGTGGCGCACGACGTCCCCGGCCTGGGCGTAGGCAATCGGCGTCTCCACGATGTCGTCCGGGAAGCCGCGATCGAGCTGGCTCAGCGGCATCAACGTCTCCGCCAGCGTCGCGGTCCATAAGGTTTGCATGCGCGCCAGCGAGCTTTCGCCGGAGAGGTGAATGGCGAAACCCTCATTGAGCCACAACGGCACGTGCTGGCCGGCGAGCGCTTCATACAAAGCCAGATGGCTGAGCTCGTGCCGAAACACCTCGGCTAGATCGTGCGCCGAGTTGGGATGCTTGGGCTCTATCGTGAGCAGGATCAAACCCAGGCGAGGGTAAGCCACACCCTCGGCGTACTTTGGAAAAGGGCTGCCTTCGGGCGCCAGCGTCGTCATTTCCCCGGCAGTGCGGGCGACGTGCACAGTGACGTGATCGAGCACGGAGAACCCGAACAAGTCGCGCAACTGCTCGCGAAACGTTTCCGCGTCCTGAATCAGCGGCTGCACGCGGTGGCGCTTGGAGGGTGGAAACGAAATCCGCAGCCAGCCGGCATCATGCGTATTGAACCCGTCCGGCGGGGACGGCAGGCGCACGCCCTCGGGCAACTCGAGCGCGTCGTGCGGAGTATTGCGATCCAGACCGTCACCGCGCTGCGAGGGCGGCGCCGGGGGGCGCGCGCGGGCCGCCTCGAGCGCGGGCGGCTCTGCGGCGGCGGGATCGAGCCCGACCTCCTCTAACACCTCCTCTAACAATGCGGGCTCCGGCAATCGCCGCTCGAGCGACAACGGCTGGGACGCCCCCGCCAGAGGCACCGCTGCGAAGAGCAGCACGATCGCAGGCAGCCAACCGAGAAGCCACTCGCGCAGGCGCGACGACAGGGAGGAGGACAGCCGTGCAGAACGCCGAATCAACGAAATGCTCCCGAGTTCAAGTGAAGCAGGAAAGCATGACGCCTGCGACCCTGAACAACCTAAGGTGCATCGATCGCCTGTCAATCGACGGCCCACCCGGAGGGTGAGTTACGGCGTAGCGAGCCCGAACACGCCTGCGATCAGCGGAGCAGATTTCACTGTGGCTCGAACGTCCGCTTCCGATTGAACCAACCAGAGCGATATGAGGCACAGGATGGCACACACCGGGAGCGCCCATGCCGCAGCCGCGGCCAGCCGCGCTGACACCGGCAATGAGACGACGAGAGCTCCGAGCAAGACGCCCGCGACGAGCTCGGGCACAATCCGGCCCAACGACACGTGATCCAGGCTGGCACTGCCGAGAACGACCAGGAGCAAGGCCACGCTCGCCAGCGCAAGCACCCGGCAGGCCATCAGAACCGGCGGCCCCAAACGGGCCTCCGTCGCGGCAAACGCGAGCACGTGCCGTGCCACCGCCACGGCAAAGCCTCCAATCAACAGAGCGCCGATCGCAAAGGTGGCGGCGCCGAGCGGCCGGTGATGTGTCCCGACCTGCAACCAATACGCCAATATCGCCCAGGGCAGCGCTGCCAGCCCGCATCCGAGCGTGAGGGCCGATGACCAGCCGCTACCCTCGCGATCGCGAGCATCGAAGCACACCGCGACGACGAGCAGCGTGAAGACGCCGGAGCCCACGAGCGCAACGTAGCCCCAAAAATCCAACGCCGCGGACTCGCTCGAACGCGAGAAGGGCACCAGCGCCCAGCCGGCCGAAGCGATCAAACAGAGCGCGCTGCGCCTCAACGCGGGATCTGCAGCGGCGGAGGTACGGGGGGAATCGAGAAGTCGTCCCATGCGGGCGTGAGGTTACTCGTGTTCTCGATGGTGGCCGTGCCGGCAGCGTCCACGACGATGTTCTGATTCCACAGATACACTGCCGGATAGGTGGTCACGTTGCCCGTCGCGTCGTCGACGACGATGGGCGTCATGTACAGCTGGGAGCTCTTGTTTGAGATCGCCGGCGTGAGCCGAGCGCGCGGCATCTCGAACGAGCCCGGATACGAACGCGCCGACGAGAAGATCAGGAAGTAATAGGTCTTGCCTTCGCTTTGCTCGCGGCGCGGTGACCACTTGGGCCAGCTGTTGATGCTGCCGCGAACTGTATCACCCGTGCAACTCACGGGGTCGTTAGCGGCCAGACGGATCGGCGTGCCACCACCCCTTTTCACGATATAGATCTCGCCATTGCGGTTGTAGTAGGGCCCGTCGGGGTTCTCCCCCAACTCTTGCGGAGCACACGTCGCCACGACACCCTGTTCGTTCTGGGAGGGCACGCAGCGCAACCCGAGCGTGGGGTTGGGCGCCCGCGCGAACGCCACGAAGGCGTCACCGGCGGAAAACTCGGGGTAATACTCGAGGACACCTGGATCGGAGGCACCCAGCAGCGGCGTTGCTGCGCCGCCCCCGTGATTCGCATACGGCACGACCTTGATGTCCGCCGTGTTGGCGGTCCAGTCGGGATGCCCGTCGGTCGAAGACTTGTTGGTCGACACGTAGGCGATCTCGACCCCGTCGTTGCTCCAGGTCGGTGTCACGGCGTTGTCGTTTTCGCCCAGGGTCGTGATCAGACCCCAGGAGCGATTATAGGAGCGACCCACGGCGGCCTGGCGAGCGGCGAGCACTGGGCCGTAGGGGTTCACCAGCGGAAACTCTTCGGGATAGGGAGGGAGCGTCGGCGATGGATCGACTGCCGCCAGATCGAACCAGGCGAGCGAGTGACGGGTGGGCTGCGCGGAGGCGAACGGCGTCGTGCCGGGCGCGGGGCGCAAGCCGTAGCTGGTGATCAAGATGCGCTGGCCGCCGGGCTCCGTGGAGAAGAAGGCGGGGCTGAGCGCCTGCATCCCGAGCCACGGTTGCTTGAGCAACGCAGCAGCATAGGGCGTGACCGTGGCAGGCAGGGCACCCACTGTCCCAGGCTCGATCGAAGCCGCCACCTTGTTCCAGGGCCAGTTGTCCGTGAACAGCACCGACTTGCCATCCGGCGTGGAGACGTGACAGCCAACGCACTCGACCTGCCCAAATTCGTAGCCAGTCGGATCACAACAGGCGGGGTTGTTGGGCTCGGCCGCGCAGGTGGGCCGAGGTGTCTCGCCGCCACACGCGTAGAAGCCGCGCGCCCTGGCGCCGTCTTCACCGGGAATGTTAGTGGTCTGGACCTGCGAAGCGGCCAGCGTCTGTACGACGGCTTCGTCCCCCACGGTGAAGCCTTGCAGCTTGCTCGACAGCGGCGTGCGCGTGACGAGCGATGACGTGGTCGCCCAGAACACCATGCTGCCGCCGGCGTCCACCGGCGCGACCTGGAAATCACCACGGGTACCTGTGACCACGCCCCCCGCACCCACACCTCGAATAGTGACGGTGACGGGTGTGTTCACGGCGGCCATGCGCTCCCAGACCTGGGCCGGCATCAGCCATTGGGTGTCGCGCGTGTAGGCGCGCAAATCATTCGGCTGCGTTTCGTTGCGCAGGCGGATCTCCCAGAGCGTCTCGCCACCGGAGCTGGTCCAGCGAAAGCGAGGCCGGAGCCAGTTGCGCGGGAAGAGCGCGCCGAGCTCACCGTTCGGCCCCGAAAGCTGCGGCTCGACCACGCAAATGGCGCCCGCCTGAAACGCTTCGGGATCGTCGAAGGTCGTACCGAGGTCGGTGACCGCGACGCCGGGTTCGAGAATCGGATCGCTCGGGAAAGCACAGCCATTGGTGCAACCGAGATCGTCGTCATCGTCGAAGAGGTTGTCGCCATCGCTCGGGAGCGGGTTTGACGACGTCCCGCCCGTGCCGGGCGGCGGAATATTGTCGAGCGGGCCATTCGTGACCAGGGCTGGGTCGTTGCCCTCACCGCTCGGAGCACAACCCGCGACGGTGACCGCCAAAGCCAAGGTCAAAAGCGAACAAGCACTTCCGAATCTCATCTCAACGCTGCCTCGTGTCGGCCTGATATCGGCTTGATGTCGCCGGAAACGTGGACCCGAGCGGTAGGACAATCGGCGTGCTCGTGGGTCATCGAGGCCCCGAGCAGCCCAACGTCCTCCAGGGTCGCACTTTCGGCGTAAAAGTGACTGTAGCAGGTAACACGAGTCGGGCGCACGCCGTGCGCAAAAAAGCTGTCCTGCATTGCGTCATCTGCGCCGGAATTGAAACGCGTCCGAAGCGTCGTGACACCGGCGTGATCACACCTACAGCGCTCAGCGCTGTTTCAGAAGGATTCAGCGGCGACGCTTGCGGGATCGCGGACTTTTGACCGGCGTCGCAACTCGGCAAGAGGTCGAACCGGTCTGAGCGCGCTCGAGCCATGCAGCGACGCCGGGCGGCCGCGACGGACTGCCAAAAGGAGCCAAACGCTCAGGTAGGTCTTTAGGCGCCAAGCGCCCCAGAGCCGTCAGCGCAGCCACACCAACGACGACGTCTTCGGGGTGGGGGTGTTCGTCGAGCAGCCGGAGCGCCGCACGCGTCAGCGCATCGAGCGCGCTCGCGTCGCACAAGTCTCCGAGCGCGGTGGCCGCCGCCGCACGCACGAGCGCCTCCTCGCTGCGATCCGAGAAGCGCTCCTCCACCGCAGAGCCGAACTGAGAGGCACCCCGCCGCCCCAGCGCGCGCAGCGCGGCCAGCCGCACGGAGGCGGACGAGTCTTCGACCGCCTCGGCCAGCCCTTCGTCGGCCGGAGGCGAAGGACCGAGGACGGCGAGCGCCTTGGCCGCAGCGGCCCGCACCAGCGGCCAGTCGTCCTCGGCGAGGCGTTCGATGAGCACCGGCAGGGCGGCGGCGGACGACTGCTCACCGAGCCGCACGACGCTGGCTTCGCGCACGCGCATTGCGGAGTCGCGCGTGCCGGCGATCAAGCGCGCCTGCAGGGCGGGTTGCTCGGGGGCGAGGCGCGCTGCCGAAAGCCTCAAGTATTCGTCTTCGTCCGCCAGCGCTCGATCGACGAACGCGGCGGCGTTCGGGTCCTGTCCGGCGAGCAGCGCGGCCGGGGCGAGCAAGACGTAGCGCTCGGCGAAGCTCTGGGCGGCCGCCATTGCCCGCGCGAGCGAGCCGGAAGCTTCGGGTACGAAGCGGGGCAGCGCAGCACCGAGGGCGCGCAACACCTCGACCTCACCGGACACGCCGAGACCGCTCGACCCGAGCAACCGTCGCAAACCCGGCTCGGCTCCCGCCTGCTGCGCCAGCCGAGCAACGAGATCGCGATACAGAGGTCGATGTTCGCGCGCGGAGGCGGCCAGACGCGCGCCGACGAGCTCGACAGCGAGCGCCGGATCGACGCTCACG
>JAYWEH010000532.1:0-3482 GCA_043780025.1 Deltaproteobacteria bacterium
GCCCGCCACAGCTTGGCCACCGCGGGCTCGTGGCGGGGATCAAAGCCCGTGCGGATGAAATCGTCGTGCGAGATGCGAAGCGCCTGCGCCAACGCGACGAATCGATCGCCCTGGTCGCGGACGAAGCGCGGCGTGGCGACACCTTCGCGTTCGGCTGCTTGCACGTTCTTGAGGCTGTTGTCGTCGGTGCCGGTCAGGAAGAATACCGAGCGACCGCGCTGGCGGTGGTAGCGGGACAACACGTCGGCGAGCACGAGCTCCCAGGCAAAGCCCACGTGTGGCGCGCCGTTGACGTACGGAATCGAAGTACTGATGAAAATGGCTGAAGCAGAACGGGTGGAGTCCATGACCAAATTCTCCATGCAGGAGCCGAGGTGGGGCAACCGGAGGCGTTGACGACGCCGGGTCGCGGGCGAGGCGCGAAAACGCGGGCACACGCCGCTCGGGTAGGCTCCTCACCAATCCGGTGAGCTGACAGCCAAGTTGGTTTGACGATCTAAAGAAGACGTTCTAAAGAGACAGCGTCAAACGCTCGGACCGACAACACGCGCCCACGCGAGCGGCCGTCGCATTCGCGACGCCTGCATGTGCAGCGGGCGGGTGGAAATCCGAGACATGAGCCGACTCTAGCACATCTCGCGGCCCGTACCAACCTGGGCGGCGAGGCGGCACCTCGCCGAGTCGACGGGCACCCCGGTGGACATCCGGCGCGCTCACCTGCGAGCGAGCCAGCCCGCCCACGGCTCAACCCCTGCATCCAGCTGGTTTGTCGAGCTGGGTTTGTCGAGCTGGGTTATTGAGCCGTGTATTGCGGGCGGGGGCAGCCGCAGAACGTCGAGCGGCGCGCCGGAAGAAGGCTCAACCCTTGGTGGCCGCCTTCTCCTTCTTCTTCTGCTTCTTGTCCTTGACCGAAAGCTTGGGCTTGTTACTGGCGTTCGGCTTCTCTTGACCTTTTCCCATGACGGACCCTCCTGACGAGTCTGTGCTGTCCAGAATAGCTCGAGTCACACTGGATGGCTACGCCCGAGCGCGCTCACAGCACTCGTTCGGAGCGCATCCAGTCAAAGGTGTCCTCCACCATCTGGCGCAGCGGAACGACCCTGAACCCGAGCTCGCGCTCGGCCTTCGATGACCGAGCTGCGAAGGTCATGCTGAGCAGGTGCGCCAGCTCCGGCGTCAGGTCGGGCTCGCGCCCCGTCAAACGGCTCGCCCAATCCGCGCCGCGGCCGAGGCCTGACAGAACCCAGCGCGGCGCGACACGCGGCGCCCGCTGACCGAGCAGCTCGAACACGAGCGCGAACAGCTCCCGGTAGGACGCCTGGGTGCCCGCGAGCAAGTAGCGCTCACCGATGCCGCCCCGCTCCACTGCAGCCAAGGTGGCTTTGACCACTTCGCGCACGTGCGCAAATGGCGCGGCGCCCGCCGGCGCGATGGGCAGCTTGCCCCGCTTTGCCAGTGAGAAAACCCGCGCCCAGGTGTTCGGATCGTAGGGACCGAGGATATTGCCCGGATTGATGAAGACAGCGGTGAGGCCGCGCTGGATCCCGCGCTCGACCTCCTGTTCGCTGAGCCATTTGGTGCGGAAATAGTTCACCCGATGCCCCGGAGCCTTCGAGGGCGTTGTCTCGTCGATGACGTCCCCGTCCTCCGGGCCCCAGGCGGCCAGGCTCGACATGTGAATGAAGCGGCGCGCCTTGCGCGCGAGCGCCGCCTCGACGACGTTGCGCGTGCCGTCGACGTTGATGCGGGTCTGCTCGGGGTGCTTTGGCTGCCAAAACGTGACGCTCGCGGCCAGGTGGAACACAGCGTCCGGCCGTTCCGGCATGGCGTCGGTCAACGCCACTGGATCGAGGATGTCGGCGACAACCAGCCGGGGCGAAAAGCGACGCACGTATTCCAGGTTCGAGCTCGGCCGGTGGCACGCAGTGACGTCCCAGCCGCGGTGGCGCAGCTCCTGGATCAGGTTGAGCCCGACGAAGCCCGTTCCCCCCGTGACGAACGCGCTCGGCATGTCAGCGTGCCGAGCGATCGCAGCGCGCCCAGGAACAGGGCTTCTGCTGGGAGAAATCGTGCAGGGCCCGGTACTTGGGGTGGGCCCGATCGTTGACGTGTTCCGAGTTGGCCCACATGTCGTCCCCGGCAATCCAGCCCCAGGCGTTGATGATGGTGCCCCCCGCCTGCTGGAAGCCCTCCAGGTTCTGAGTGTACAACTCCGCCATGCGCGGATCGCGAGTGGCCGCCACGAACAGCCGCTCGATAGCGGGATCCTTGCCGTCGTAGTTGAAGTGCGTGCCGCTCTCGTACACGTACAGGTCGAGCCCCCGCGCCTTGGCCAGCCCGGCGAAATCGCGATAAAGCTTCAAGGTATCGACGAGCGAGTTTCCCTGCCCCTCCTCGGCGCAGTCGAGCTTGCCGCCCTTGCCGAGCTGCTCGAAGAACTGATCGAGGGCATATTTCTCACCGCGCGCGAGCCAGGCTCGTAGCTTGGGCTCGTTCTGCGGCTCCTGCAGGCAGCCCGCGAAATAGCCGGTGATGGCCAGCGCATCCGCGCCGCGATGACACGGCCCAAGCTCCGGGTGAGCTGCGGCCCAGGCCGGACAATCCAGCATCGCCTTGGCCATCTCGAACCAACCCGTTTGCGGACTGATCAAGCAGCGGACGCGCTCCGCCTCGGCGCCAAAGACCTCTTTCCACATCCGGCAGAAGTGCTGCATGCGGCTGCCCGCGTATTGGACCCAGGCGGAGCCTTCGTCAGGCCAGAGCTGCCGCCCCTTCTCATTGACGTAGTTGGCCTGGGGAAAGCCCCAGTTCCAGGTCTCATTCGAATATTCGAGACTGGCCCGAAGGTTGGGCGCCAGATGCTCCTTCACGTAGGTCGCGAACTCGCGCGCGTATTCGTCCTCGGCCGTTGCTGGGAGGTTGAAATGCGGATCGGCGCCCGCGGCGTTGGCGAGCGCCACCAACACCTCGACGGGGTACCCACCCACCCGCACGCCTCGCTCCGGAGCCCGCGGATCGAGGTATTGGCTGCGCGCCAGCAGAAACGCCTGGTCCGCGCGCGGCCGCTCCGACCAGCGCCCCGCCATCACGCAACGGCCGCCACCGCATTGGCCTGGCTTGGCATAACAGTCTTGCGCGTGCTCGGAACCGCCACTGCACAGGCCTCGTTGATTGCCATCCATCCAGTCCATGAAGCGGAGCGAGCCAAACGGGGCCAGGTAGGCGAGCATGTCGGGATTGAACCACTGACCCGACCGCAACAACTCCGCCTGGTCCGCGCGAAATACGCGAATGTTTCGCAGGTAGTCTCCGGTCCCGCGCGGATCGGAAGCCGTGATGCGCAGAAAGACCGGCCCCTTGTCGCCGGCGCGGAACACGACGCGGCGCCGCTCAGGGTCGCGGCTCTGGATCGCGCCGTTGAAGATGTCGATTTCGCCCGTGCCCTCGTATTCGATCCAGATTTCTCCGTCGAAGCCCGGCTG
>JAYWEH010000533.1:0-8200 GCA_043780025.1 Deltaproteobacteria bacterium
GGGGGCCCCGATGGTGCCCGGCGTGCCAGCCTCGACGAAAATTGTGGGCGGGAAGTCTGCCACGGAACGGACCAGCTCAATGCCGCGTCGTGCCATGGCTGCCACAGCGCCGGGATCCTTCCCGTCGTCGATGTGATCCGCGACTACGTCGAAGAAAATGAGCGAAACTTCGACCGTGAGACCTTCGCGGCTGTGGCCCAAATCATTCCCCGATCGGCCGAGTTCGCCCAGATGGTTCAAGAGAGCAGCGAAGTCCACTTGTCCGCGCTCGAACGTGCCGGCATTGCGCGCAGCACGCCGGATCCCATCTCGCGCGTCTTCTTCCAGTTCGAGCAGCAATTGCTCGACGTCGATCAGGCAGCCGCCGAACTCGGCACGAGCGCGGCCGCCCTCAGAGGTCAGCTCGGCCGCCTGCATCCGCTCCTCTCCGGCTTGGCCACACCCGGCGCCGAGATCGAACGGGCCTCATTCGAGGAAGCCTTCGTCCATTCGAGTTGTGTCCTTCACGAAGGCGCGAAGAACCGCCGGGTGGGCTGCCCTTAGAGCGCTACTTTTGTCGCCATCTCATGGTCATGAGATGGCTTGGCTGAGCGCGGTCAGCTCGGTGAAGCTCAGTCGCAGGAGGTTTCGCAGTCGTCCTGATCGGCGTCGCAGTCGAGCCGGCAGGAGTCGTCTGCGTCATCGCAGTCGAGCGCACAGCTCGCCTGGCTGTCAGTGCACTCCGTGCGACAGTCTTCTCCATCGACGTCACCATCTCCATCGGTGTCATCGTCACAGCTCGCGCAGAGCAGAACCAAAGGCAGGGTCAAGAGCACGGCAAACGGCGATTTTCTGGTCATGAATACCTCCACGCCAATGCCATTGCACGGCGCGTGCCGGCCGCTAACTATCGGATCGCTGGTGCCGAACTCGCGCGCACGCACAAAAACAGCGTCTCCGCGGCCTATTTGGCACTCAAAACTACCCCACTGTGAAGCGCTTCCACACCGCGAGCCCCCGCGCGAATTCGCCCCGTGACACAAACCGACACGCGCCAAAATGTGGACCCGAGTGCCCGGTGCTCGCGCAACCAGGCCCTCGGGTTCGCTCACCGACTCAGGACGGCTTCTTGAACTTGAGCGTCATGCGATCGGTCTCGCCGATGGCCTTCATCTTCGCCTCGAGCTCAGCGTTGCCTTTGCTCGTGGCCAGCGTGGGCGGCAGCCGCCAGACGACGTCCGCTTCCGAGGGCTGATCCTTCGGGTTGGCATTGACCTCGCTCTTGTCGGCGAGCTCGAAGCCCGCAGCCTGGAACGCCGCGATCACCGCCGATTGCTTGACGTAGCCGCGGTCGCCCTTCGTCGAGGCGTCCGGGTGCGCCTCGGGCGCGCGATGCTGCTCGACCCCGACGATGCCGCCTGGCTTCAGCAACTTGTTCATGTCGGCGAGCGCCTGCGTCAGGTACTTGCCGTCCGCCTCGAGCCGCATGAAGTGATGCAGGGCGCGCGGCAGCAGGATCACGTCGACGGTGCCGGCCAGCTCAGCCGGAACGGCGCCGTACTGAAAGGCGCCCACCTGGGCCGCCTCGGGCCCTCGCGCCGCGTTCAGCTTGGCGACGGTGTCTGCAGGCCAGTTCTTCTTCGTCGCCGGATCCGGAGTGTATTCTCCGAACTTGGTCCACATCTCGGGGGCGTAGTCGGCGTCGACCACTTTGCCTTCGGGTCCGAGATAGTCGAGCAGAATGCCCGTCCACCACACCGGGCCCGGCAACGTGTCGACGACGGTCATTCCCGGCTGCACGCCAAAGAACTCCATCATCTCTTTTGGATGCCGTTGCGGGTAGCGGCTCTTTGCTTCTTCCGATTGCTTCGCGAGCACGGCATCGAGCTTTGCAAACGCGTCTGACGACGCGGCCGGTGCTGGGGACTCCGCCGTCTCCGGGGCAGGGGCGGCAGCTTGTTGACCACTACAGGCCAAGAGGAGAGCGGCAACTGCGCTCAAAAGTCGTTGATTCATGATGAAAACTCCTATTTGGCGCGCACCCTACTCGACCCACCGCCGCTCGCCAAGCGGGGTGACGCGGCCCGCCGGAGCTTGCCCGAGAGGAAATGACGGCTAGAGTTGCGGTCAGCTCCTGATCGTGCTGCATGGCGGCGGAATGAAGGCTTCGCACGTCTCCACGTATCTCGTCGATACGATTCAAAAGCTGCCCCGGCATCGGCCGCTCAGGGTGGGCATCGACGGCCGCTCGTGCGCGGGCAAGACGACGCTCGCGGATGCCCTGGCCGATCGGCTCGAGGAACTCGGTCGAGTCTGCCTGCGCGCGACGCTGGATGATTTCCATCGCCCCAGCCATGCCGAGCGCGAGGCGGCGGGCGGCTTCACCCCGGTGCAATACCTGCGAGAAGGCTACGACTACGCCAAGATTCGCGAGCTCCTGCTCGACCCGTGCGGGCCTCGCGGCAGCCGGCGTTGCCGGCTGGATTACTGGAACTCCCATGACGACGAGCCGTTCCCGGAGGACTGGCTGGACGTGCAGCAAGACGCGATCCTGCTAGTGGACGGCGCATTCCTGCACACGCCCGAGCTGCGTGAAGAGTGGGATCTCACGGTCTGGCTGGATATCGACTGGCAAACCATGTTGCTGCGCGCCGCCCAGCGTGACGGGACACGGGGCGACCACTCGACGTTGGTTCGTGCCGCGTACAAGACGGGCTGGATCCCGCGGTACGTTCACTACGAGGTGACGGTGCATCCCCACGAGCGGGTCGACGTCGTCATCGACAACAGCAACGTCGCGCGTCCGACGATCGTGCGAGCGCCGCGCCCAACTCGCATGGTCCCGTGAGCCCCGAACGCGGGTGGCTCGGGCGCGGCCCATCTAGTCAGGCGTCTGGACGACGTCCCCCGGTCGCTCCGGCTCGGAGACATACACGTCGTCGATGCACACGGTGACAGGCCGTTGTTTTACGTAGCCCCCACCGACGTGGAACGCGAGCTCCCCCTTGTCGTCGTCCGGGTCACCCATCACGAACTCCGCGCGAAAGCGCCGTGGTGCGGGCCCCACTGCGAAGCGGTTCGCCCAGTACTCGTTGTAAGGCGGGATTTCCTTGCCCAATTTTGACCTGATCGCGGTTGGCACGTCGGACCAGGCGCGGAAGTCGAACACATAATGATGGCCGCGCTTCAGTAGCAGCGCTCGGTGCGCGATCTGAATGTCCCAGGGGTTTACGCCGGCCTCGTCGATGGTGACGCACGCCGCGCCAGCGCGTTCCACGACGCTGCCGCTGGCGGGTGCCACGAAGAAGCGCTGCCACGGCGCCGCGTCCGCTGCATCAAACGTGGAATTTCCGAGCAGGTTGTGTTGCACGTCGACCTCCTCGGGAGCCAGCGAACTGATGAAGCTCGCGATGGCCGCGTTCGCAAACGAGGGCCAGCCGTGGTTCGAGTTGTTGTAGGTCGGTTCTTCGTGCTCACACCAGATCACCGGATGCCCGGGCGAGCAGTCGCGATATTGTGTGCATTCGGCCTCGCTACCGGGCGCTGTTTGCCTGCTGCAGCCACTCCGCTCGCGGTAGTGGTCGCGCTCGCTCCAGCCGCGCGATATCGGGACCTCGACGTCTCGCACGCCGTGCATGATCAGGGCTGCGAGCGGCGACGAGCAGCCGAGCTGCTCTTCCGCCGCGCCCGCTAGCAACACGACGCCGCGCAAGAGCTCGCCCTGCCGGCAGCCCAGGATGTTCGCGAAGTAGCCGCCCGAGCTGTGGCCCAGCGCGAACACTCGAGCCGTGTCGACGCAATAAGCGTCGAGCACCTGCGGGTACAGCGCGTTGAAGAACTCCAGGCTGGGTTCGAGTTCATGTGGAAAGTCCCAGCCCACACCCTGGCTCTTCACGAAGACCAGCACTGCCTGTTCCTGGAGCGCCTGTCGGAACCCACCCGAATCCGTCTCGGCCATGCTGATGTGGGTGCGCTCGTAGCCATGGAAGGCGAAGATCAACGGCAACGGCAGATTGGGGTCGTACTCGGGCGGCAACGACACCAGGTACTCGCCCTGGCGGGTGCCGAAGGCCAACGTCAGCGCGCCCTGCACGGGCTGCGCTTTGCCACAGCCCGCGCTCGGCCCTACGAGCGTTGCGCTGGGCGGGAAGGTTCGCAATGGCGTGCTAGCGCTCGGCGCAGGCCCAGCGTCGGCCGTCGCCGGGTGAGGCGCCGAGCTCGCGCAGGCGAGGAGTACCGAAACCATCAGGCCGACTACGGCCTGGCCAAATCGAGTGAGCTTGGGCATGTTTGAACCGGGACGGAAGAGCGGCGTTGGGTGGGCGCTGGTGGCTGCTCCACGTGCACCCAAATCCCTGGCTTTGTCACCCGAGCGACGCTTTTGAGAGAATTTTTGATCCGGTGGGAGCGACCCGTCCATGCGCGGCGAGCCCGCTGGCTTCCCGCCTTGCGCTTCAGAAGAATGTCAGGGGTCCGGGTGGATCTCGAGCAAGAGCAATTCCTCCGGATTCGTGAAGACCGGGATGCGCGCGATTTCTCCATCTTCCGATCCTTCGGGGCACCCTTCTGCGCACGAGCGGCGCACCGTGATTAAGGCGAGATCACGGGGTTTCAAATTCAAGATCACGCCGCCTCCGGCACCCCGAGCAAATGTCGCATCTGGCGAGAAGCTGGGAAAAGCCGTGTTCTGGTCTTCGACATAGAGGATGCGAGGCGTGCTGATCGGAGCACCGTTCGTTTCGCTGAATTGCTCCGTCACCTCGACGGTAACCCCTTCGGCCCCGTTATGCGCGCAGTCGAACACTTGAAATATGATGTTGCCGAGCTGTAGGTCGGCGCCTTCAGCGATTGCCAAGAAGGGAACCTCTGTACGACCTGGCACCTGTTGGATCATGGAACGGCTCTGAGGGACACGCAGATTGGTTTCGAGCCGAGCCGGATAGAGGTCGGGGTGGGCCACGTGGCGATAACCCCACCAGCCCGCGCGGTCACCGGCGCCTGCTGCTACGTCGGCGCGACATACACCCTGCTCATCGGTCACGGCAGCCGCGGTGGCCTCGCATTCGGCGGTTGTGTCAACGGCGCCACAGAACCGCACGCTCGCGCCCACCACTGGAGCACGATCGGTGTCGCTCAGCGTCTGAGTAATCGTGACACGGTCCCCCGGAGGCGGTAGGGTATAGTTCCCCGCGCAGGCCCAATTAGTGCCGAGTTGGCAGGCCTCCACGCAGCGCGTCTCCCAGCAACTGCTCAGATCGCGGGTAACGGATTCTTCCAGGTTGCTACGCCCATATTCCGCGGCGCAACTGAGCTCCTTGTCCGGGCCCGGATTGTCGGCCCAGCGACACTCGACGAACTCCGCGCATGCAGCGTCGTCCACGCAGCTACCGAGCTGCGTTAGACAATTTTCCTGAAGGCACGCGGCGCACTGCGCGCTCCGATTGGGGAACAGGGTGCTCAACGTACGACTGGCAGGGTCGGTGTTCGCCAGAAGTGGGTCAGCGTTGTCCGCAGACGCATCCTGCGAGAGCTGGGGCACGCACCCAGATAGGAAGACAGCGCTCACCGCCCCATAGTGTAGTCCCACGGCTCTTGTCAGCCACCATTGCCAATTTCAGCACCCTGGGCAAGCCCCGGGAAGCGACCACAGTGCCCGGCCGCTCTTCAGGCCCCACTGGCCACGACGATGAACGCTCTGCTTCATCCGCCCACGCCCGACAGCGCACCGGGCCTGCGCCACGCCGAGTGCATGACGGTGATGGCGCTTGGGTCGCCCATTCTGTCCCCCGCACCGTGGCGCAGTCTGACGCGACGGTGGCGTTTGGGCAGCTACGAGCCGTCGCTGGGCTACGGCTCAGCGTAGCGCAGAGATGACACGATACGCTCTTCAACGCCGGGCCATACGTCCAGGGGCCACCTACGTAGGCGGACGAACCTCAGCTGCACCCGAAACCGCCCCACAAATGCGTAATAGTCTCGAGTGTGAACATTGCCCGTGAAGGGGCTCACAGAGTCGCCCCGCAGCTCTTCGCGAACGGCGCTGAGCTCTCCAACCGAGACGACTTGGACTGAGGCCCGCAGCGTGCGCGGCGCGACCGCCGACTGCTCGATGTTGTCGCGCAGGGTTGCCAAAAGGCGATGCATTTCGTCGCTCGGCATGGGCAGCACGTCGTGTATGGATCTGAGATCCATGGGAGTCATGGTGAGGATGACTGGCGAGCGCTCCACCGTTCCGCATCTCCAGTGTTCGACGCTGTCCCCGGACTCTGTACTGGTGAATAGAGTGTCGCACTGGCCGCTCATGAGCTCCGGCAGCTCGAGACTCAGTCCGAGCGGGCCGAGGGGTAATCGATGCAGGCTCGGAGGACTCGCGAATTGCCAGGGCCGCCCAGCGCACAACGCGACCACGAGCGATCCCATGAGCAGCAGACCGGAAATGGCGCTGGCAATCGCATAGGGCCAATCGGATCGCGGTGTGGGCGTCGGGGCGGACGATCGTGGGAGGCTCGCTATGGGGAGCAGCCCCATCGCTCCGAGCGTGAAGCCCACAAAGCCGCCGCCGAGGTGCGCCGAGAGGTCCACCCCCGGCAGAAAGCTGATCGCCAAGTTGACGGCGAGCATAGGCCAGCCCGCGTGCAGCGGAACGCCCCGTTCCCGAAGCATTGCTCGCGCTGGGATACGCATGCCAAAGCTCCAACCGAGCACTCCCCAAAGAGCTCCTGACGCTCCGACGCTGACGGCCGTTGGCATGAGCCAGGCCGTCGCCAGAGACCCGCCCAACCCGGAGCCGACATAGAGCACTAGAAATCGTCTCGAGCCGAGTGCATGTTCGAGCGGAGCCAAGCCAAGTAGTACGCCCATGTTCATGAACAGGTGAAACCAACCCGCGTGCAGAAATGTGCAGGCCAGCAGTCGATAGAGCTGCCCGGCGCGCACCGCCTCCCCGTTGTTGGCGCCCATGGACCAAAGCACCGACTCGCTGCCCAGGCTCCAGACGTCGGCCAACATTTTCGAGAACAGGCAGGCTCCGATCAGCCCTACTGAGACCGGCACGACGCGTGTCAGCGCCGCCAAGCGACCGTGCCACGGCTTCTCTTCCAGCATCGCCGGAGATGGCGTAGCTCAGCCTGGTTGTGCAGGGAAGAGCCACCGGCGCAGCAGCTACGGATCGGCTTGCCCAGCGCTGAGCTCTCGCACCAGCGCCGCGCGTTCGTCGCCGGCGAGCTCGAGGCCGAAGGCGTGCCCAGGGTACATCGCGGCGCGCTCGGGCTCGAGGAACTGCTCGAGGGTGAGTGGCCAGCCTTCGTGTGTGAGGCGGGTGCGCTCAGCGACGCGGTGGAGCGAGGGCGCGCGGTAGCCGCCGCTGCCGCGCATGGACGAGCGCGTGGCCGCGCCGTCGGTGCCCACGATGAGCGCCGGCACGACATCGCCGGCACCGGTTACGTCGAAGTGGCAGCCCCCGCAGTGGTCATTGAACGTGCGCGAATGCGTTAGAGCGGCTGGGGCTGCGTCGCCGCCCAGAGACCAGACGTAGTAGGCGATGGCGAACGCGATCTCGCGCGGCGGACGCACGGCCTCGGCACGCGCGGTGATCAGCAACGTCTCCGTGCGGACCGCGAGGGCGGCGAGGCTGTTGTGCAGATTGCCGGCGTGGTGCAGCCGCCGCTGGTGCCGGGTCGCTCGCAGGTCCGGCATGGCCACCGGGTTGTCCGCATCGTCGCTCGTCACATCGATGCGCCCGGGGCCCCACGCTTTGCCCACGAGCGCTCCCAGATCGAAGTCGGAGGCCGCGCCGTGGATCAGTCGCCCGTCCATGTCGGGCCGAGCGTGACAGCTCGCGCAGCTGAGCGCGGGCTCCGTCGTGCCGTCCGCGTAGCGCACCCAGACGAAGCCGCCCAGGCGGGCGCGATCATCGAGCCAGGCGCCGCGCCCCGTCAGGTATTCGGTGTCATGCCCTGCGACCGAAGGCGCGCGCTGCGCAGGCCACTCTTCGAATGTGCGGCGCCCGAGCGCGAGCAAGGTCGCGTCGTTCCACTCGAGTTCGGCTGACGTGAAGCGCTCGAACACGGGCGCCTCATCCACGATGAAAGGCGCGAGCTCCACATCGAGCACTGGCAGCTCTTCCCACGCACCGGGCTCTGCGTAACGCGCGAGGCGAAGCCGTGCGTCACCGTTGTCCGCCACTGCCAGGCTCGTTTCGAGCGCGCTGCGACGGAAGTCC
>JAYWEH010000534.1:0-3467 GCA_043780025.1 Deltaproteobacteria bacterium
GGCTGCCGCGGCAGCGGCAGCCGGCTCCGGGGCGGTGGGTGGTGGCGCTGTGCTCGGAGCCGCGGGTGCGGCCTGCGCCAAAGCCTGCGTGGCTTCGCCGGTCTCGGTAGACGGGCGATTGGCGAGCCGCGTCTGGTCGGTGGGAGCTTCTGCTCGGGTGCCGGTCTCCGCAGTCTGCTCTCGGGTGTTTGCTGTCTCCGTCGTGCGTGATCGCGAGGCGGTCTTGCTGGTCCGGTTACCTTGCAACTGATCGCTGAAGGCCGCAAAACCGATCGCGAGGAGCGCCACCCCCGCGAGCGCGATCAGGCGCGTCTGCGAGCCGGCTTTGGGTGCGCTCTCACCCTTCTTCTTCTGCGGCTGGGTGCTTCCGCTTTCGCGGGCGTTCCAGGCCACGCTCTGATCCATCTGCACGGACACTCCGAAAGAAGCCGGAGGCTGATCAGCGAGAGGCGCACGGATCGACGGTACGGCTTCGAAGCGCGTCACCTGGGCCGGTGCGGGCACGCTCGAGGGTGAATTCGAGAAGGCCGAAACGGGAGCGGGGGGTGCGGTCTTGATCTGAATGCTTGGTGGTTGTTCCAGCATCGTTCCCGCCATCGAGCGCGGCGCTGCGCGCATGGGCTCGGGCGCCGGAGGCGAAGCGTGCTGAACTACTGGCCCCGAGGGTCGCGCTGGCGGCGCATAGCCCCCCTCCATCGGAGGAGCCACGGACGCTTGGGTACCGAGACTTCTCGGGCCTTCCAGCTCATCTCGCGCGGCGAAGGCGGGCGCGGGTGAAAATGCAGGTACCGGCGTCGCAGGGCGCTCGGGCGCGATGGCCGGCGGCGCCGTCGGGGGCGGTACCGTCATGGGCGCGGGGCTCGAAGGCGTTCCGGCGTGGTGCGCGGCAGGTTGGTACGCGGCGGGCTGATGCTGGGGTGGAGCTTGAAACTGAGGAGCAGGCGGCGCCGGCGTGTGCTGGTATTGCGCAGGCGGCTGGTGCTGTTGCGGCGGCTGGTGGTCGCGCGCGGGCTGATGCTGGGGCGCTTGACCGAGGGCGGCGTCGCGCGCAGCACGCAGATAGTCGGAGGCTAGCGCCGTGCGATTGCCCTCGGCTTCTGCTGACGGGCGCCCGGGTGCCGGAGCCGGCGTGTAGCCGCCTTGTTGCGCCGGGGCTTCTCGCGCTTCGGGTCGCGGAAAGGGCGTGCGCGTGGCGGCTGCCGGAGCGGGCTCCGAGGGACGCCGATCGCGAGCTGGATTGGAGGGGCTCGCTTGGGGGGAGGTGTGCATCAGCGTGCGGTCCGGCGAGGCGTTGCGCGGTGGCACGTTGGAGGTCTGCCAGCCGCCGCCCAGCTGGGTGGAGCGCCCGGCGCCCGGATTCGGCTGTGGCTCAGGGGGAGCCGACGTTCGTGCCACGGGTTGCTGCGGCGCGGGCGGCGGGGTGGGCCTCGCCACGGGCTTGTTCCCCGACACCGCGATCATTGGCGCGGCGATGATCGCTGCGCCGGACGGCGTTCTCGGAGGCGAGGCGGCCGGAGGGGCCACACCCAAAAACGTCTGATCCATGTTGGGACGCACCGGGCTCTCTCCCGGTTTAGCCGCGGGGGCGCGTGCGCCCTCATCGTCCGGTTTCGGTCCTTTGGGTGTGGTGCTCATCGCTGTTTCCTCTTGGCCGCCGCGTAGACCGCGGGGGGCAGGTCGTGACCATGCATGCGGATCGCTTCGAGGCACTCGGGTAACACGCCCGTGGGGACGAAGGCCTGCTTTCCGTCGGGCGTCGGCTCCAGCACGAACAGGTCCTGAAGCTTATAATTATTGTGCTCGTCGCAGCCCGTCACCTCGGTGATGTGGGTCACGCGCCGGCTGCCGTCCCGGACTCTGCCGGTCTGCACGATGACGTCGATGGCGGAGCTGATCTGGCTGCGCAAGGCGCTGAGCGGTAGTTCGATGTTGCTCATCAGCGCCATGGTCTCGAGGCGGGACATCGAGTCCTTGGGGTAGCTCGCGTGCACCGTGGACATGCAACCGCCGTGACCGGACGTCATCGCCTGGATCAACTCTAGCGCCTCGCCCCCGCGGATCTCACCCACCACGATGCGATCGGGCCGCATGCGCAGGGTGGCCTTGAACAGATCGCGAATCGTGACCTGACCTTTACCGCGCGCATCCGGCGGCCGCCCTTCGAGTTGGACCACGTGCGACTGCTGCAGCTGTAGCTCGCGTGCGTCTTCGATCACCACCACGCGATCTTCCTCCGGGATGAACGACGATAGACAATTGAGCAAGCTCGTCTTGCCGGAGCCAGTACCGCCCGACACGATGATGTTCTGCTTGGAGGCGACCAGCGCTGACAACATCTGCGCCGAATCCGGCGTCAACGAACCAAAGCTGAGTAGCTTTTCGATCGTGAGCGTGTCCTTTGAGAAACGCCGGATCGCCACCGAAGGGCCGTCGGGCGACACCGGCGGCAACAAGGCCTCGATGCGCGATCCGTCAGGCAGGCGCCCTTCCAGGATGGGGTGATAGTTGTCGAGGGGGCGCCCCACGAACTGCGCGATGTTCCTGAGCGCCGACACCAATGCTTCCGTCGACGAAAAGCGCGCGTCCACTCGGCTCAGCTGCCCCTTCCGTTCCACATAGATGATGTTCGGGCCGTTGATCATGACCTCGCTGACGCTCGGATCGTCCAGGTACGGCAAGATGGGCTCGAGAAACGAGCGGAGGCTTTTCTCGTAGACGTGTGAGGGGATCATGGATCTGGCTTTCGGGATTCGGGACCCGCCGCCGGGTTGATGCTCGAGGCTTCGCGCGCCGACGTGTCAGCGCTCGGCTCAGTGCTGGATTCGGGGCTTGGATTTGGAGGAGGGGGTTCGGGCGCCACAGGGGCTGCGCCGGCGCCCGACGCGGGATCCGATGTCACGCTGACGTTCGCGTGTGCGCGCAGCCACTCATCGACTTCAGGCGCGTATTGGCCGTTGGGGTCGAGCCGCAGGTAGGCGCGAAAGTGGCGCGTCGCAGCGGCTCGGTCTGCGAACCCTTCCCATTCCGTCAGGCCCAACAAATATTGTGAGCGCGCGTGCTCTGGGGCCTGTGTCTCGATCATCAAGAGATGCTCACGCGCCCGAAATGGTTGACGGAGCCCGAGATAGACTGTCGCCACCAAGTAGCGCAGCCAAACCGCGTCCGGGTGCTGCTTGAGGTAGGGCGAAGCGTAGTTGAGCGCGGCCCGCAGCCGCGACCCTGTCAAGCACACCCGCATCAGCGCGGGCAGGACGCGTTCCGGATCGTGACCTTGCCTGAGCGCGGCCGCGAGGTACTGCTCGGCCCTCACTGAGTCACCTTCTCGCGCCAGGGTGCTGCCCTGCTCGAAGAGTTCACGCGCCGCCGTCTCTGCGCGTTCGCTCGGCGAAGGCGGGGGAGGTGGGGCGTGCGCAGTGCAGCCGGCGATGCCCAGACTCAGCAGCAGTACGCTTCTCCTCAACATCGCC
>JAYWEH010000535.1:0-36784 GCA_043780025.1 Deltaproteobacteria bacterium
GAAAATTGGCAAGCATTTCGTGGTGCTGTGTTGCGCTTTGGCTAGCGTGATCGCTCGAGGCGCGCTGGGCGGCCGATTAGCAACCTCCTGGTTGCACTAAGATTTGCCGCGCGTTATCTAATGTGCAACCAGGAGGTTTCACATGGCCGCGGCTGACAACATGGACAGGATCGAAAAGCAGGTGACGCTGTGTGCGCCGTTATCGCGCGTGTGGCGGGCCATTGCGGATGCGGAGGAATTCGGGCGCTGGTTTGGCTTCAAGCTGGAGGGGCCATTCGTCCAGGGCAAGACGATCCGGGGGCGCTTTGAGGGCAAGCTGGACGAAGCGGCCATCATGGATCGCCAGAAGAACCTCGGTGTACGGCCTTCGAAGCTGAAGCTGCCGGAGCCAGACATGGTGTTCTGCACGGTCGAACGCATCGAACCGGAACACTACTTCAGCTTCCGCTGGGTCCCCTACGGCATCGATGCCGAGGCCGACCCCGCAAACGAGCCCACGACCTTGGTCGAATTTCGGCTCGAGCCGGCAGCCGAGGGCACCCGGCTCAGCATCGTGGAGTCCGGTTTCGAGCGAGTACCGGCGCATCGCCGCGAGCGCGCCTTCCGGATGAACGAAGGAGGCTGGGCTGCACAGGCGGCGAATATTCGGAAATATGTCGAAGGCACGTGAACGAGCGGCCGCCGACGTCTTCTTCGCGCTCGGCGATGGGACGAGGCTCGCGGTAGTGAGAAAGCTGGGCGCGGGCGGTGCTCTTTCTGCGACCGTGCTCTCGGAAGGGGCGAAGGTCACGAGGCAGGCCATCGTCAAGCACCTCAAGGTGCTCGAGGGTGCAGGCCTCGTGACGCCGGCGAAACGCGGCCGCGAGGTGGTCTACGCGCTCGAGACCCGGCGGCTCGAAGAAGCCCGCGTGTTCCTCGACAGCATCTCGGCGAGCTGGGATCGCGCGCTCGAGCGGCTGCGTTTGATGGTGGAGTAGTCCCTACTAGACCGGACTAGATTGGGGCATACGGCGCAACGTGGCGTCGAGCAGGGCTTTGCGCAGCATGGTGACGCCGAAGAAGCTGGCGAGCGTGGACGAGATCCAGTCCAGATCGGCGACGCCGACGGCGAGCCCCAGCACCGAGAGCCCGAGCAACAGGCTTGCCCCATTCACGATGCGCAGCCTGGACGCGCCAAGCGGAGCCCAACGTTCGGGCCCCCGATCCACGACGGCCTCGTCCGTTTCCAACGTCTGCTTGCGATCTGGCAACAAATGGACACACACGAAGCTGAGCAGATAGGCCGCGCCGTTGAACAGGACCAACACGTGCAACGACAGCGACTGCCCTGCCTCACCCGGCATGCCGAACAGGCCCTGCTGCAGGGCGCGCAGGGGCGCCCAATTCAGGCCGTTGTCGTACAACCAGGCGCCGCTCGCGTAGGCGAAAGAATAGGCGAGGTTCACCACCGACATGAAGCCCGCGAACAGGCTGCCCGCGGCGCGCACGGGGATCACAGCGCCCACTAGACTGAACGTGCTCATGCGAATGAGCGACTGGCCCAGGTACAGCAGCGCGTTGTAAACGCACAGGTGCACGAGTCGCCAGGTCTCTTCAGTCAGGAACGGCAGCGCCCGCGCGAGCACCCTGGATACAACGCTGAACCAGGGATCGAGCAGCAGGAATTGCGCCAGGCCGAGGACGACGCTGGCCAGGATGTAGATCCGAAACAATTTGCGTAGCCCGAGCCGCTCCTGCAGCTTGATGCCCTTCCAGACGAAGGCGAGCACACCCAGGAAGTAGCCCACGTAGCTCGCGCCGTCCCCGATGCCGACCTGGGTTTGCGTGAAATGCAGCTGCTCGATCGCGTAGTTGTTCCAGAGCGGACCCATCATGGGTTGCAGATGGAAGATGAAGAAGAACAACATCACCGCGAGGATGGGGCCGGTATTCAGACCAGCCCAGAACTCGCCGATGGATCGGCGCAGGGGAATCGCCGCGACCTTGTCGCGCGGCAGCTGCCACACCATGGCCAGGACCAGGAGCGGGACTAGCGCGAGCCCGGGGACGAGCCCATTGATCGGCACGTTATCGGCGACGTAGCCACCGAGCACGGCGGCGACGATGGAGGTGCCATAGATCGCCGCCCAACAGATGGCCTGATTGAGCCCGACGGTGCTGGCCTTGGAGCGCCCGGTGGCCTTGGCTTCCTCGTCGCCCGCGATAACGGTGGCGCGGTCCACCGAAACGTCCGTGGCGGCGAGCACGACCGAGACGGCGAACATGAATCCGAAGAAGCTCTTGGCACTGACGTCGAACAGCGGCGTGAGCAAGAAGCCCGCCGTAGCCAGCGACAAAAAGACGATGAGCAACGTGCGCGTGCGGCCGTAGGCGTCGATGAAGAAGCCGAGCACCGGCTTGAAGCTCCAGGCCAGGTACGATTGCGCGAACATTCGTTGGGTGGCGGCTTCGGTGAGCCCGTAGTCCACCTTTAAATGGCGGAAGAAGGGCTGATAGGTGATGCCCTGGAACGGATTGGCGAGCCCCTGCATCACGTATTCGAGCGCAAAGACCCACTTGAGGGGATTGAACCCGAAGCGGGGTTTGGGCTCGGAAGGGGCTGCCGGGGCAGCCCCGGGTGGCGAAGAGGGAACCGGGGGATCGGTGGTGCTCATGCGTTCTCGGCCGGCGCCGATGATGGGCCGGCGCGCGAGCCTGTGTAAAGCGCACCGTGCGTTGACAGGCGCGGCTCATAACCGCGAAACTGTAAACATCCCAGGTCACGTATGACGGACTCGCCGCCCCACGGCTTTGCTGAGCGCGCCGCCGCGGCTCGAGCTCGTTTCGACGCCACCGCGTGGTTCCCCGGTCTCGATGGATTGCGTTGCCTCGCGATTACCGCCGTAATCTGGCACCACTGCCTGCCGCGAGCCTGGCCGGGCTGGCTCGGCCGCGGGCACGCGGGAGTGCCGCTGTTCTTTGCGCTCAGCGGGTTCTTGATCACGCACCTTTTGATCGCGGAGTGGCGGCGGAGCGGGGACATCCTGCTCGGCTGGTTCTGGCTGCGCCGCTGCCTGCGCATCTTCCCGCTCTACTACGCGGTGCTCGCAGCCTTCGCGGTGGGCCTTGGGCTGGCGAGCGAGAGCGACACCCGGCGGCACTTCTTCGCCAGCTTGCCCTTTTACGCCACGTACACGAGCACGTGGTTCGTGGACTACGCGGTCCCGCACCCGGTTTCCTTCGGCTTCGCCTGGTCGCTGGCGGTGGAGGAGCAATTTTACGTGTTTTGGCCGCCGTTGCTCAGGGCCACGCTACGCCGCTCCTGGTGGCTCGCGGTCGCCGCTGCCGCTCTGGTGATCGCGGTCGACCAGTGCGGCGAGGCGGGCGTTTTTTCGGTTTGGCTGCCGGAGGGGCAGAGCCCCCATCGCATCGCGACGAGCTTCGCTCCCGCCCTCTCGTTGGGCTCACTCCTCGGGCTCGGCACCGCCCATCGGCGCGGTTTCGTCGCGCTGTTTGCGCTGCTCGGCGGCCGCGCCAGCGTACCGATGTGCCTGGCCGTGAGCGGCGCTCTGATCGCTGCCCCGGTGGGTCCGCCGATCTTGCTCGATCTCGCCTTTGCGGCCCTGGTCGGCGCCAGCGTCTTGTCGCATTCCGCATCGAGCCGCTGGCTCGCGCTCCCGCCTCTCACACGCATCGGGCAGGTGAGCTATGGCCTCTATTTGTTCCATGTACCCGTGATCGGAACGCTGCGGCGCCTCGCTCCGGGGATCGCCGAGCAGCCCCTCGGGCTTTTCCCCCTGGTCCTCGTCACTAGCTACGGCGTTGCGGCGCTCTCATACCGTCATGTCGAGCGCCCGCTCCTGGGGCTCAAGGAGCTCTTTCGTCCTCGCTCGGAGCCAGGCCCCCCGAGCTCCGCGCAGCCGCAAACGCAAACGCAAACGCTGGCGAGGCCCGCATGAATCGAAGCACTGTGAATCGAAGTACGCGGTCCGGACGGGTTCGCGGCACACTGACGTCGTTCGCCTGCGCGTCACTGCTCGCGTGCGGGCCGGAGATCGAGACGCTCGCGCGCGACGTGGCCAGCGTAGACTTGAACGCTCTCGGCCCCGGCGAAGTCCGCCGTGTCTATGGCTCGACCGGCAACGGCAGCCTGGGTCTGGCGGTGGCCGGCGGTTACGATGTCGACGGAGATGGGTTCCTCGACAGCGCGTTCGCCGCGATGCAATCGTCACCCAACGACGTACGCGGTGCCGGACGCGTATACCTCGTGTTCGGCGATGGCACCACCCGAGGTGAGCTCGATACCGCGGTCCCCGATCCGAACATTCTGCGCATCGATGGTGGGGTGCCCTTCGAATACGCGGGTAGCGAGCTCTGGATGGATGACGTCACCGGGGACGGGCTCGCGGATCTGTTGATCGCACGCCAGAACTACACGGCGACGGCCACGGACGGCAGTACAGAGAGCGGCGCGGGGGCGCTCGCCATCGTCGCGGGTGGCCCAGCCCTGCGAGCGCTCAGCAACGGCTTGGAAACGCTGGCGCTCGAGGACCCGCCCGAAGGCGTTGCGCTCACGCTGTTGATCGGCGCCGAACCCAACGATCGCCTCGGTATCTGGATGCGCAGCGGGGATCTGACCGGTGACGGCATTCACGATCTCGTCGTCGGGGCCGATCAAAGCGGGCTCGCGGGCATGCGCGCGGGAGTGGTGTACGTGATCGCCGGTGGGCCCCATCTGGCGGGGCGAAATCGCTTCGACCTCGGCGCGACGGCGGGCTCCGCGCTCGACGGCTACGTCGCCGAGATCGTGCCGCCAGCCGAACCCTCACCCGCCCACTATCACTTTGGCGCCACCTGTCAGCTTGCCGATCTCGACGGCAACGGGCGAGCAGAAGTTCTGGCGGCCGCCGCCTTGAACCGCGCGGGTGCGGCTCTCGACACCTTGGGAGGAACATCCGCAACCGCGACCGCTGGAGCCCCGGACGGGCACCTGTTCATTCTTTGGGACGACAACTTTCCGGCGCTCCCCTGGCCTGCCGGCTTTGCCTTCGCCGTCGGCGCAGGCGCGGGGCGGCATACGGTCCTGCGCGGTAGCGTGGGCAACCGATCTTTTGGCGAAGAGTTAATCGGCGGCCTCGATTGGGACCAAGACGGCAACGCCGACCTGTTCGTGGGTGATCTGACGGCGAACTTCGCGGGCAGACCGGACTCGGGCAGCAGTCACATCATCTATGAGGCTCACCGACTCGCGGGGCTCGACACGGATATCCTGACCCTGCCGCTCATGGACCCTCCCGTTCGCACGACGATGATCATGGGCGTAGGCCCCGGCGACATCAGCGGGGACACCGCGGCACACGGCGACTTCTCCGGCGACGGGAGGCCCGATCTCGTGTTCTGCTCACCTCACGCGAGTCCGTTCGGCCGTCACTCGGCAGGCGTGGTACACGTTCTGGCAGGGGTCGAAGGGGGGTGGCCTGAGCGCATCGACCTGCGCCGGCCGAGCGACGATCTCGGGCTGTTCGAGGTGTACGGTGCTCATGGCACCTTCGGTACAGACCGCGGCGACACGCTCTGTTACAGCGCGGCGTGGGGCGATCTCGACGCGGATGGCCGACAGGATCTGATCACCAACGAGATGGTGGGCAACGGGCTCGGCCCCGAAGCGCTCAACGCCGGCAACCTGATCGTGCTCAGCGGCGCGTTGCTAGGCGGGCTCGGAGCGAATCCGACGACAGACGCCGGGAAATGAAGCAATTCCAGTGTCAATGGATCGCCCCTGGTCGTAACCTGTGTTACCGTCGCTGCGAACGACGGAAACGAGGAGGACGAAACATGATTCGTAAGGCGATGGATGCCCGGCCGCGGCGGATCCGCGAGACCTCCCGGCGTGCTCAGCCCCTGCTTTTGGCGGTGGTGTTCGGGGCCGTGGCCACGAGCGCGGCCCTTGGCTGCGGCGACAAGCCTCCGGCACGAGCACCTGCGCAAACCGGCGCCACCAGCGAACAGCTCGGTGCGCCGCGTGACACGCACTACGCAGCTGACATCGAGGCGACGCGCGGCCGAGTGCGCGTGATCGTTCGCGAGGAATCGATCTGCGACGTGATCCCGATGCAGAGCGTGATCGAGAACGGTGAGAAACGCTTCATCGCCGGCGATCCCGTCAAGACGCAGCCCTGCAACCAGCGCCTGGCGCGCAACGTCATTCTTTCGCTCGATGTCGAGGGCAACACCTTCCGGCTCGGTGAACCCAACGCGCGCGGTGAAGTGGAGTCCCAGCTCAGCAATCGGATGCTGCAAGACCTGTACGGTGCCGATACCAGCCGCGCGCCCGTCGCCAAGCTGATGCTGCGCGATCGCCAGGGCAAGTCCGAACAGCTCGGCACCATCGAGCTGACTCAGCTCGCCGAGAGCGATCGGCGGCTCGACGAGCTCCTAGTGGAATTCCGCAAAGTGCTGGATCGGCCGCAGAACGAGCTCACCGGAGCGGAGCTGGCTCGCGCCTATGAGCTGTACGAGCAGCTTTCACGCTTCGATAGCACAGAACCCCGCACGAGCGCGTTGCAAGCGCTGTTCCTCGAGCGGTTGTATCAGCGTAAAGCTCAGGAGTCCGACCAGCGCTTCAAGAACAACCTCGAAGCGTTGAACGCGGCGAAGAATATCCTGTCGATGAATCGCACCACCCTGGTGCTGCCCGGCTACGTGAGCCACGCCATCGACGGGGGCGCGATGGACTCGCAAAGCGTGGACTGGGCCCGCGGTCAGGTGGCCATCGCGATTCGCCGCTACCCCACCCTGTGCGGGCCCAACCCCGAGGCGGGCTTCACCTGGTCGCGCCTGGAGCTCAGCCCGCCGCCGGCGGAATCGCGCATCGCGTTCCAAATGCTGCGTTTCGCGTATGACAACCCGTACGAAAAAGAAATCGCGAGCTTGTGTCGGCGCGTGCTCGGCTGATTCAAAAAAGACCTGACCCAGCCTCGACCCACCTCGCTAAACCGGGACTTGCGCCCTAGAGAGGAGAGACCCGAACCTCGTTCCGGGTTTCTCTCATTCTTAGAGGCAGCACCAACCGATGATCGATGCCTTGTTGGCCGCGCGGCTCCAGATGGCCGTGTCGCTCGGGTTCCACATCCTGTTCGCGGTAGCGGGCATGGCGATGCCGTGCCTGATGGTGCTCGCGGAGTGGCGTCACCAAAAGACCGGGGACGCGGTCTATCGCGAGCTGGCGCATCGCTGGGCCAAGGGCACGGCGATCTTGTTCGCGGTGGGGGCGATTTCGGGCACGGTGCTCAGCTTCGAGCTGGGCCTGCTCTGGCCGCGCTTCATGGAATTTGCGGGGCCCCTCATCGGCATGCCCTTCAGCCTCGAGGGCCTGGCGTTCTTCCTCGAGGCGATCGCGCTCGGCGTCTATCTGTACGGTTGGGAGCGGGTGTCGCCGCGCGCCCATCTATGGAGCGGGATCGTCGTGGCGGTCAGCGGCGCGGCGAGCGGCGTCCTGGTGATCGCCGTCAACTCGTTCATGAACACGCCACGCGGCTTCACGCTGAACGCGCGTGGCGAAATCGTGAGCGCGGACCTGCTCGAGGCGTTTTTCACGCCCGCGTTTCCGACCCAGGCGCTGCACATGTTGATCAGCGCCTACGTGAGCGTCGGCTTCGCCGTGCTCGGCATCCACGCCGCGAGGCTACGGCGAGCACCGGGCAATCCATTTCATGCCGCCGCGGTCCGGCTCGTGTTGCCACTCCTCTTGATCGCGACCCCGCTGCAGATCGTGTCAGGCGATTTCTCGGCGAAGCACCTGGCCACCTACCAACCTGCCAAGCTGGCCGCCGCGGAAGCCTTGTGGGAGACCACGCGAGGCGCGCCGCTCCTGGTCGGCGGGATTCCGATCGATGGCGGGCGCCACGTGATCCTGGGCCTGCACATTCCCAAGGGGCTCAGCGTGCTCGCCCACGCGGACCCCGACGCCGAAGTGGTGGGCCTCGCCGACATCCCGGAAGACCAACGTCCACCCGTCCTGATCGTGCACCTGGCTTTTCAAATCATGGTCGGCTGCGGCTTCGCCATGCTCGGGCTCGTGGGCTACGGGCTGTGGCTGCGCTGGCGCAAACGCACACTCGAGGACCACCGCGGCTTCTTGACCGCGGCAGTTTGCGTGGGCCCACTCGGGTTGATCGCGGTCGAAGCGGGCTGGGTGGTGACGGAGGTGGGGCGCCAGCCGTGGATCATCTTCGGAGTGATGCGCGTGCGCGATGCCGTGACGCCCATGCCCGGATTGCACGTGAGCTTCTGGGCCAGCGTCGGCGTGTACCTGTTCCTCGGTTCGGTGGTGGCCGTGCTTTTGTACCGCCACGTCGTCAGCGTGCCGCTCGGAGCGGGAACTCTGCCCGAGTCTCACGGCGGGAGAGGCGAGCCGTGAACATCTGGGCTGAAGTGCTCTGGCTCGCGCTCGGAGCGGGCGTGGTCTTGTACGCCCTGACGGGAGGGCCCGATCTGGGAGCCGGAGTCTGGAACCTGCTCGCAGGCGGGCCTCGCAAAGCCGCTCAGCGCGAAGCGCTTCATCACGCCCTGGCCCCGATCTGGGAGGCCAATCACGTCTGGCTCATCTTCGTGATCGTGGTGATGTTCTCGGCTTTTCCGCGCGCGTTCGCCGTGATCAGCATCGCGCTCCACGTGCCCATCGCGCTCGGCCTACTCGGCATCGTCATGCGAGGTGCTGCGTTCGCCTTCCACGCCTACGGTATTCACACCGATCGTACGCGCCGGCGCTGGTCGCGGGTATTTTCGGCTTCGAGCATCGCGACGCCGGTGTTGCTCGGCAACGTCGCGGGTGCGCTCGGCACGGGTGACATCCGCATCGAAGGGGGACAGGTGACAACGGGCTTCCTGGCGGGCTGGACCACGCCGTTCGCGTGGCTCGTCGGCGCTTTCACGCTGGCCCTGTTCGCGACATTGGCTGCGGTCTACCTGTGCGCAGAGGCGGAAGACCCGGAGCTGCGAGATGATTTCCGCGCGCGGGCGATCGCGTCAGAAATCGTGACCGGCGCGCTCGCCTGGACAGTGGTCTGGCGCGCCAGCATCGAAGCACCGGAGCTGCACGCAACGTTGATGCGATCGACCTGGAGCTGGGGTGCGCAGGCGGCCACCGCCACGCTCGCCCTGATCACCATTCAGCTGCTCTGGGTGCGCAGGCCGCGGCTGGCTCGCTACACGTGCGCGCTGCAGACCGCGCTGGTGGTAGCCGGCTGGGGCCTCGCGATGGACCACCATTTCGTGCTGCCCGATGTCTCCGTGATGGACGCCGTCACGTACGCACCCGCCCTACCCGCCTTTGCGGTTACATTTGGCATCGCGGCGCTGGTCCTCGTGCCGGCCTTTGTCTATTTGCTGCGCGTCTTCAAACTCGAAAAGCGCCGCCATTGAGCGGCTCGAGCGAAGCGTGCGCGGGCAGGCGACGTGCACGCAATTTTCGCGCCCAGCTCAAATGGTCCAACCCGATTCACTGGCTGCACGCTCGGCCTGGCACGCCGGGTTCTTGCGCGCTAGCTTGACTCCGAACGTTTCGTTTCCGAGAAGGTGCGCCGTGAACTTTCGCCTGGTTTGCTTGCCGTTTCTGGCCTCCCTGTGCGCCTGCGGCGCTCGCTCGGACATCCAATGTCTGGGTGGCGTGTGCACTGGCTCAGAAACGGGGGCTGACCCGGACGGAGCGGCTGGCTCTCGGGGGGGTGACGTTCCGATCCCCAACCTGCCGCCTCCTGGCATCGACGACCCGACGGGCGTGGTGGCACCACCGAGCCCCGAGCCCGTTCGGCCACCTCAGGATGGGCCGGTTCGGTTGTGCGAGAACAACAACACCACCATCGACGCGACCAACGTCACCAGCTACGCGGCGCTCGAGGAACTCGAGGGCTGCGAGCAGATCACGGGCAGCCTCTCCATCTTCGGTTTCGAGACCCCCGATCTGTTGCCGCTCGCGCGGCTCAGGGACGTGACGGGCGTGCTGCACCTCGGTGTAGACGGCCCGCTCACGGGTCTGGAAGCGCTGGAGAGCGTCGGTAGCCTGGTTCTCTCCAACATCACGGCGGCCACACTCGAACCCCTCAGCCAGTTGACGACCATCGGCGGTGGGCGCGAGGGCTACATCAGCATTTCGAACGCGACCTCACTCACCACCTTGAGCGGGCTGGGCTCCGTCAACACCAGCGGGCGCATCGAGATCTCGGACAATCCTGCGCTCAGGTCGCTTGCCGGCCTGCGCTTTCCGCAAGTGCTCGAAGAGCTTTACGTTGCGAACAATACGGCCCTCAGCGATCTCGCCGGCGTATCGAACCTGCGCACGATCAACGGCCGGCTCGAGATCACGAGCACGGCGCTCAGCAGCTTGCAGAGCCTGAGCGGCCTCGCCACAGCCGAGCGTATCGTGATCGCCGACAACATCGTTTTGACGGATATCGGCGGTCTCGGGGCTCTCGCCGAGCTCCAGCTCCTGCGGCTCGCCAATCTGGCCATCACCAACGTGGACGGCTTGAGCAATTTGAGCCGCGTCCAGCTACTGCGGATCGAGAACAACCCGTTGCTCGTACAAATCGACGGGTTCAGCCAAGCCACCTTCTCGGAACTCTCTGTCAAAGGGAACTCCAATCTGAGCCAACTGCCTGCGTTTTCGGCGGTCACTGAGCTCGATACGCTGGAGGTCGAAGACAACCCAGCGCTGCTGAACGGCCCCGATCTGCCCAACGTGGCGAGCATCGATCAAGTACGCATCATCGGCAATCCCGCCCTCACACGCATTTCGGCGCTCAGCGCCACACGTACCGCGCGCAACGTCGTGATCCGAGAAAACGTGACGCTGACGGATCTGGATCTGAGCTCGCTCGAGTCGTTCCGGACGCTCCGCGTGTTCTGCAACGCCACCTTGCCCGAAGCCACACTCGAGCCGTTCCGCGAATCGAGCGCGGGCGTCGTGATCTCGTTCGGTAACCTCGGCTCCGAACAGCCCTGTTCACCTTCTCCTGACCCCTAGCCTCGCCAGCGCGCTCGCCAAGCGCTACCCCTTTCTGGCAAAGTGCCGGCCCACCCTCGGGAGATCGGCATGGCGCTCAAACGACCCACCTGGAAACCCGGCACGGTAGTCGTGCTGGAGCACATCTCTCGTGTCCTCGCGGGCAACCGCCTGGGAGATCCCCACGTGCGCAAGCTCGCGGTCTGGTTGCCTCCCGCGTACGACGATAACAGCTCGCGCGGTCGCGGCAAGCGCTTCCCCGTGCTCGTCGACATGGTCGGCTTCACGGGCTCGGGCCTGTCCCACGTCGCCTGGAAGAACTTCGGCGAGAACCTGCCCGAACGCGCCGCGCGGCTGATTCACGAAGGCAAGATGGCACCCGCCATCATCGTGTTCCCGGACTGCTTCACCGCGCTCGGCGGTAACCAATACGTCAATTCGTCCGCCGTCGGCCGGTACGCGGACTATCTGATTCGGGAGATCATCCCATTTGTCGATCGCGAGTTTCGCACGCTCGCCTCGCGCGAGCACCGCGGTTGCTTCGGCAAGTCTTCGGGTGGCTACGGCGCGATCATTCACGGCATGAAATACTCATCGACCTGGGGCGCCATCGCCAACCACTCGGGCGACGCTTACTTCGACTTCGTCTACGGCTGTGACTGGCCCAACACTCTCAATGAGCTCGCCAAGCACCGCGACAAGCAGCCGAACCTGGACAACTACAACGTCCGCCGCATGGAGCGACGCGCGGACCGCGGGCTCGACGACGGGCGCGTGCGCCGCTTCCTCGAGAAGGTCTGGAAGAAGCCGAAGCTCACGCTCGGGGAGAGCCACGCCATCATGAACCTGTGTATGGCGGCCACGTACGACCCCGATCCGCGGGCACCGAACGGCTTCCGCGTCCCGTTCAACCTGGAAACGGGTGAACGCCTGGAGCAACGCTGGCGGGCCTGGCTGGCGCATGACCCGGTCCAGCTCGTGACGAAGTACCGGAAGAACCTGCGCTCGCTGCGCGGTTTGTACATCGACTGCGGTTTCCGCGACCAATACCACATTCACTATGGCTGCCGGATCCTATCAAAGCGCCTGGGCGCCCAGGGGATCTCCCACAGCTATCGAGAATTTGACGACACCCATTCGGACATCGACTACCGCATGGACACCTCGTTGCCCTTCCTCTCGCGCGCCCTGCGCTGAGTTTGTCGATGTGGCGACAGAGTGACCGTTTTGGTTCGCCCGTGAGGCGGCGTCGGTCAAACGACGATTCGCCGGGCCGCGGTGGGAGGAAAGAGTTGACCTCGGCGCGAGCGCTGAGTGAAGACGCTCCCCGTGCAAAGACACGCCTTCTCTATCTGCTCGTGCGTGTGCGTGCTGGCGGCCTGCTCCAACGAGAACGAGCTGCCGGGCGGCGCCGCGCAAAACCCCAGCGACGCTGGCAGCGATTCGGCGGACCCCGACGCGGGCGTCGCGCTGGAGGATCGGGAGCTCGGCAGTACCGGTCTGTTCGTACGCGATATCCTGGGCTTCTACAGCGGCGACTGGGGAGACCTGCTGTTACGCCAGATGGGGGACGAAATCTGGGGCGTCTACGCGTACGAAGAGGGCAGCATTGTCGGTCGCATCGAGGGCGACGAGCTGCACGGCTGGTGGAGCGAAGTGCCGAGCCGCATGCCCACGAACGACGCGGGTGAAGTGGAATTCCGCTGGTCGATCGGTGCTAGCGGCATGATCGCGCTCGACGGGCGCTGGCGTTACGGCGACAACGGCGCCTGGAACGAAGACTGGGACATCAATCTGGTAACCGACCGCGGTCCCTTGCCGGAGCTCGTCGAACGTTTCAGCGATCCCACGCGGTTCCCTCGCGAGCCTTGAGCCCACGGCCCCTGGGCTCTTCAGAGCCCGTCGGTGGGTGGACGCACGAGCTGCAGGCGCCCGCGCAGGCCGGGGCTCATGTGCACTCGATTCTTGGCGTCGACGATCACGGCTTCCACACCCGGTTGACGAGCAATCAGTTCGAGGCCTCGTTGGACACCGAGCACGAAGACCGCAGTGTCGAGCGTGTCCGCCAGAAACGCGGTCGGAGCGAGCACCGTGACGGAGCGGGTATGCGCGACGGGGTAGCCGGTTTTCGGGTCGAGGATGTGATGGTAGCGTTTGCCGTCCGTGATCACGAAACGTTCGTAGTCGCCCGACGTGTTGAACGCCGAGTCGTGGAGCGACAGCATCGCGAAGCTCGTCTCCGCCGTGCGATCGAGCTGGCTGCCCGCGCGCGGATCCTGGATACCGACGCGCCAGTCCCGATCGCCGTGCCGACCGGCAGCGTACAAATCACCGCCGGACTGCACCACGAAATCTCGGAGCCCGGCTTGCTTCAGCTTGTCCACCGCTCGGTCAACGATGAGCCCCTTGGCGATCCCGCCGAGGTTGATACTCTGCCCTAAACGGCGGAGGCGCGCCGCTCGACGCTCGGGGTCGAGGAGGAGCCCGTCGTAGCCGACCAGCGCCAGGCGCGCTAGCACGTCGGCGCGGTTCGGCAGCGTACCGTCATTGTCCTCGTCAAACTTCCACAGGCCTCTGAACGCACCCACCGTGATATCGAATGCCCCGCCCGAGAGGTGCGCGATCCACAGTGAGCGGTCGAGCACCTCGAAGGTCTCGGGAGACACCAGAATCCACGCGCCGTTGCCGGCCGCTTTGTTGATGCGCGACACGTCCGAACTCTCGACCCATGTACTCATGAGCCCATCGAGCCGCCGGATCTCCCCCAGCGCGGCCTCGACGGTGCGCTCCACCAACGCGACGTCGTGGTGGAACACGTTCAACGTGCAGCGCGTGCCGAGGCAGGGCTTCTCATAGCTCAATAGCTGCGGCTGCGCGCTCGGCGCCGACGGGGGCGGGGCCAGAGCGGGCCGCGCCGGCGCCACCTCCACCCTGGCCTGCGCTGCCGAGGCGTCTGCTTTCGATGTCTCCCGGCAACTGAGCACGGCCCACACCAGCGCATGCAGAGCTAGCCTCGAGGCAACGCTCGCAGAGATTCGCACGCTCACCCCTGCGAGTCGTCGCGCCGATTGGCTGCGGCGACGAGCCGGCGAATTGCGCCCGCGAGCCAGGCGAAGCCGTGCTGGATTGAATCGACGAGGTCACGCGCCCGCGCTCCCAACCCGCCGCCGAGGCCCTGCCATAAGCTCGGGCGCCCAGCCCCGGGCCGGCGGCTGAGCAAACGCTCGCGATCGACGGCTGAGATCTTGATCGTGGCCTGGTCGACAGAGATCCGCCCCGGCTTTACGCCGCTGCGCGGCGCTATGGTCTTGGCGACCGGCGGGGTCGATTTACGGGTGTGCGCTCGCACGCCACCCGACTCTGGCGTCTGCTCGGCGTCGTCATGCACGATCACCTTCGCGCCCGGCGGCGCAGGGCTCTCCGCGCGAGGGTGCGGTGCGTGAATTGTCGCTGTCGGGCGCTTGACCTCTGGCATGGGGCGGCGCTTGCTGCGAGCAGCAGCAGCTTCGAGCCGTTCCAGATCATCAGCCAGTTCAGCAGCGTTTTGATAGCGCTGCGCCGGATCTTTTCTCAGGCAGCGCTCCACGAGAGCATCCAATGCTTTGGCGAGCGAACCCGGCGCGTTCAATCGGGCAGAAGGCGGATCGGCGTCCTTTCCCAGATGTTGTTCCGCGACAGCGGTGAACCCTCCGTCCGTGAACGGTGGCCTCCCGGTGATCATCTCGTACAGAACGATGCCGAGCGAATAGATGTCCGAAGACGCACCGAGCGGGACCTCGTTGACGTGTTCCGGCGATAGGTAAAAGGGCACGCCAAACGCTGCGCTGCGAGGAGGCCCCGGCTCGCGGCCTTGCGTTTTGATCACGCCAAACCCCAAGATCGTGGCCACTTCAGCCGGCGTCCCCGGTTCGATAATCAGCACGTTGTCCGGATTGAACATGCCGTGGACGAGGCCCGCTGAATGCGCCGCGCTCAACCCGGCAGCCAGCTGCTTGCCGACGTGCAACACACGCCGCAGCAAGAGCTTGCCTTCTTCGGCCAAGATCAGCCCCAGCGTTCTGCCCTCGAAGTGCTCGGTGACGACGAATGGCCAACCATCGCTGAGCACACCGAAGTCGAGGCAGGCCGCCACGTTGGGGTGACCGAGCGCCGAAGCCGCGCCAGCGACGCTCCGCACGTCCTGACAAGCGTCGTCAGCGCACGCCAACCCCCGCGGCAATATGCGCACTGTAATGGCGCGATCGAGCGCGAGGTGATAGGCGCGATAACTCAGACTGAGCGCGCTCTTCTCCGCGACTTCTTCAGCCAGGTAGCGATTGGCGAGGACCCGGCCTCGCAACTGATCCACCGGCGGTAGATCCGTAACCCGGATGGTCTCCGAAGCCCGCTGCTCGTATGGCGTAACCGGGTCGGGGACTTCGTCCACATAGGGCGGCTCGAAGGGCGGACTGCTGTTCAGCTCGAATTCGGCGGGCACTGACTCGTGCTCGAGGGAAGGCGCGGCGTCACCCTCCTCGGGGTTCGCCGGCTCGCTCGGAAACGCTGCGGCAGACTCGCCCGCGGCGGGCGGAGGTGAACTGCCCGGGCTGCTGCCGGCCGCTGCCGCGACCACCGGCGCTTCTGGCGTGCGCTCCGCCTCTGGATCGCGCTCGGGCTCGACCTCAGCGCTCATCGCCGACTCGGCGCTCGGCTCTACGTCGACTAAGGCCTCGGTCAAGTCCCCCGGCTCCGTCACGTCCTCTGCGCGGTGAGTCAACCACACCTCCCGCGAGGGCTAGCCGGAGCTATGCCCGCCACAGCCGACACGTTCCACCCTAGCATACCGGCCGGACGTCGCAATCGCGCACGCAATCTCGAAGCATGCTCCAGCCCCTCACACGAGAGGCTGGCCGGGTTCGAGGGCAACCAGCAGGGCCACGCGCTCACCGGATGCAGCCTGTTCGCCTTCCCGCAGGGTGCGCACCAAGTATTGGCCCGTAGCGCGGGGATCGGGCACCAGTGCCACTCGAACCGCCTGATGATGGACGCGCGAATTGAGCCGCGTGGGAGCCACGTCGGAGCCAGGCGTGCCGAGCTCCGAGTGCTCGGCTGCCGCGCCCCAGCTGGACGGGCGGCTCTCTCCGTCCCAAGACGGCGAGCTCAATGCGTCCCAGGCAGGAGCACGGGGCTCGCTGTCCCCGGCTGCGCCCTCCGCGCCAGCGTTCTCGGTAACATTCGTCGGCGCCTCCGCCGCGTCAGTACTGGAATAGTGGACCGAGTCCTCGCGCCGGCTAGAGGGGGGGCGGCGGCGCTGAAATGCCGGGGGTGGGAGCGTGGCGACCCGCACCATGGGCTCGGCCGTCTCTTCGTCGTCGTCTTCCGGCTCAGCGTCGAGCTCCTCGTAGTCGTCGAGCGCTTTGCGAGGTAGCGGAGGCGGTACCGAGTGGGCCCTCCGCTCACTCTCGGGGCCGTGGGTACCGCTCGGCGGATAGCCCGAGTCCCGCTGCAGCGTCTCCAGGGTGGAAGGGGACAGCCCCATGAGCTGGCGCGTGGCTTCGCGAGGGCGGTGCACCACGTATTGCGGCGCGGCGACGCTCGTCCGTGAAGAGGGCGCGGCCGTCTCGTCACGCGCACCATGGCCCTCGCTCCCGTCCGTAGGGGCGGGTGCGGCATCGGCACGGTCGCTTTCGCCCGCGACGGAAGCGGATGACGCCTCGTCGTTGCCGTTCGGCGCCGGCTCCCCCGAGCCGAACAACTTCGCCCGCAGCTCGGCAGCGGCCTTGGCCAGCTGCAGCGAGCGGATGTCGGCGCCCTCGTCGGACGCCGTCTCGGCGGCACGCCGCAACCACCGCAAGCTTTCGCTCGTGTCCCCTCGCGACCACAACGTGTGCGCAGCGCGTAGCGCCATCTGCACCCCATCAGGGTCTGCATTTTCCGCCTGTGGCAGCTCGCCCAATCTATCGCTCATGTCGACTGACCCGTGTTTTCCCCGATCAACGTGAGCGGGACCCCGAGGTGGATCAAGTCAAATCCCCCGAGCCTCGCCCACGGGCTTGGCCCCTGCTGCTGTTTTGCAGGGAAACTCCCATTTCTCAACCCCCTCGTGGACTCATGCGTGAATTTTCCAGAGAATCAGCGTTCGCGTGTGTAAATTCAGCTCGGCCATCGCCCCTCTGTTCCTATTTACTCTCGCAGCATTGTGCCGGTCAGTTGGTCAGCCGATAGTCGGCTCTCCACGAGCGCGGTCCAAACGGTAGGCTCACGAGAATGAAAGCAACGCTCGTGCTCACGCTGATCGGTATCGACAGACCCGGCCTCGTGAACGCCATCTCGACCACGACCGCGCTCCACGGCGCGAACTGGGAAGCGAGCCGCATGGCCCGCTTGGGAGGTCGCTTTGCCGGTCTGTTGCTGGTGACGCTCGAGCCCGCGCGCGCCGCAGCGCTGCAGCGCGACCTCGAAGGCCTCTCGGAGCTAGGCTTGAAGGTGGTGGTCGAACAGAGCGCTCACGTGGAACCGCGCCGGCGATGGCAAACCGTGAAGCTCGAGCTGCTCGGCACCGATCAGCTCGGCATCATGCGCCAGGTCGCCGCCGCGTTGAGCGAGCGGGGCATCAACGTGGACGAACTCAGCACCGAGTGCGCGAGCGCGCCGATCTCAGGCGGTGACGTGTTCAAGGTATCCGCCCTCCTCGCCTGCCCGCCTTCAGTCGACCTGGACGAGTTGCGCAGTGAGCTCGAGCGCGTCGCCAACGATCTGATGGTGGACATCAACCTCGAACCCCGCGGGACCACCGAATCTTGATCGCGCCGGCCTCGCTACCCAGGGGCCGCCTCGGTCCGGTTGGCGACAAGGGCGTCGACGGGCGGATGCTGGACACGACGGGCGGCCCCGCACCGGCGATCCTGGAAAGCACGGCGCGCGGCGAGTTGCCGGCGGATGTGCTCGACGCGGGCGTGCGGCGGCTCGGCCTGCTCACCTTGGTGGGCTCCGCGAGCCTCTTGGGTTTGCTCGCGCTGTTATGGCTCGCGGCGCGTCGGGACGCGTTCCTGGCAAGCGCAGTGGTCCCGGCCGCAACGGCGTGTCTGGTACCGGCGCTGGTGCTGAACGTCGCGATGTGGTTGCTCGCCCGAGCAAAACGCTGGCGCCCCCGCGCCATCCTGCACGTGAGCAGCATCTACATCGTGCTGTTTGCGCTGTCGATCAGCGCGCTTCGTCACACATTGCCCTGGTCCGCGAGCGAGCTCTTGCGCAGCTGGTCTCCCGTCGCCGTGCTGCTCGTCGTGTACGGCGCGCTGGTGCCCTCCCGGCCCTCGACCATCTTGTACACGTCGCTGATCGCGGCCGCGACGGATCCTCTGGCGCTGTTTCTGGCCCAGGCGCATCCCGTGCGACCCGAGCTGCATTATTTCGGCTTGCTAGCGCTCTCTCCGCTCGCCGGCGCCGGGCTCGCCTACCTGTCGTCGCGTTTGTTGTATGGTCTGACCGAGCACATCAGCCGCGCGCGCGAGGTCGGCAGCTATCGGCTCGAAGGGCGCCTGGGCGTTGGCGGGATGGGCGAGGTGTGGAAAGCCAAACACCAGATGTTGGCGCGCCCGGCAGCGATCAAGTTGATCCGCCCCGCCGTGCTGGCTTCACACGGGCCGGACGAGGCCAAGCGCTTGCTCAAGCTGTTCGAGCGCGAAGCCCAGGTCACTGCGCGACTGACCTCGCCCCACACGATTCAGCTGTATGACTACGGCGTCACGGTCGACGGCACGTTTTACTACGTGATGGAGCTGCTCGCCGGCTACGATCTGCAGACGTTGGTCAAACGCTTCGGCAAGCAGCCCCCCGAGAGAGTCGCGCATTTGATGATTCAGGCCAGCGATTCGCTGCATGAAGCACACGAGCACCAGCTCGTGCATCGCGACCTCAAGCCGGCCAACATCTTCACGTGTAGCTACGGTGGCGATCTCGACTTCGTCAAAGTGCTCGACTTCGGCCTCGTCATGGATCGCCGGCCCACCGAAGAGGAATTGGAGCGCCCCGGCTTGATTGGCACTCCGGCCGTGATGGCGCCCGAAATGGTGCGCTTCAATGCGCCGGTGGATCAGCGCGCAGACATCTATGCGCTGGGCTGCGTAGCGTATTGGCTGCTCACCCAGGAACGGGTATTTGAAGCTGAAAATCGAGCGGACATGCTGGTCATGCACGCTCACCAGCGGCCCGTCCCCCCTTCCAAGCGCGCAGGGATTAGCGTGCCCGAGCAGCTCGAGCAGCTCGTCCTGCAGTGTCTAGACAAGAATCCGCGCAAGCGCCCTCAGACCGCTCGGGATCTGGGTGACCGCATGCGTGACATCGGTCTGCACCGTCAATGGACGCGAGCCCGGCGCGAAGCCTGGTGGCAGGAACACGGATCGCAGATCATCCGGCCTGCTTGAGAGAAAAATGCAGCAAGTGCCCAACACTCGAGACCCAGCGACGCCGCGTGGTTCTGCTTCGCTCGCCGGCAAGGTTCTGTTCATCACCGGTGCGAGCCGGGGCATCGGCGAGGCGATCGCGCTGCGTGCGGCGCGCGATGGCGCTCGTATCGCAGTGGTGGGCAAGACCCTCGCGCCCCACCCCAAGCTACGCGGTACCGTTCAGTCCGCTTGTGAAGCGATCGAAAAAATCGGCGGCGAAGCGCTGGCTTGCGCGGCCGACATCCGTGACGAAGCGCAGGTGGAAGCCGCGGTGAACGCGTGCGTGGCGCGCTTCGGCGGCATCGACATATTGGTCAACAACGCCAGTGCCATCTCGCTGTCGGCGACAGAGAGCACGCCGATGAAGCGCTTCGATCTGATGCAAGCCGTGAATGTGCGAGGCACGTTCCTTTGTAGCAAGGCGTGTTTGCCTTTCCTCGGGCGGGCCGAGAATCCGCACATCCTGACGCTGTCACCGCCGCCAGAGCTGCGCCCCGAATGGTTCGGGCCGCACCTCGCCTATACCATCTCCAAGTACGGCATGAGCCTGTGCACGCTCGGGCTCGCCCACGAGCTCGCGGGCCGCGGCATCGCGGTCAATAGCTTGTGGCCCAAGACGATGATCGCGACAGCAGCCGTCGAGAACCTACTGGGCGGCGCCGCGGCCTTGCGGCAATGCCGGCACCCCTCCATCGTAGCCGACGCGGCGCACGCGATCCTCACGCGCCCAAGTCGCCAGTTCACGGGGCGGTTCTGCCTGGACGAGGAGGTCCTCGGCGAAATCGGTATCAGCGACTTCTCGCGCTACGCGGTCGACCCCGACGCACCGCTCGCCCCCGACCTGTTCGTGTAGGACCAGCGGCTTTCGGTACTGACGTTAGGTGCTACTGGAAGGCGCGCCGTTGCGGCTCGACGAGGGTACGCCACCGCCTCGCCGACGGCGCGAAATCGGACGCCCTTCGACCATTGCGCGGATCAGATGCATGGCTTCGGAATGCAGCTGGCACACGCGCGACTCGGTCACCCCCAGCACCTCACCGATTTCGCGAAAGCTGCACTCCTCCTGATAATACAGGCCGACGATCAGATTGAGCCGCTCGGGCAGACCGTCGATCGCTTTCGACACGGTGCCCACCAGCTGGCGCCTCGTCGCCACCGACTCGGGTGATTGCTCCATTGACGAGGGCTCGCTGAAGTCATTCAACTCGAGCCGCGAGTAACCCGCCTCGCTGATCTCCGTCAGCAGCTTGTGGTACTCGCCCAGTGGCATGCCAAGCTCCTTGGCGACTTCCTCCTGCTCGGGTGCGCGCCCGAGGCGGCCAACCAGCTCAGCCGCCACCTGAGTGATGCGGCGGGATGCCCCGCGCAGTTTGCGCGACATCGGATCGAGCATTCGGAGGTGATCGAGGATCGCCCCGCGCACCCGATATGATGCAAACGCTTCAAAATGGTCATCCGTCATGTCGGCCGTGCGCCGGCCCAAGGCTTCCACCATTCCGAGCCACCCCGCCGAGATCACGTCGTCGATGGTGACGGATGGAGGCAGGGAACGCACCGTGCGCATCGCGATACGACGCACGATGGGTAAATACTTCTCATAGATCTCGCGCTGGCTCCGGTAATCACCAGGAGGGGCCGGCACGGATTCGCCGGCGGACCCTTTGAGTTCGCTCACGTGCGATTCGATTACCGTCATGCTTGCTCCAGGAGGCTCGCGCCGAGAACCGTTTCGACTGCGCCAAAGTGCACGACGGCACATTCAGCGATTTGGGCTAGAGGGATCATGATCACCCGTACGCGCTCCACACTCATTCCACACCGCGCAGCAGCCACGGGCACGATCGTTTGGTAGTTCAACGGCGCCAACCCTAGAGCTTGAATCCGGGACACTTGCACTTCAAGTTCGCTCGACATGAGCGCCGGCGATACGTGGGTTGAGGTGTGTTGGTCGCGGATCGAAACACACGGCACCCGCAGGGCGACCGAGCGCCCTCGGCACTTCGCCTAAAGCAGAGCAAGTTCGGGACCAACTCAGAGAGAGCGCGCATCGCGCCGCTTCAGTTGCGCGATTAACGCAGGCGACGGCGGCCGTGCGCTGTATCTACAGCGTCAGAGCCCTGGCGGTGCAAGAGATGGCAGCCTGACTTTCTCGGCATTATCTTAACAATGCTGGCCATCCCACATGAGCAGCTCGAGAGCCACCCGCGGCTACAGCGAGTTGTCAGGCAGGCGCTCGCCGTCAAGGCTTTGACGTCAAAGCGTGCAAGCTTTGCGGTGCGCCCTCGCGCCCGCTTTGCACCCCCAACACTACAGCGGCGCCGTGTTCCACTCAGTGGAACGCGGCGCCGTGTGCAGCGAGCTAGCCGCCTCCGGCGCTAGCTCGTCCAGAGCGTCTTCGGATCAGTCGCCGAAGATGCTGTAGGCCAACCTCACGAGCTCGAGGTCGCCGAAGGCACGTCGAACTGGGGGATCGACGAGCGGCTCCTCCGAGGCCTCGAGCGCCGCGCGCGTCTGCTCCACCGCGTCTGCCGCGTACCAGGGACCTTCCGAGCCGTCGATGGCGCGGTAGGCGATGTACGTGCGGCTCGTGGCGGGATCCGTCACGCTCACGATCTCGAAGCCGGCCGGGGCCGTGCGCTCCTCACCGCTGCCCAGGAGCGAGATCTGGCCGCGCTTGGCGAACTTGGCGTTCAAGCTGCCATCGAGCAGGTTCATGCCCGCCACCAGCGCCTGTACGCGGGTGGTGTACGTGCGGCCCGGAGCGATGATCGGCCAGCCCGCTGCCTGTTCGTTCGTCATCGATCCGAACACACCGCGCTGCAATACCTCCGCCGGTCGGCCCTCGGCGCGCACGATGTGCATGCCGTAGCCATTGTCCGCCTCGTTGTAGATCGAGCTGAATAGGCCGTTGAGCTCGGTGTCGAAGATCAGGTTGTAGGGGATACGGAACTGGCGGCTGTCTGCGGCGACGTCGCTGCCGATGCCCACGACTGAAGCATTGGATTGCTGCAGCGCGATCATGGCGGCCATCGTGTCGTAGAAGTGACCCGATTCGAGCACGCGGCGGTACACGTCGTAGCCGCTGCTGTCGTAGCGCGAGAAGAACGAACGGCCGAGGCCGCGCGCCACGTCGACACATTCCGGCATGCTCGTGAAGCCACCTGTCGGTACGACGACGCCGTCCGCCGGCACCAGCACGTCGCCCACCACGTCGGGGCAAGCCTCCTCGCCTGTGGGGAAATACATGCCTTCTTGAGAAGCATCTCCCGGAACGTAGACGTGAGCGCCGTAGTCCGGCGTCGACAGCGTGTTCCACATCCGATCGAACCCAGCGCGCGCAGCGATGAAGCCGAGCTCCCCGCGCGGCGTGCGGCCGGGGGTGAGCCGGGTGACGGCAACGCCCCAGAACCAGTGCTGGTACATGTTGGTCAGCGGCAGGAAGTAGCGCTGAGCCGTACGCAGGAACACCTGGAACGAGTCGAAGCCGATGCGGTCGCGCTGGAAGTTGTTGAACACGTAGTATTCGCGATACCCGTTCAAGTTGTTCTGCACGATCTCGTAGTTGTCGGCGCCCTGATCCCAGCGGTGGCAAGTGTCGACGGCATCGACGAACTCGTCATAGCAGGAGAGGTACGGCACCTTGACCGGCATCATCGCGCGGTCTGCAGCCGGGAGGTCGTTGGCCGCCTCGAGGTTCTGCAGGTACTCCGAGCGCGGGATGAACTGGCGATCCCGGATGTTCTGGTAGCCACCGAGCAACGCCGGGTAGTTGGCGTAGTGACCGAGGCCGCGACCGCGATTGCTCTGGATCGCGATCGAGTTGTCGAGACCCTGGCTCAGAATCGGGTTACGCACGGTGTTCGCGCGCAACATGGCCGTGCGCACATTGACGCCAAGCCGTTCACCGCCCGAATCCATGCCTTCCATGGCGCCGGGGCCGAAGACCTCCACGAGGTCACCATAGCCGGAGCCGAGCGCCGCGATGTCGTAGTGACCGAGACCGTGGATGTCGGCGTTAAAGCGCCCGCCGTAGTCCATGATGCTCGAGTACTGGAACTCGGCCATGCCCGCCTCGCGCTGCTCTTCGCAGCCCTCGATGGTGTCGGTACCGGGAGCGGCCATACCGTCACTGCGGACCATCGGGCCCGTAATGCTGCAGTTGCTGCGGGTGAACGCCTGCGTCACCGGCAATTCCTGCTCCATGTACTGGGAGAGGTGGTCGATGGTCTTGACGCGATGGTCCCAGTACTCGTCGTGGTAGTTGAGCGCGTCGGCGCTGCCCGCGAAGTTGTGCCGGAGGCCGAGCGTGTGCCCGAGCTCGTGCAGCATCACGGCGCGGAACACGCGCTCGCGCAGGTACTGATACAGTTCGTCACCGGCGAGGCCCATTTCCATGACCTGGCGAGCCAAGCCGGCCACCGTCGGGTCGTCGAACTTGGCGAGCCAGAGATTGTTGCGGGAGGCGAGGTCTTCGAGCTGCTGCAGCTCGTTCAATGCGTCGCCGCCGAACCAGTTCGTGACCGACAGGTGGCCCATCGGACCGAAATCCGGAGGCACCTCACCCTTGGCCTCGGCGATCCGACGCATCACGTCCGCGCGCGCCTTCAGGTAGTTCGAGCCGCCGCGATCGGCATCCCGCACCCACTCCTCCGGGATCATCCGAGCCTCCAGCTCGGTGCCCACGATACGACGCAGCCGTGACGAGTCCAGACCCGGGATGGCGGGAGCGAGCCCGTCCACGCCGACCTGCTCGAAGTGCTTCAGATTCTTGAAGCCGTTGTCACCGAGCACCTCGCGCATCAGGTCGTCACCCGACAGCTGGTCGAAGCGAGCCGTGGCGCGGGGATCGATCGGATTGAGATCGCCACGGATAGCTTCGCGGAAATATTGGCCGCTCGTGAGCTCCTCCTCCGTCAAACCGCCCTGGTTTTCGGGGATCATGAGCTCGACGATCTGCTTGGCAGACTCGGCGTAGCGATCGACGCTCGCGCCGTACACGTACGCGGACGCGGACACGATGCGGCCCGTTTCCGGGTTCAACGACGACGGACCGAAGCCGAGCGGGCCCGCAGCCTGGAGATCGTCGACCCAGTAGATGAAGTTGTAACGCAGGTCGCCGTTGCGGGCGTGATGGTCCTCGTTCAGGTCGAGGCAGAACAGGCAATCGTTGCCGGTGTCGGCGATCAAGTCCTCTTCTAGATCGCTCACTTCTTGACCGCGCGTGGCGGCGGCAACGCGCTTCATCGCGGTGTCGTAGTCCTGGGCGATCTCATTTGTGACCTGCAGCATGTTCTCCGGATAGTTTTCCGAGAGCGCGTAGGTCAGCGGACGCAGCGTACGGATCGCGTATTCGAGCGGTTCACCCGCCTCATCGCGGCTGTTTTCCCAGAGGTCGTGGCGACCCGCGAGTTGGATCAGGCCCGTGAAGGTGTTGCCGAGCTTGCGATCGTAGGTGGGGCGCTCGACGCGGAAATAGCCGAACTCGCCCTGGCGCCGGTCGTCATAGACCAACGGCACGTATTCCTGCTCGCGCTCCGGGTCGACCTTGAGCAGCGACGTGCGGATCTGGAGCTCCTCACCGGTGCAGTCGCCGAAGCCCGAGTTCCACATGGCCACGCAGCCCATGATCGACGGCACGACGGTGCGGCGCACCGTGAAGTCGATGTAGCCCGCGGTCCCATCTTCCGCGAGCTCGACGCGGAACGCGTTGGCGCCGCCTTCGTTCTCCGGGATGAACGACTCCATCGTGGATTGCTGGCCGAAGATCGGCCAGAACGCGCGCGGCTCGGTGTTGAAGCTGTCGACCGCGTTGTCGGACCAATCCACGCGCATGAACGAGCGCTCGAACCACTGCCGGTCGCTCGAATTCTCGCTGATCACGTTGGTCTGCTCACCCGTGCGCGCGTTGTAACCGCGCTGCACGTCGACGTGCTCCGAGATGCGGTAAGCGACGACCGGGTTGCCCTTGTAGACATCCGGGTCACGCCCATCGCCGAGGCCTGTGGTGACGGGTTGCACCCCCGGCTTGGCGCGATCCGATTCGGCTTGGCCATCCAGGCCCGGTACTAGCTCATAGGCGCGGTAGCCCACGAGCCAGTCCTGCTGAACGTCCCAAACCACGGTCTCCAGCGTGCCGGGCTCACCGATGAACGATGCCGGGCTGGTTACAGGCACATTGACGACGGTCTCGCGCACGAACCATTGGCCTTTGAAATGGTCCTTGGAAATCAGGTCGGGCTGAGTGCGATCGATATCGCCTACCGACGTTGCGCAACCGGTCCCCACGACCGCTATTGCAAGCAGCGCTGCGGCGCTACGTCCGAGCACACTGGGATTGGGGCCACGGCCCATGGATCTCGTCATTAGGTCCTCCAACTCCACTCTAACTACGGAAATACTGGCGCACAGCGGCGGTGCGGGCTCAGAGCCCAACAGCCTCCGTGTACGTCACACTGATTGAAAAACTGGTCATGTTGTTTTCTTTGCCTTCGAAGGCAAAGAAGGGAAAGCGGATCCGCTTGTCGTCAGCGGTGCGCGTCGGTCCAAACGTGGACATGCCCAGGCCGATGCCGAGCTGGTCCGTGGCCTGATAGTTCGCAGCGAGCGTGCCGCCATGCGAGTCATTGCGCCCACGACCTTCCGTCGCGCCAACGCCGCTCAGCTCGTCGAGCTCGTAGCTGTTGTAGGTCCAGGAGTGGCTCAGGCTGTACATCAGTGAAAACGCGATCGCGTCGGTCAACTGGTAGGCGGCCATCGCAGAATTGCTCCAAACCATCGAGGTGTTGTTCGATTCGCCATCGAAGTACGCGCTGCCCGCGAGCTCGGAGCCGCCGTTGCGGGCCAGACCGGTCACAATTTCTTCGATGACCAAACCGTCTTCGGTGACGAAGGGGCGCCCGGTGCCAGGGTCACGCACGGGGCTCGTGTAACGGTGGAAGTTCTTGCGGTACCCGCTAGACACAGAGACGAAGAAGCCGCCGAGGGGTTGGGAAGCGCTCAACCGACCGCCGAGCGAAGTCACCAGCGTCTCTGTCTGAGAGGCTTCGCTCGTGGGCAACTGCATCGACAGCGAGCCCGACAAGATCGGTCCGCCTTCGAAGCGGTAGAGCGGGCGAGCCACGCTGAGCCCAACGTCGCCGAAAATCAGCGTCTGCGGGTCATCTGAGCCACCCGAGAGCGTCAATTCCTGGCTCAGCGAAGCGCTGGCGCTCAGGCGGGTGTTGCCCGGGAACAGGTACGCCGGCACGAGCGACAGCGACCAATCGACAGAGGGATCGCGCTCGAATTCGCTGCCGATCAAGAAGGTGCTCTGGCCGAATGACATCGACGCACCGACGGAGAGGCTGAGACCGGTCGGCATCGGCTGCGCGCCGGGGCCGAGCGTTTGCTGCAGAGAAACCTCGTCGGCGGGTTTGTCCTGCGTCGGAGCGCCCGCTGCAGTCGCCAGACCGACCTGGAAGTCCGATTTCTCGACAGGAGCCGGCACGGCTGGGTCCTGGGCGGCAACGGCTGGAACCGCAGGCGCGGAAGGATTGCCTGGAGCCGCGGCTGCGGGCGACACGGCTGCGGGCGACACGGCTGCGGGCGGTGCCGCCGCTGCGGCATCGCTCGCCACCGCTGGGGGAACCGCGCCGTCGGCGGGGGCAGCACCCGGCGCTACGCCGTCGGCGGGGGCGACACCAGCGGCGGGAGCCTCCGGCGCAGCGGCGCCTTCGGTACTCTCGGCGCCTTCGCCTTCCGGCTCCTCCTTACCTTCGGCCTCGCTCGCCGGAGCAGTGGCGGATGGCGGACGCTTGGCGGGCGGGGCTGGGGCCGCCGCGGGCGGGGCTTCGGGAGCAGGAACCGCTTCCACCGGTGGCGCCTGCAACTGCAACGCGCCCTCAGAGAAGATCGCGCCTTCCGAGATAACCGCCGACGACTCGCTCGGGTTTGGCGCGACTCCGGTTGCAGCGAGCCCCAGAATCAAAACGGTCGCGCCAACTTCAAAAGCCATCGTCGGGTTTTTCTCAGTCGCCCTCGCGACGCCACGCTCGCGCCTCGTCAGGGAACCGTTGCAGGATAGCTCGGTCCCAAGCGTTTTGGCGGCACTCGACTCCGCGAAAAGTAAAATAATCGCCCAATGCCAATGTAAAAATCCTGGCAATCCCGGCCCTGCCCCGCCTCGTAACGAGACTGCAACGATTGGGCTCTCCGCTGCTGCGCCGGCCAGCTAGCCAGAGACGGGCCTGCGGGCTACCGTGAACCGATGCCACTCGCCAGGAGGAACAGCAGATCTTCCACGGTGTCACGCCCGAGTCGGGCAGTCAGCGAAAGCGCCGGCGCAGCCTCCGACACGCCGTAGACAATGGGGGACAGTCCGCGATGGGGCGCCTGCGCCAAGACCTGGATGGAACCTGTTTCTGGACCCAGACCCGCCAGCGCAGACGCCAGTGTCTCATCCAGCGAAGCCAGGCTCTTTAGGCTGTAAAATCCGCCCGCCAGCGCGCGCTGCTCGTGCAGAGATCCGAGCCCGCTGCGCGCCTGCAGCGTGGATGGCGCCTGGTTCGGGCTCGGGCGCCCGACGAGCGAGACGAGAAAGCCCTCGTCAGCTCCCCAGGCGAGCTTGATGCCGTCGTCGTCCGGGACGAACACGACAAACAGCATCGCGGGTCGCTCGCGCGAGCTCGCCGCGGGCCCGCTCGCGCCGTTCGGCTCAGACGGCACATCAGCTGCTGAGGCCAGCGTGATCTCGAGCGTGAAGCTGCCGCGGGGCAGGCCCGCTGTTTCCAGCGGGGCGCGCTGGCGCAAGCGCGTCGGCGCCCAACGGTCGCCGAGACCGCTGCGTAGCAAGCGACTGAGCTGCGCCCCCAAGATCGGATCATCGAAAGCCTTGATAAAGTCTCCAACGTAGGCTCGGACTTCATCAAACTTGCCGCCCACGGCGTAGGACGCCCAACCCAGGTCGAGCAGCCACGGGGCTATCCGCCCGCGCGCGCCTTGCGCCGGCAGCGCGCCAGAGGCGTGGACGACGGGGCGGCGCGGCAGCGGCAGGGTCTCCACCAAGATGCTGGCCTCGCGCCGCAACCGTTCGGGCACGCCGCGGAAGTCGAGCACGCTGCCGAGCAGCTCCGCGAAAACGCTGCGCGCGCGCCCGAGCGGCGCGGCGTCGAAGGCCCACCAGAAACCAGCGTCTTCGCTCGCGCCGTGAGCGGACCAGAAGTCGACTGGCGCGAGCCCACTCGCTCCGGAGCCTCGGATCAGCTGGGCCAGAGTGGACCGACTGCTGGCAGACGGCAGTGACGCCGTGAGCGCTAATCCGTCGCCAGCGGCACCCAGCGACAGCTCGAGGGAGGCTCCATCGAGGTCCTCGGCGAGGCCGCGTAACTCGCGGGCCACACCGCTCGCCACGACGCTGAAGTGCGAGTCAAAACGCGGGTGACGCAAGCTCGCATCGAGCGCCTCCTCGAGCCGTTCCGAGATCCAGGCTTCCAGGAGCGGTTCATCCAGGGCGCGCAGCGCCCGCGTGTGCAGACCGAGCGCGATGTTGCCGGCGCCTAGGGCAGCGAGCGGCAACGCTCGCGTCGCGGGCTCGAGCAGGCGCGCGAGATCGACATCGGAAGCGGCGCATACCATGCGCGCCTTGGTGGGACCGAGGGCGCCCGCTTCCGCGCACGCCCAGCCGATCGGCGACTGTACGTCGCGCGGCCGAACTGGGGCGTCCGTCGACTCTGAGCCCGACTCGAGGCCCAAGCTGAGCGCCCAGCTGTAGCCGGAGGGCAACGCCGTGTCGAAGACGAGCAAGAACTCGATCGGTGCGTCGAGATCGACGGGGCGGCTGGGACGCCCGATGCGACCACGCAGCATGAGCTCGAAAGACAAGTCTCCGCGCGACCAACTCTGGAGCTGCTCCAGCAAGACGCGCGGCTGCCTCCACCGCCCCACCAGCACCGCGTCGTCGCCCAGAACCAACGGCACGAGCGGCGCCGTGCGTGGGTTTTCTGCCGCTCGGCTCGCGGCCGCACGGGGCACGACCGGCGGCGCGGGGGGCGCAGCGGGAGCGCAGGCGGCACCGGACGCAGCCAGCGCGGCGGCGAGGAGCCTCGAGCGTGATCCCATTCAGCGAGCCGGCGCCACGGCGCCGCGGGCGATGACGAGCGCATCGCGCGCTCGCCGCTCGACTTCATCGAAGCGACCTTCCGCGAGGAGCTTTGTTTCCGAAAGCCAGCTGCCCCCGCAACACAACACGTTGTCGAGTGCCAGGTAGCGCGCCAGATTGTCCGCATTGATGCCCCCGGTGGGCATGAACGGCACCTCGGGATAAACGGCCGCGAACGCCTTCAGCGTCCCGATACCCCCGAACTGCTCCGCGGGAAAGAACTTGAGCACGCTCACACCGAGCGCGAGCGCGCGTTCGATCTCCGTGGGCGTACACACCCCCGGGGCTACCGGCAAACCTGACGACAGCCCGTAACGGACTACGTCCTCGACGAGCCCGGGACTGACAATGAAGCGCGCGCCGGCGCGCTCCGCTGCGCGAGCCTGTTCCACGCTGCGCACCGTTCCCGCGCCCACGAGCAGACCGGGAAACCGCGACAACACCTCGATCGAGCCGAGTGCCGCGTCACTGCGTAGCGTGACCTCGATGCAAGTAAGCCCGGCCGCACAGAGCGCGCGCCCTAGGCCTTCGGCAGCGTCGACCGAGGGCAGTTTTACCACCGGGACGATCCGACATTGTCTGAGCTGTTCAAAGACGTCCATCGTTACTGAATCCTTCGCGAGCTTCAACGCTCGATCCGAGCGCTGCCCCCACCCATGGCGCGAAGCACCTCGGAAAGGCTCGCCATCGTGGTGTCGCCGGGCGTCGACATTGCCAGCGCTCCGTGGGCTACGCCACATTCCAGTGCCCACAGCGGGTCTTTGCCCTCGAGCAGGCCGTAGATGAAGCCCGAAGCGAACGAATCACCGCCGCCCACGCGATCCAGGATCATGATCTCGCGGATCGGCACCTGCCAAAATTGGCCGCCGCCGGCGCACACGGCACCCCAGCCGTTCACGCTCGCTGAAGTGGCTTCCCTGAGCGTGGTCGCCACGAGCGACAGGTTCGGAAACGTGCGCTGCACTTGATCGACCATGCGCCGAAAGCTCTCCACGTCGAGCTCGCTGTAGTCAGCGACGCTGCCCTCGAGCTCGAAGCCCAGTGAAGCCGAGAAATCCTCCTCGTTACCGAACAACACGTCGACATAGGGAACGAGCGCGCGGTTGACCTCTCGCGCCTTCGGCTGCCCTCCGACGTCTTTCCACAACGATGGACGGTAGTTCAGATCGTAGGAGACGCAGGCGCCGCTCTTCTTCGCAGCCTGGATCGCGCGCAGCGCCACGGCCGGGGTGCCGTCGGAGAGCGCGGCGAAAATACCTCCCGTGTGGAACCAGCGCGTCCCTCCGCCCTCAGCGAACAGGCGGTCCCAGTCCACGTCGCTCGGGCTCAACTGGCTCACGGCAGTGTGGCCTCGATCCGAACAGCCCAGACCCGCGCGAGGCCCAAACCCGCGCTCGGTGAAATTCAGGCCGTTGCGCACGCGACGCCCCACCCCGTCATACGGCTTCCAGACGATGCCGCGCGTGTCGACGCCCCCCTGAAGGATCAAATCCTCCACGAGGCGACCAATCGGGTTGTCGGCGAGCGCCGTTACGATGGCGGCGCGCTGATTGAAACAGCGGCGCAGGCCCCGGGCCACGTTATATTCCCCGCCTCCCTCCCAGACGTTCAGGGTGCGAGTGGTGTGGATACGGCCTTCACCCGGATCCAATCGCAACATCACTTCGCCGAGGCTCACGATGTCGAATGCGGCGGCTTGCGCCGCTTTTAGCTTGGGCAGCGAGCTGGACATGACGCATTCACATACCGCGGCCGCCTGCGGAAAAACAGCAGCAGCAATGCGCAGTCGGCACGTCGTACGACGCCGTGCGGCAGCGCTTCGCGCTCCTGCGCGCGAGATTGACAGACCGGCGCGACCGGCTACGCGGCCGCCGCTTCAAACGCGCTCCTGAAACACAGAATGCGGCTTCGCTCGCAGAGCAGCCCCCGAGTTCGCCCGAGTTTGCTAAAGAAGCTGTCCTCGGAAGACTCATCGGGAGAGGCGCATGAAACCGTCGGACCGCTCACTGGATATCGCCGTCATCGGCTTGGGGCAAGGTGGAGGCAACCTCGCTGCCGAATTCGCGCGGCGTGGCTACCGCGCCATGGCCCTGAACACCGCGCGCTCGGATCTTTCCGCGCTCTCCGCACACAGCGCGAACAACCACCCCGGCTTGTCAGACGCGCAGCGGATGTACATCGGTATCGATGGTTACGATGGCGCCGGCGCGGATCTCAATTACGGGCGCCAGTGTGTGGCCGAAAGTGCGGACCGGATCCGCGAGGCGGTCGCGCGACATACCGAAGGGGCGGATGTCGTCATGATCACGGCGGGGCTCGGAGGTGGCACCGGCTCTGCCGTCAGCGAGCTCGTGAAGGTGCTCGAATCACTGCAGCTGCCGATCACCACGCTGACGACGCTGCCGGGAGATCAGGAGAGCGGCATCGCGAAGGTCAACGCCGTACGGGCGGTGAGCGAGCTGGTCAAGATTCCGGACCTGGGTCTAATTTTTGCTGACAACGCTCGCCTAGCCGAACTGCACGGCAGCCTCACGCTCAACCAATACTTCGAGCGCATCAACGAGATCATCGTCGAACCGCTGGATGCGTTCAACCAGCTGAACCAGCGCCCGGGTCTGCATCCCATCCGCACGTTGGATGGCGAGGATTTGCGCACGCTGCTCATGTCGACCGGTGTGCTCAACTACTCGGAAGGTCAGATGGATGGCTTGAGTGTCGAAGGCGTGACCGAGTGGGTCAACAATTCGCTGCAAAACAGCGGCGTCATGCCCAATGGCTTCGCGATGAACGACATCGCGTACCTCGGGCTGGTCGTCGAGGCTTCGGCCGAGTTGCTCTCGAACACACCCTTTACCTTCTTCAATGAAGTCAGCGAGCGCCTCAAGTCCGGCACCTCCGGCGCCGGCATCTACATGGGCGTGTACCGCAACGACCAGATGTCCTCCCGCACGGCGACGCTGCGTTTGCTCGCCTCCACGCCGACCTTGCCCAAGGGCATTCAGAACATCGTGAATGCGGCGCAGCGTGAGGGCAGCGCCCTCCGAGAGAAGCTGAGCCGCAGCGTGTCGAATCTGGACCTCGGCGACATCGCCAATTTCGAGCTGTTGCCCTCCCGGTCGGGTTCGATGCCGGGTCAAACCGCGAGCGCGCGCCGGCGCGGCCGCCCCGGGCGCTCGCTGGCGAGCAGTGCGCTCGGTCAACTGGATGCTCCGCCGGTGGTGCAGCCGCTGGCGCAACGCAGCGCTGAAGCCCGCACCAGCGTGCGATCCCAGGCCCCGGCGCGCACGGTCAGCGCACGCCCACCGGAGCCGGCAACGGGGGATGCCGCGGATCCGGCCGCCGACGGCGGTGATCGATCAGAGCCGGAGACGTATGACCGCCTGGTCGATGCGTTCCTCAACACGGAATCGGAATCGATCCGCCGGCGCATCGCCACGCGGCTCCATTCTTCCCGGAACTCGGACCACCCGCTCGCGCGCTTTTATGCCAATCGCGCAATCGAACGGCTCGTGGATGCCGGTGAAGAGGCCGCGCTGGAAAGCGCGATGAGCCAGCTCGGCGCGGAGTAGAAGCACCCCCCGCGAGCACCGAGCGGCGCTTCGGCGCCGCTGACTACATCGACAGCCAGCTCGCGTCGTTCGAGCCGGTACCGAAACGCAAGGTTAGGCCCAAGAACGCCCAGAGCTCGACCTGCTCATTGAGGCGGAAGCCGTCTTGCGTCAGCGCTCGCCCGCGCAGCGCGGCGCGCCCGCCCCAGGTGATCGAGAAGGTCGGCCACGGCGTGTAGCGGAACGGCAGCTCGGCGCGTAGCGTCGTCGCGTCGGGCAAGATCACGGCCGCGGGGTCCACCGCATCCATGCCCATGGGATCGACGAGCGACGCGCCGGCAGCGCGCAGCACGGTGTAAAACGAGGCGTTGGGGCCGATGAACCACTGCCGCCCCAGCTCCAGATTGAGCCCCAGGTCGGCCCCCGCCCGCGGCTGCGACGTACCCAAGATGGGATCGAAGAACCACTCCAGCGAAGCGTTCACCCGCGACGACACCGACATCTGACCGGACTTGTACAGCTCCGAGCCGAGCTCGGCGCTGCCGGTGCCGCCAAACGCAGAGTCCGTGGAGTTGCCGCGTGCGTCTTCGAGCGTCAGCACGTAGGCGACGCCGCCTGAGACGCCCAACGACGTACGGCGGCTCAGCTGGCTGTCCCACGAAAGCGCCGGGGACACGAGCAAGAAGCGGCCCCCGTCGGCGAAGTACTGGTACGTCACGTCGACGTTGGTCGAGACGCGATCGAAGCGGCCGAGCGAATAACCGAGGCTGGCGTCGAGGCTGACGCTGGCGCTCTCGGGCACCGCGTCCCCCGAGTTCAGCACGGGAGCCGCCGGATCCGGCATGGGCGCCGCCGGGTCTGAGCTGGGCGCGCTCGGCGTCGAGTCGAGCGACGTGGTGTAGTCCGCGGACAACTCCGTGCTGAAATCGAGGCGCCGCGTCAACTTCAAGCTGGCCCGCGTGAACGCTTCGGCGCGCAGCACGTCGACCAGCGAGGCGCGAACGGAGCTGACGGCGGGATCAAACACGAGGCTCGCCGCGGTGTAGTCGAGCTCCCCCACGGAGAGCTCGGCGCCGTTTGTCCAACTCGTCATCGAGTCGAGCTTGGTTTCGTGCCCGAGCGCGATCTGATGCAACAATAGCGGTCGGTTGAACGAGAGCGGGTTCGGCAAACGGTAGAACACGCGCGGCGTGTACGTGAGCGTCAAGCTCGTGGAACCGGAACGGAGCTGTAGCCCCACACCTGGAACGAGCGTGAACGTGACAGAGTCTTGCTCCGGGCCGAGCACGTCGACCGGCGCGCGCCCTGCCGCAACCTCCCCGTCAACCCCTGCAGCGGCCTCTACGATCGCGGCGGAAAATGCGACGGCGAGCAAGCTGCAAGCTGAACCGAACATAGGCGGCAGCCTGAGCCGCTAGTCTACGAGCAAGACGTCGCCGTCGTGGAGGCGAAAGCGAGCGCTGACCGCTTCCGCGCCGGCGAGATCGCGCAGACGGAAACGAATGCGCAAGAGGTGTGGGTCCCGACGCACCACGTAAATCGCGTCGTCATCCGCGAACTCGGTGAAGCCACCCGCATTGGCCAACGCAGAGAGGATGCCCTCATCGTAGGGCATCTCGAAACGCCCCGGACGTTGCACCTCACCGATCACCGAAACCCGAATCGGACGGCGCTTCGTGACGGTAATGGTGACTTGAGGCCGCACTAGAATTCCCGCAAGCCTTGCGGTGAGCTGCTGCGTTGCCTCCTTGGGCGTCAAGCCGTTGAGCGAGATGCTGCCGACGACGGGCTGAATGTAACCTCCATCCGGACCGATCGTGAAGGTGCCCGAAAGCGGCTGCTGATCCGCCACGAGCACATAGATCTCGTCGCCCGGCCCGATCCGGAAAACATTGGACTGCTCTTCTTGCGCGGCTAGACGGCTTGCCCACACAAATGGTTGCGGCGAGGCACAGGAGACAACCAGGAGCGCGACCGCGAAGAACAACGCCGAAATCGGTGTCCGAAAGAGGGGTGAAGGTTTGCCGCCTCTCCTGCCTTGCGCCAGCATGACTTGACGCTGCCACCTCGGGAGCCGAAAACCAACTATAAAGTGAGGTACAAGGATGACTCAGGTAGGACAGACCATCGTCGTCGGTATCGACTACTCCGATTCGTGTATCCCGGCGCTAGACCAGGCGCTGGAGCTCGCGCAGGGCCCGAGGCGCACTGAGCTCGTCGTCGTGCTCGCGCTTTCAGGAGGCCCGCCTACCCGCCCGAGCGAGGCCGAGGAGTTTGCTCGAGAGCTCGTTGAACGCTCGAAACAAAACCTGCTCGGGTTGGTGCAATCTCGTTGCGACGCGCTCGGCTTGGCGGCGTCCCCCGCGACGCCAGTGGTGCGCTTTGGAACCCCAGTGCATTGTTTGCTCGAAGAGGCGAAACTGCGCGCGGCGCGGCTGATCGTCGTGGGGACACACGGCCGCAAGGAGCTGGAGCACCTATTTCTGGGCTCGGTGGCTAGGGAAGTGGCAGAGCGCGCGAGTTGCTCGGTGCTGGTGGCGCGAGGGCCGGCCAGAGCGGCGGAAGTAGCGCGGGCGCCCGAGGAGCCCGCCTTCGAGGCAGCGGAGGCGCGCGGGCCCTCGGCGGCGCACGGCGCTCAGGTGCTCAGCGAACCCCATATCGATGCTGGTCGGCTCGTGCTCAACGTGCTCGACGAAGGGACCGGACAGGTCTTCCGCTGTTCGTTCGACGACATCGCGACGGTGCGCGTCGAACCCCTGGAAGGCGACTGGGTGCCCCAGCCGCCGAGTGATTCACGCGCGCGCGCGGCCCGCGCGGCGATCGATTTCGCACAGCGCGAGCCGGCTCTATTCCTGCCGCTGTTCACGGAACTACGGCGGCGCACCGCCGAGCCCAAGCGCTAGTACGCCGGGTTCCAATGAAGCGATGGGAATTTCGAATGCCCCGGCTGGGGCGAGGGCATCGAAATTCCCGCCTTTGCCACCCATTTGAACCGGGTGGGGGGGGTCCAGCGCGCCTGCATGACGAGCTCAATAGGGCGACGCAACGCTCATGCCTGGCCCGAGTCCGCTCAGGCGCAGGAACAAACGCGGCTCGGAGAACTCACCGCGGCGGGTGCCGAGGCGCGCGTAGTCCATGTCGCAGCGCCGGAGCTCGAAGCGAGGCGTTCCGAGGCGATTGAGCCCCGGCCGTGTCGTCACGGCACAGGCGTAGCCCGCGTTTAGCACCTCATCCAAACAGCGCGCGTCGTAGCTGCCATTGGGATAACAAAAGGATGCCACTTCCGCGCCCGTCGCCGCGGCCAGCCGCGCGCGAGACGATGCGATTTCCGCGCGCAGCTGGTCTGCGCTGCAGTCCGGCAAGATGGGGTGAGTGAGCGAATGGCTGCCGATTTCGTGACCGGCGCGGCCGAGCTCCCGGATCTGGTCCCAACTCATGAGCCCGGCCCAATCAGGGACCTGGTCACCACCGAGCACCGCTTCGAGGCGCTCCATGGAGAGCGTACGTTGTTCCAGAGAGAGCGCCTTGGCGCGGGCCACTCCAGCACCCGCGATTGCAACCGCCTCATCCGGCAAGACCGCCGCAAACGCCTGCGCGCGCAGGCCAAACGGTTCGAGCAAGGGATCGAAATCGACGTCACGCCGCTTGCGGATCGCGCCTACTGAACGCAGCAGCGCAAAACCCAGGCGGTCGTGCC
>JAYWEH010000536.1:0-19125 GCA_043780025.1 Deltaproteobacteria bacterium
CGCTGCGGCTCGAGCGTGAAGCGTTGGCCTTTCAGGCGAGCTTTCGCGGGCCGCTCGGCTGCGGCGCTTTGGCGGAGTCAGCGCTGCTGGCTCACGTCAACACTCCTCTCGGTCGCTGGGCGGCCAAGGCCAGTCGCAAGGCGCTCAGCGGCTCGGTGCAGATCGTCGCGGCGGTGAGCGGCCGCACGCCGCGGCTCGATCAGGCCCAGGTGCTCACCTCCATCGAGCCCGGCTGCGGGCTCGCGCCGTTGCCGATCCCGCCCGAGCTTCGCAGCGTGATCGAAGAGTGGTCAAACGCCGTCCTGCCCCACCTGCCCGATCTGCGCTTGGGTCAGCCCGCGCGCGGCAACGCTGCCGGCAGAGAAATACGACTGCCGCCACTGCCGGCGCTGCCCCAATTGCCAAAGATTCGGCTGGAGCCCCTGCTGCCCAAACACATCGATGCCGAGCGCCGCCCGCCCTCGGACAGCCGAGCGCAGGAAAGCCACGACGACCGCGGCACTGATAAGTAGGAGTTATCAACATCATCGATTTTTGCGATTGGACGTGATGATCAGACTCCGGCATATTGAGCGCCGATCGCGCGCCCGGAGGGAGGGCGCGAGGTAACGGCAACGAAAGGGAAGAGTGAGCATGTCCAAACTCAAGGGCACCAAAACACAGCAGAACCTGAAGGATGCGTTTGCCGGAGAGAGCCAGGCCAATCGCCGCTATCTCTATTTTGCCAAGATGGCCGACGTCGAAGGCTATACGGAAATCGCCGGTAACTTTCGCGAGACCGCGGAGGGCGAAACGGGCCACGCACACGGCCACCTCGACTATCTGAAGGCCGTCGGTGATCCCGCGACCGATCTGCCCATTGGCGACACCGTCAAGAACCTCAAGGCAGCGGTTGCCGGTGAGACCCACGAATACACCGACATGTATCCCGGCATGGCCAAGACGGCGCGCCAGGAGGGTTTCACGGAGATCGCAGACTGGTTCGAGACGCTGGCGAAGGCTGAGAAGTCGCACGCTGGCCGCTTCCAGGCTCTGCTCGACGACATCGCTTGAACGACGGTTCGGAACCATCCGGGGGTCGAGTGGCCCCCGGGCGTGCTTTTCGACAGCGGATCGGACTGGCGAAGGAGGCGTGACGTGAGCAAACCTGAAGGCAGCCCAGATGGCACTGGGGCACCGGCCCCAGTAGCGCCGGGGCGCAAGATCTCTTACCAGCCCACGGCCGGGCTCAGTTACGATCCGAACGAGGCCAAATATTGGGACGAGGCCGCGCTCGCGCCCGAGGTCGAGCGCGTGTTCGAGGTCTGCAACGGCTGTCGCATGTGCTTCAAGTACTGCGACTCCTTCCCGAATCTGTTCGATTTCATCGACTCGCGCCACGCGGGCTCCGTCGCGGACGTGACTCACGCGGAGACCGAGTCGGTCATGGATAGCTGCTTCCAGTGCAAGCTGTGCGAGGTGCAATGCCCCTACACACCGCGTGACGGCCACGAGTTCCAGCTCGATTTCCCCAAGCTGGTGCACCGCTACAAGGCCGTGCGAGCGCGTTCCAAGGGTGTGCCGCTCCGGGATCGCGTGCTCGGCAATCCCGATGCCGCCGCGCAAGTCGCGCGGGCGAGCCTCGGACTGGCCAACGTGATGAACCGCGTGGGCATCCATCGCTGGTTCATGGAACAGGCGCTCGGCATCCATCGAGACAAGCTGCTGCCGGATTTTGCGGGGCAGACGTTCGAGAGTTGGGCCGTTGGCGAGGGGCTCGTGCACGCCGAGCCCGGCGGCGAGGTCGTGCTGTTCCAGACCTGTTACGTGCAGCACAACGAACCTCAGATCGGCAAAGACACGGTGGAGGTGCTGCGGCGCAACCAGGTGGACGTGCGCTGTGCGAGCCATCTGGTGTGTTGCGGCATGCCCGCCTGGGAAAGCGGCAACCTCGGCGAGTTGCAACGCCGCGCCAAGATCAACCTCGATCGGCTGGAGCCCTATGTGGATCGCGGCGCTCGCGTGCTCGCGATCAATCCAACCTGTTCGATGATGCTGCGGAACGAATATCCGGATCTGGTTGCACCGGAGGATCGCGAGCGCGCAAAGAAGCTGGCAGAGGCCGTGCGCGACCCGAGTGAATTTGTCTGGGGATTGCGCAAGGAAGAGCGCTTCAACACCCAGTTTGCCGACGTGCCGGAGCGCGTGGCGTATCACGCTCCCTGCCACTTGCGCGCTCAGGCCGTGGGCTTCAAGGGTCGGGACTTGATCCGCAAGGCGGGCGCCGAGGTGAGTACCGTCATGGAGTGCTGCGGGCATGACGGCACGTTCGCGATGAAGGTGGAGGGCTTCGAAGCTTCGCAGCGCATCGGCAAGCGGGCCTTCGACGGGATGCGCGAAGAACCTGCGGCCGAGACCTGGGTCACGGATTGCCCGCTCGCGGCCCTCCAGTTCGAGCAACACGCCGGCCAAAAGCCCTTGCATCCCATGTCGCTGCTCGCCCGGTCTTATCGCGCGGCGGACACGTCGGGCAGCGTGGGGTCAACCGGGTCGGGCGACAAAGCCGGCGCCTTGCCCACTGCAAAACTCGCGAGCGCGCCCGCGCCCGCCTCGAAAGCTTGAGGGTGTATCCATGCGCAAGGTCAAACGCTCCGACATCGTCGACTACCAATCCTACAATGATCGGCGGGAGGTTCAGCGCAGCCGTATCATCGAAGAGAAGGCCCTGAGGCGCATCCACGTCGGGCCCTACTTGACGTTTCTGTTCGAGACCACGGACACCATGTTGTACCAGGTGCAGGAGATGATGCGGCTCGAGCAGATCGTGCGCGAGAAGGACATCCAGCACGAGATCGACACGTACAATCAGCTGCTCGGAGACGACGGGGAGTTGGGCTGCACCTTGCTGGTCGAAATCGACGATCAAGCCGAGCGTAATCAAAAGCTCAGCGCCTGGCTCAATCTGCCGGCGCACCTGTACCTGCGACTTTCGGGCGGTGAACGAGTACCGGCGCGCTGGGATACAGCGCAGGTGGGGGATACGCGACTGTCGTCGGTCCAATACCTCAAGTTCAATGTGACGCAGGCGGGGAAGGGCGCCGTCGTCGGCATCGGTTGTGACCACCCCGATCAAACCGTCGAGGTCGAGCTCACGTCCGAGCAGCGAGCGACGTTGGCCAAAGATCTGATGAGCTCCTGAGCTGCCATGCGCCCGTCGGTCCGCCAGCTCGAGTGCCTCGTGGCTGCGGCCAAACAGCTGAACTTTCGGGCCGCCGCCAAGGAGTGCCACATCTCGCAGCCCGCGCTGAGCGGGCAGATTGCCCGCCTGGAACGTCAGCTCGGCGTTCAGATGTTTGAACGCAATCGGCGCCGCGTGTTGCTCACTCCCGTCGGAGAAGCCGTGGCGGAGCAGGCGCGGCGCGTGCTTTTGAGCCTGGACGAGATCTCGACGCTGGCTCGCGCGCATGCGGACCCCCTGGGCGGGCAACTGCGCCTCGGGGTCATCCCCACGATCGCGCCCTACGTCATGCCCCGCGCGCTGGGGTTGATCCGCAAGGCCTGCCCGGAGCTCGAGGTGCTGCTGCGCGAAGAACAGACCCAGCGCAGCCTGGAGCTGCTCGCGGAGGGCAAGCTCGATGTCTTGCTCCTGGCGCTCGAAGCGGATCTCGGTGACGTGAGCCAGGTGCCGCTGTTTCGCGACGCGTTCGTGTTTGCCGCGGCCGCGGGTCACCCGCTCTCCGCTCGCAAGATCATCAACGCCGCGGATCTCGAAAAGCAGCGAGTGCTGCTGCTCGAGGACGGCCATTGCCTGAAAGATCAGGCCTGGGCGATCTGCCAGGCCCAGGGGGTGCACAACTACGTTGATTTTCGCGCCACTAGCCTGGGCACGCTGGCCCAGATGGTGTCGAGCGGGGCGGGCATCACGCTTTTGCCGGAGCTCTCGGTGCCGGTGGTCGGGCAGCTGCCGGGGCTTTCGATCCGGCCATTTGCAAAACCCGTCCCGTACCGGACCATCGGGCTCGCGTGGCGGCCCGGATCGGCGCGGCGCGTGTTGTTCCACACCCTCGCCGATCTGCTGAGGCAGCTCGGCCCCGAGCCTCAGCGCGCTCGTCGGAAGAAAGCCACGGCGTCGTCGAAGCTTCGATCCGGTTGAACCTGTGCTGCAGCACAGGTGCACTGGTACTGGACGCCGGCCGCCCACTAGAGAGCAGATCCGCGTTCGTGCTCTTTCAAAGTGGGAGTATACTGAGCCATTATTTTTCCACGGGAGGGTCATGTGATGACGATGGCTAGCAGTATGAAAAGAGCGGGCACCCTGTTCGCCTCGGTGCTCTTGGTCGCGGCCTGCACTTCCACGGCGCAGCCGCCGCCGGAAACTTCCGCTAGTCCGCAGGAAGCCATGGCGCCGGAAGAGGTGCCGGAGTCATCGAGCTCCGGCGCGGCCGTCGGGGAAGCCCCCGAGTGTGTGGACGACAAGGATCAGCGCGTGCAGTGCCTCGCGGACACGGATTGCTGCGCTGGATTCGTATGCGGCAAGGATCCGGAGCTCAGCCACCACGTTAGCTATTGCATCTACGGTGGCTGATTCGAGCGCAGGCGAGTCGAGCCACGGCCAGCCGCTCGACGTTCTCGAGCTTCAGCGATGTTTCAGCGCACCGGGATAACCGGAAATCCTGCATGAAACCGGCGAATTACTCGCTGGACGCATGTTTTCCGGTCGGATAGCGTCCACTCCCCCGTCGGGCTGTCAGTTGCCGGCCCGGCCGGCAGAATTTGGCTGAGGAAGGCTGGAGAAAATGCTGGAGAGCTACCGTCAACACGTTCGAGAACGCGCCACGGCCGGGATTGTCCCGTTGCCGTTGCTGGCGCGGCAGGTGCGAGAGTTGTGCGAGCTCCTGGTCCAGCCCCCGGTGGGCGACGAGGCGTTCCTGCTCGATCTGCTCACCGAACGCGTGCCTCCGGGCGTCGACGGCGCAGCCCAGGTCAAGGCGGAGTTCTTGACGGCCGTGGCCAACGGTTCGATCAAAAGTCCGCTGATCGACGCGCGCAAGGCCGTCGAGATCTTGGGCACCATGCTCGGCGGCTACAACGTCATGCCGCTCGTGCAGTTGCTGGAGCACGCGGAGCTCGGCGCCATCGCCGCCGGTCAACTGTGTAACGTCCTGCTCGTCGCAGGGGCTTTCGACCAGGTCGCAGCGCTCGCCAAGGCCGGTAACCCGCACGCGGCGCGCGTGCTCGAGAGCTGGGCTGAGGGCGAGTGGTTTAGCTCGCGGCCCACGCTGCCGGAGCGGATCACGCTGACGGTGTACAAGGTCCCCGGCGAAACCAATACGGATGACCTCTCGCCCGCTCAAGACGCCTGGTCCAGGCCTGACATTCCGCTCCATGCGATGGCGTTCCTCAAAAATCCGCGTGAAGGCATCCACGACGCGCTCGGCCAGCTCGCGCTAGTCAAACAGAAGGGCCATCCGCTGGCCTATGTCGGCGACGTCGTCGGTACCGGCTCCTCGCGCAAGAGCGCCACCAACAGCGTGCTCTGGCATATCGGGGACGACGTCCCGCACGTCCCGAACAAGCGCACCGGCGGCTTCGTGCTCGGCGGCAAAGTGGCGCCCATCTTCTTCAACACCATGGAGGATTCAGGCGCCCTGCCCATCGAATGCGACGTGAGCCGAATGAACATGGGCGACGTCATTCACCTCTACCCGTACGCAGGGAAGGTCGAGGACGAGGCGGGCGAGCTCCTGGCTCGCTTTGAGCTGCGCGACGTGCTGTTGGACGAGGTGCGCGCGGGTGGCCGCATCGCGCTGATCATCGGGCGCAATTTGACGGAGAAGGCGCGAACGGTCTTGGGCCTCGCGCGCTCCACACTGTTTCGCAACGCCCCGGCGCCAGTGGATACCGGCAAGGGCTACACGCTAGCGCAAAAGGTCGTGGGCCGTGCCTGCGGGCTGCCCGGCGTCCGCCCGGGTCAATATTGCGAGCCGCGCATGGGCACCGTCGGATCCCAGGATACGACCGGCCCGATGACGCGAGACGAGCTCAAGGAGCTGGCCTGTCTCGGCTTCTCCGCCGACCTCGTGATGCAGTCTTTCTGCCACACCGCCGCGTATCCGAAACCGATCGACATCGAGACGCAGCAGACGCTGCCCGACTTCTTCATGCAGCGCGGTGGTGTCGCGCTGCGCTCTGGCGACGGCATCATTCACTCCTGGCTCAACCGCATGTTGTTGCCCGATCAGGTGGGCACCGGGGGCGATTCGCACACGCGCTTTCCGCTCGGCATCTCCTTTCCCGCCGGCTCGGGTCTGGTCGCGTTCGCGGCCGCGCTCGGCGTCATGCCGCTCGACATGCCCGAATCGGTGTTGATCCGCTTCAAGGGCAAGCTGGAGCGCGGCGTCACGTTGCGCGACCTGGTCAACGCGATCCCGTGGGTGGCGCTGAAGAGCGGCGATCTGACCGTGGCCAAACAGGGCAAGACGAACATCTTCAGCGGGCGCATCATCGAGATCGAGGGCTTGCCGGATTTGAAAGTCGAGCAAGCCTTCGAGTTGAGCGACGCCACCGCAGAGCGTTCGGCCGCGGGCTGCACGATCCGGCTCGGGCCCGAGCCGATCAAGGAGTACCTGAAGAGCAACGTGGTGATGTTGCGCTGGATGATCTCGCAGGGTTACGGCGACGTGGAGACCATCGAACGGCGCGCGCGCGCCATGGAAGACTGGCTCGCGAGCCCCGTCCTGCTCGAGCCGGATCCGGACGCGGAGTACCACAAGATCTTCGAGATCGACCTCAGCGAGGTCAAGGAACCGCTGCTCGCATGCCCCAACGATCCAGATGACATCAAGACCCTGAGCGAGGTCGCGGGCACGCCTATCGACGAGGTGTTCCTGGGCTCTTGCATGACGAACATCGGTCACTTCCGCGCCGCCTCGCGTTTGCTCGAGAAGCACGGTGAACCCGTGCCGACCCGCATGTGGGTGGCTCCGCCCACGAAGATGGACAAGGACCAGTTGATGCAGGAAGGCCACTACAATTCGTTCGCCATCGCCGGCGCGCGTACGGAGGTGCCCGGCTGTTCATTGTGCATGGGCAACCAGGCCCGCGTGCGCCCGAATTCGACCGTCGTTTCGACGTCCACGCGCAATTTTCCCAACCGTTTGGGCAAAGGCGCCAACGTCTTCCTGGCGTCAGCCGAGCTGGCTGCCGTCGCGGCGATCCTCGGCAAGATCCCGAGCCGTGACGAATACATGAAGTACACGAGCAGCCTGGATCCGATGGCCGACGAGATCTACCGCTATCTCAACTTCAATGAGCTCGCCGAATACACCTCCCCGCCCGAGCCCCTCGTAAAGGGCACCGGGTTGCGCATACTGCAGTAAGCGGCCGCGTGTGTTGCCTGGCGTGGGGCCCGCCGGTATGAATCGGCGGGCGTTCTCGCGTACAGACCCGGCTTACGTAAAGCCCCGGCTTACGTCGTGCTCGGCTCCAGCTTCGAGTTCCCCTGGGCGTCCGTTCGAGCTCGTTCGAGCATGGCTTCTTCGTAGAGCTTCTGCTCGCTCTGCTTGTGGGAGGCGCTGAAGCGCACCAACAAGGCGCAGAGCGAGGTCAGCGTGACGACACCGCCGAGCCAGGCGAAGCAGCTCTCCAGCGAGCCCGCGTTCTTGTACAAGACACCTGCCATCACCGCGCCGACGTTGCCGCCCGCGCCCACGATGCCGGCGACGCCGCCGAGCGACTTGCGATCGATGAACGGCACCAGCGCGTAGGTGGCGCCGCAGGCCATGTGGGTGAACAGGCCGAAGGTCAACATCGCCAGCACCGCCGTGGTTGCCGTTTGGGTGTTCGCGAACCACAACAGGCCGAGCCCTTCGCCCAGCATCAAGATGAATAGCAGCAGCGTACGGGCGTCGAGGCCTTTCGCTCGCGCCATGCGGTCGGACAGCAAACCGCCGAGAGCGCGGGCAAACAGCGCGAGCAGCCCGAACGTGCCAGCGGCCATGCCTGCGGACTGCAAGTCGAGCTGAAAGCGCTCGACGTAGAAGCTCGCCGCCACATTGTGAACGAACAGCTCGACCCCGAAGCAGGCACCATAGGTCGCGAACAACATCCACACCCGATAGTTGCGCGTGGCGGATTTGAACACGTCCCAGCCGGCCTTCTTGCCGCTCTCCACCTGCACACCGCGCTTGCGCAGATCGGCATAGTTGCCGAGTGGGCAGTCCTGCGTGTAGCGGTAATACAGCACCGAAACGATCAACATGAGCAGGCCGGGCAGCAACATGGACAGTCGCCAGCCGAGGCTGTGCTCGATACCGAAGCTCAAGAGCAGGGCCAGCACGAGCGGCATCAAGGACTGCGTCGCGCCTCCTCCCGCGTTGCCCCAGCCGGCGCTCGTCGCATTGGCGGTTCCGACCACGTTCGGGGCAAACATCACCGACGTGTGATACTGAGTAATCACGAAGCTCGCGCCAATGGCGCCGATCGCCAGGCGGAAGAACAAGAAGGCGGAGTAGCTCTGGCTCAGCGCGATGCCGATCACGGGAATGGCACCCAGCGCGAGCAACGCCGTGTAGGTCAAGCGCGGGCCGTACTTGTCGCACAATGGCCCGATGATGAGCCGCACCAGGATGGTGATGCCAACGGCGGCGATGTTGATGTTGGCGATCTGATCCTTGTCGAGGTTGAACTCACCCTTGATGACAGGCATCAGGGGAGCCACCGCAAACCAAGCGAAGAAGCACGCGAAGAACGCGAGCCAGCTGAGGTGGAACGCGCGCATGGCGGGCGTCCGGAATGAGAAGAGCTGTATTCTCGTTGCCTTTCGGGCTGTCGTCATGACGTCACGCTCACCGTTTCAGCGTTTCGGTGTGTTTTCGCGCGCGCTACGTGTGAGGACACGTGGACTCGCGTAATTGCCCCGAAAGCTCCTCGGCTCGTGAACGGCGCGTCGGCGGCACGCGGACATCACCCGCCGGGGCACCGCGCGGTTTCGACTTTTAACCACCTGGCGCAGCTTCGGCACCAATCGGGCACGTTTTGCGTCGTCTGGGTTTCCAAATCGGCGCCCTGGAGTGTCGAGTTTCGAAAGGTTTCGGAAGCATTCCCACTGTCCCAAAAGGAACGCCCAGCGCGTGTCCCAGCCGTGAGTCGCGCTCTTGCTGGACAACGCGGAGTGTGTCGGGAGGGCGCGCGCCCCCGCAAATGGCTTCACCGGTGCCTCGGCATGCCCAGCTTGACGCATGGTGTCTCCAAAACTAGAATATTGTCTATCAATAAGACGGACAATGAACAAAGCGGCCGTCAGCCGGCGCTCGCTTAGGAGACGAATGATGCGCATTGCGGTGATCGGGGGGCGGTACAGGAATGAAACGCAGCTCTTGCGCACTGCGCGGGCCATGGGTCACGAGCTGGAGTTCGAAGAAGGGCACACCCACGGGCGCCACGTTGACGCCATTCGCACCGCTGTGACGCGGGCCGATCTGGTGGTGATCGTGACGGACGTGAACAGCCACGGCGGCGTGCAGGTGGCCAAGCGCGTCGCCCGCCAAGTCGACAGACCGACGCTGATCATCCAGAACTTCGGCGTGGCACGTCTGTGCAGGTTGCTGGATGCATTCGAGCACCGCCAGCGCGTCAACGACACAGAGCTGCCCGTTATGGGCGCTCGAGGGGTTCGGGGAATGGCCGCCATCCAGCAGGCTCGTCCCGGCGAATTTGTCTTCTGAATAGGACGATGGTCTTACTTTGTGACGTTGGTGGCCCTTCAATGGCTTGTCTCCTCCCTCGGCGGCCCGCATGATGCGTCCGTGAATCCCAAGGCGAGCAGCGCGAAAGCCAAGCCATCCCGCCCCCGTGTGGCGGCCGATTCCGGGGACGTCTTCGGCGCCGCCGAGCTGGCGCGTCACGTGGCCGAGTCCCTGCGCCGTCACCGCAAGACGCAGCAACTGTCACTCGATGAGCTGGCGCAGAAGAGCGGGGTGAGCCGAGCCGCGTTGTCTCAAATCGAGGGCGGGCGTACGAATCCGACCCTGGCCGTGTTGTGGAAGATCGCGGTCGGGCTCGGGGTCCCGTTTCAGGAGTTGCTCGGCAGCCAGACCGGCAATGGCCCCAAGGTGTGCCGGGCAGGAGACACGTTGCCTCTGCGCAGCGCCAATGGGCAGATGGAGAGCCGCTTGCTTTCACCCGGAGGTGGACCGCCCGGTCTCGAAATTTACGAGCTCAAGCTAGCGCCCCGCGGTTCACACCGCAGTGAGCCGCACAGCGCCGGCACCACCGAGACATTGGTCGTGTTGACGGGCGCCGTCCGCATGGTCGTGGGAGAGCAACATTATGATCTCGCAACGGGCGACAGCATCTGCTTCGCGGCGGACGTTCCCCACGTGTACGAGACCCGCAGCTCGCAGCCCGCACGCTGTTTGAACGTAATCCAATACGCGCGCTGAGTCCCTCGCCGCAGTCAATGCACGCGGGGCGCGCCCGCTTCGAGCGGCGTCACCGGCGACGCTGGCCCCTGCGTTTCCAGCCCACCATCGGGGACTGGAATCACTAGACAGTTCGAGCTCCTCCTGCTAATTCAATTGCCTACTATCTCTACCGGATCAGTATAGATGTTGACGATGAAGACGCGCTACGCCTTGAAAGCATTAGGTGTTTTGGCAGAGCGTGGGCCCGAGCAGGCGACCTTGATCGCCGAGATTTCTGAGCGGGAAGCCATCCCGCGGAAGTTTCTAGAGGCCATCCTGCGGGAGCTGCGTCAACACGGCCTGCTATTGGCCCAGCGCGGGCGCGGTGGAGGCTACCGGCTGCGCAAGGCACCGCAAGAGATCACGCTCGCGGAGGTGATTCGCGCGCTCGACGGGCCGCTTGCGCCGGTGCCCTGCCTGAGTCGCACGGCGTATCAACGTTGCGCAGAATGTAAGAGCGAACGCGCTTGTGGAGTTCGGCTCGTGCTGAGTGATTTGCACGACGCCACCGCCAACGTGCTCGAGCGCACCACCTTGGCGGATTTGGTTCGTCGCACCCGCGAAGCCACGGAGCAAGCGGGGACAGGTCTTCGCTATGCAATCTGATCAGTGTTGAAAGGGTGCGTACTGCTCCTCGGTGCGCACCCGAGACGAACCCAATCGACCGAGGCCCTCAACTGGCCGAGGGACGACAGGAATTGATCGAATATGAACTCCGTTTGGCTTGGAATGCTCACGTCCATCTCCATCGTTGCGTCCGCCGCGTTTGCACACGCGCAAGCACCCGCCGATGCACCGGCGCCGCCCGCCGCGCCCGCACCGACCGCGCCTGTAGCGCCGGCGACGCCGCCTGGCGGCGCAGCGCCAATCGCCCCGTCCGTTCCCGTGGCTGCGGTGCCCCCTGCCACCCCCCCCAACCCCACCTCCGTCGCACCCGTTGCTCCGGCGCCACTCGTTACCGTTGCCCCTGGCCCCGCCGCTGCGGCAATTCCACCCGCGGTCACTCCACCGCTGCCTGCGCTCGCGCTCCCGCCACCAGGGCCCGCAGCGGCAGCCGCCGAGATCTCCGGCGGCCCCGGCAAAGGACTCAGCGTCGAGCTCGGCGACAGCTTCGGTATGAATCTGCGCAGCCGCTTTCAGTTCCGCTACCAGCTCGACGTCCCCCCGGAGGGCGCTGACGGTACGCGAAATTACCTGCAGACGCTGAACATCGCGACTGCGCGCGTCTGGCTCTCGGGCTATGTGTTTCAGCCCGAGCTCACGTACATGATCCAGCTCGCCGTTGCCGGCCGCGACTATCGCGATGGCGCGACGTCACCCTTGTTCGATGCGTATATCGACTGGAAGGCGCATCGCGACTTCAACCTGCGTGGCGGGCAATTTTTCGTCCCGTTTGATCGGCTGCGCACCGTGCGCGAGTTCGCGCTGCAGATGGTCGATCGTCCCGGGCCCGTGCAAGAGCTGACGCTCGATCGAGATGCGGGGGTGGTAGCGTATTCCGAGAGGATTGGCGGCTCACCGCTCGGTTATCGCGTGGGTGTGTTCGGCGGCGGCGGTACCAATGTGACAGCGGGAAAGGAGCCGGGCTTCCTGGTGATGGGCAGGCTCGAGCTCAGGCCGCTCGGGCCCATTGACGACGATGTCGAGGGCGATCTGGAGCGCCGCGAAACCCCCGGGCTCGCCATCGGCGCAGGCATCGCGCACAACTCAAATACCAATCGCGCACGCAGCACCACCGGCGCCACGTTCACCGGCGGCACTGCGGACTACCTGCATCTGGCCGGGGACCTCGTCTTCAAGTGGCGCGGCCTGGCGGCGCAGTTCGAATACCTGTTTCGGGACGCCTGGCGGGACAGCATCGTGTCCGAAGCCGATGGTGAGACCGTCACGGAATACACGCGCTCCGGCAAGGGCTGGGTGGCACAGGCTTCCTATCTCTTCGAAACGCCCTTTGAGGTCGTCGGGCGCCTGTCGCGCAACTACGCGACCGGCGGCACCGACCCGCGTTTCGTCAGCGACGTGGAGAGCCGCGGGCAGGAGGTCGGGCTCGGCCTCAACTACTATCTGAACGGTCACCAGTTCAAGGTGCAGGGCGGGTGGATCGGGAAGATGCCCAGCGACTTCAAGTTCGATGAAGGCACCCACTCTGCCGTGTTGCAGCTAGACGCCACTTTTTGAGTTCAGGAGATCGCAAACATGAATCCCTTCAAATTTATCAAGTTGGCGTTTGCCCTCGCCGCCCTGACGTTTCCAGGATGCAAGTCCAATGACGCGGCCGCGACCAGCGGGGCGAGCCGCGAAGCCCTCAGCGCTCCCGCCAAGGAGATCGAATTGCTCAACGTCTCGTATGATCCGACGCGCGAGCTGTGGCGCGAGGTCAACGAGAAGTTCACCGCGAGCTATCAGAAGGAAACCGGCACGAAGCTCACCATCAAGCAGTCGCACGGCGGCTCGAGCACACAGGCGCGATCGGTGATCGACGGCCTGGACGCGGACGTGCTCACGCTGGCCTCGTACCTGGATACGGAGGCTGTCAGCAAGAAAGCGCTGATCCAGCCGGGCTGGGTCGACGAGCTGCCGCATCGGTCGCTGCCGTACACGTCCACGATCATCTTCGTCGTCCGCAAGGGCAACCCCAAGGGCATCAAGGATTGGCCGGATCTGGTGAAGCCCGGCGTCCAAGTGATCACCCCCAACCCCAAGACGTCCGGCAACGGCTACCTATCGTTCTTCAGCGCCTGGGGCTCGGTCGTGCTGCGCGGAGGCTCGCGTGACGACGCCGTGAACTTTGTCACGCAGCTCTACAAACAAGTGCCGGTGCTCGACTCGGGGGCGCGCGCGGCGACGACCACCTTCGTTCAGAAGAAGATCGGCGACGTGCACCTGGCCTGGGAAAACGAGGCGCATCTCGAGGTGCGGGAGGCCAAGGGTGAGCTGGACCTGATCTATCCCCCGATCAGCATTCGCGCCGAGCCTCACGTCGCCGTCGTCGACGCCAACGTCGACCGCAAGCAGACGCGCCCGGCAGCGGAGGCCTATTTGAAATACATCTACACCGAAGAGGCTCAGGAGATCGCGGCCAAACACTTCTACCGGCCCAGCAACGAGGCGGTGCTGAAGAAACACGCCGCCACATTCCCCGAGTTGCGCTTGTTTGCCGTGACGGAGATTGCGAAGGACTTCGCCGACGCTCACAAGCAATTCATCGCCGAGGGCGGGGTGTTCGACGGCATCTACAAGCCAAAAAATTGAGCGTGACCGGCTGCGAGGGCTGGCGGCCCGGCCGCGAGGAGGTTAGGGAGCTGCCATGGCGAGCGTGAATCGAAGAGTGTTGCCGGGGTTCTCCCTGACCCTCGGATACACCGTGTTTTACCTGAGCGTGCTGGTGCTGCTCCCGCTCGTGGCCTGTTTCGTGCGTGCCGGCTCGCTCTCGTTCGACGAGTTCTACAACGCCGTCTGGACGGAGCGGGCCCGCGCCGCCTACTCGCTCACGTTTGGTGCCTCGTTCATCGCGGCCGTGGCCAATCTGTTTTTCGGCGCGCTGATCGCCTGGGTGCTGGTCCGCTACGACTTCCCCGGCAAGCGGCTAGTGGACTCGCTCGTCGATCTGCCGCTGGCCTTGCCGACGGCGGTCGGCGGTTTGGTCTACGCGAGCCTGTACGTGGAAAACGGTTGGCTCGGCCGCTATCTGGTGCCGCTCGGCATCAATGCGGCTTACTCGCGGCTCGGGATCGTGCTGGTGCTGATCTTCGTGGGGCTGCCGTTCGTGGTGCGCACCGTGCAACCGGTGCTCGAGGATTTCGATGCGGAAGCCGAGGAAGCGTCTTCTTCGCTCGGGGCGACGCGCTGGCAGACGTTTTACACCGTGATCCTGCCCACGCTCTATCCGGCGCTGATCACGGGCTTTGCCTTGGCCTTCGCGCGTTCGATTGGTGAATACGGCTCGGTGGTCTTCATCTCCGGCAACATGCCCTACAAGACCGAAATCGCGCCGATCCTGATCGTGGCACGGCTCGAAGAGTTCGCCTACGGAGAGGCCACCGCGATCGCCGTGGTGTTGCTGGTCGTGTCATTTGCGATGTTATTTTTGATCAATGTCCTCGAAGGCTGGAGCCGCCGCTATGCAAATTGACGTGGAAGCCGTGCCGTCGCGGGCGCGCGTGCCGGCCTCGCTGCGGCGCTCGCAGGAGGATCCGGCCTGGGTGCGCTACGGGCTGACGGCGATCGCCCTCGGCGTGGTGCTCTTGTTGATCGTGGTGCCGGTGTTGAACGTGTTCGTGGAAGCGTTCGCCGACGGGGTCGGGACGTACTTCCGAAATCTGGTCGCGGACGACGACACGCTGCACGCGATCGGGCTCACGCTCACGGTGGTGCCGATTGCAGTGGTGGCCAACGTCGTGTTCGGTATCGCGGCCGCGTGGGCCGTGTCGCGCTTCAACTTTCGCGGCCGCGCATTGTTGACGGCGCTCATCGATTTGCCGTTTTCTGTATCGCCGGTGGTGGCCGGGCTCATGTTCGTGCTGATCTTTGGTCTGCAGGGGTACTTCGGTGCCTTCTTGCGCCGGGATGGCTTTTCGATCATGCCGTACGTGGTGGCGCTGGTGCTCGCGGGCACCTGGCTCGTCGGGTCCTTGCTAGTGAAGCCCCGTCGCGGCGCTCCGCCCCTCGGGCTCTGGAGACACCCCTGGCTGCTCTCGGTTGGCGGCAGCGCAGCGGTGTTCACGGTGGCGGTGGCGCTGCAACAGTACTTTGAGGTGTGGCCGCAAAATCAGAGCCTCAAGATCATTTTTGCGGTGCCGGGTTTGGTGTTGGCCACGGCATTTGTCACCTTCCCCTTTGTGGCCCGTGAGTTGATCCCGGTCATGGACGCGATCGGCCCTGACGAAGAGCTGGCCGCCGTGAGCCTGGGCGCGAGCGGCTGGCAGATGTTCTGGCATGTGACCTTGCCCAACGTGAAATGGGGCCTCGTTTACGGGGTAATCCTGTGCAACGCGCGCGCCATGGGTGAATTTGGCGCGGTCTATGTCGTGTCGGGCCACATTGCCGGCCAAACAGACACCATGCCGTTGAGGATTGAAAAACTGTTCCAGGAGTATAATCTTCCTGGATCCTTCGCGGTGGCCTCGCTCTTGACCTTGGTGGCGATCTTGACCTTGATCCTGAAGACCCGGCTCGAAAAGCTGGTTCCGGCCCCACCGCGACCCGGTGCGCCGAACTCGGCAGAAACCGCGACATGAGCATCATCGTCCAGGGCGTATCCAAACGCTTCGGCACATTTCAAGCGTTGGACCGTGTGAGCCTGGAAGTGAAGGCGGGCTCGCTCATGGCGTTGCTCGGCCCTTCCGGTTCCGGGAAAACCACGCTCCTGCGCATCATCGCCGGGCTCGAAGTGGCCGATCAGGGCACGGTCGTGCACCTGGGCGAGGACATCACGAGCTACTCGGCGCGCGAGCGCAAGGTCGGCTTCGTGTTCCAGCACTACGCACTGTTCCGGCACATGACCATCGCCGACAACATTGGCTACGGGCTGCGTGTGCGAGGCGTCAGCAAGGAAGAGCGCAAGGTTCGGGTGGACGAGCTCCTGCATCTGATCCGCCTGGAGGGCCTGGGCCCCCGCTACCCGTCACAGCTCTCCGGCGGGCAACGCCAACGCGTGGCGCTGGCGCGCGCGCTCGCCGCCCGCCCGTCGGTGCTGCTCTTGGACGAGCCCTTCGGCGCGCTGGACGCGAAGGTGCGGCAAGAGCTCCGGCAATGGCTGCGCAAGTTGCACGAAGAGATCAACGTGACGAGCGTGTTCGTCACGCACGATCAAGAAGAAGCGTTCGAAGTCGCCGATCACGTGGTGGTGATGAACCACGGCAAGATCGAGCAGTCCGGCACCCCAGCCGAGGTGTTTGAGCACCCCGCGAACGCTTTCGTGATGGACTTCCTCGGCAACGTGAACGTGTTTCAGGGCCGCATCGAAGGCGGCAAGGCGCTCATGCCGGGTCTGGAAGTGGCGTACCCGGACTATAAGGGGCCCGACTCACAGGATGCGGCCGTGTACGTGCGACCCCACGAACTTTGGATTGAACGGCACAAGAACGGCGCCGCCAGCGTCGAAGCGCGCGTGGTCCACGTGAACCCCACGGGCTCGCGGGCGAAAGTGGAGCTGCGCACCACCGACACCGATACGATGATGATGGCCGAGCTCACCGCCGAGCGGTTTGCGGAGCTCGGCCTGAAATCGGGGGACACCGTGCACGTGTCCGCGCGCAAGGTGCGCGTGTTCGTGCCGGACTATTCGATCTAGAAGCCATCTTGCTCTAGGCGCGCGCCTTCCTGGGGGCTTTCTTGGCCCGCTCGAGGACTTTGTTGGCGTCGAGGTGATCGTCGCCCTGGCGGGAGACGTATTCTTCGTAGGTGCCCTTCTCGTCGCGCAGGCCGCTCGGTTTGAGCTCGATCACGCGGGTGGCGAGCTGGTTGACGAAGTGGCGGTCGTGAGAGACGAAGATCAAGGTGCCTTCGCGCGCGAGCAGCGCGAGGGTGAGGGCCTCGATGGTCTCCAGGTCGAGGTGGTTGGTGGGTTCGTCGAGGAGCAACACGTTGGGCTTCTGGACCGCCAGGCGCGCGAAGATCACGCGCGCCGCTTCACCGCCGGACAGGGCCCCGGTGGGCTTGTCCACTTCGTCCCCGCTGAACAACATGCGGCCGAGGTGGCCGCGCACGAAGTTGGTGGTCTCGAGCGGACAGGCTTGCCACACGAAGTTGAGCGGCGTCTCGTTGGGGCTCTGCAGGAGCTCGCGGTGATCCTGGGCGAAGTAGCCCACGTTGCAGGCGTGGCCCCACTCGTAGCTGCCACTATCGGGCTCGAGCTTGCCCGCGAGCAGCTTGAGCAGCGTAGATTTGCCGATGCCGTTGGCACCGATGACGGCCAGGCGTTCGCCGCGGCGCACCTCGAACTTCACGTTGGAGAGCACGACCTTCTCGCCGTATGCCTTACCCATGCCCTTGACCGAAAGGACGTCGCGGCCGCTCGGTCGCGTCTGGTCGAAGCGGAAGTTCGGTGCCACGCGCGAGCTCTTCGGCAGGTCGGTGATCTCGATCTTCTCCACCTGCTTCATGCGGCTCTGCGCTTGCCGGGCCTTTGTGGCTTTGGCCTTGAAGCGCTCGATGAACGCTTTCTTCTCGGCTATCGTCTTTTCGAGCCGCGCGTTCTCGGACTCTTTCTGCTCGCGCGTGGCGACCTTCTGCTCCAGAAACTTGGCGTAGTTGCCGGTGTATTGCAGGATCGTCTGGTAGTCGACGTCGAGCACGCGGTTGACGACGGCGTCGAGGAAGTGGCGGTCGTGCGAGATGATGACCGCGCAGCCCTTGTAGCTGCGCAGGAAGCCCTCGAGCCAGCGGATCGACAGGATGTCGAGGTGGTTGGTGGGCTCATCCAGGAACAGGGCGTCGGGTTTGCCGATCAGCACCTGGCTGAGCAGCACGCGCAGCTTGTAGCCACCGGACAACGTGCCGAGCGGAAGCTCCACCTGCGCGTCCGCGATGCCGAGGCCCACGAGCATCTCGCGAGCGCGCGCCTCCAGGCCGTAGCCGTCTCGGTAACCGATCAGATCGTCGAGCTGCATGAGCCGCTCGGGATCGGGATTGGGCTCATGGCTGAGGCGTTCCTGCTCCGCGAGGGCAGCGTAGACGACGCGATCTCCCCGCATGGTGACGTCGACGATGCGCGCGGCATCATCCAGGAACTGGTCTTGCCGCAGCACGCCGACGTTCATATTCTTAGGGAAGCTCACGCTTCCGCCTTCGTCTGATTCGTCACCGCTGAGGATGCGCAGAAAGGTCGTCTTGCCGCTGCCGTTGGCCCCCACCAGGCCGTAGCGACAACCCGCGTTGAGCTCCAGATTGACGCCAGAAAACAGAGACTGCGCCCCAAAATGTTTGGTGAGATTGCTGATGGTGATCATGAAGCAGGCGCGTGCTACGCTTTGTCGCCGCTCTGAGCAAGCACCCCCATGACCGACCCGACCGGCCCTAAATTGAACTGGCTCGCCTGGCTCCTCGTCGGGCTCGCGGCGCTGGTGCTCGCTTTCTTTGTTTTCTCGCCCGGTGAGTCAACAGACAAAGCAGCGCGGCCTGCCCTGCGGCAGCGCGATCAGAAGACGTCTCGCCAGCCGTTTCTAGCCGTGGATCCGCAGGTATTTCCACAGCAAGACGTCGCGGCGCGGCGCGGGCCGTTACGTCCGGATCCGGGGCTGGACGGGCGACAGGCAGAATAGCCGCTCGCCGCCGAGGTCGAGCGCGCGCTCCAGGATCTCCGCCAACTCGGGCAGCTCCGAGAGCGGGCTCCCCGCAGCCAACAGGGATTCCAGCTCGTTCTCCGGCCTCGCGCCCAAGCGCGAACGGCCACTCGGCGACAGCCATTGCAGCTCTCGGTCGCGCGCGAGGCCGAGCCGCTCGGCGATGGCCCCGCGAACCTCGTGGAACCCCCCGAGGTGATCCACCAGTGCGACGCCCTGCGCCTGGCGACCGGTCCAGACTCGGCCCTGCGCGACCTCGTGCAAGGCCTCAAACGACATGCCACGGGCGTCGGCCATTTTGCGCACGAAGGACTCGTAGGACGCGTCGATGTCGCGTTCGAGCTTGGCGAGCTCGCTCTCATCCCACGGCGTACTGATGGAGTGGTAGTTCGCTCGCGGCC
>JAYWEH010000537.1:0-8187 GCA_043780025.1 Deltaproteobacteria bacterium
GTAAAAGGAGGGAGCCGGTTCAAATGGATGGGAAAGGCGGGAATTTCGATGCCCTCGCCCCAGCCGGGGCACTCGAAATTCCCATCGCTTCAATGGAACCGGCGTACTAGTCGCCGAGGTCGGCTAACATCCGTTTCGCGGCTTCCAAGCGTGGATCGGTCTGCAGCGCACGCTCGAGCATTTGACGCGCCTTCGGCTTTTCCGCGAGCGCGTTGTGTACCCGGCCCAAGCCGAAGAAAACTTCCGCTTTGCTGATCGGGCTCGTTTCGTCGAGCTTCTGCAGCAACAGAGCTCGATACATCTGCTGCGCTTTCTTGAAATCGTCGAGCTCGTAAGCGAGCTCGCCGAGCTCCTTCAAGATGGCCACGTTGCCGGGTTCGATACGGAACGCTTGATCGAGCTCACGGAATGCGTCGGTGTTGCTGCCCTGCGCGCGATAGGCGGCCGCTAACCGGCGATGAATCTCGCCCAGCTCCTTGGTGCGCCGTCCGCCATACGAGTCCACGATGCGCTGCAGCGTCTCCGCGGCCTCACGGCTCCGGCCCGAGGCGTTGAGCACGTCGCACAACTGCAGCAACAGAGTGCGATCGTCGGGGCGTTGTTCACTCGCCCGCTGCAACAAGGTCGCTGCCGTGCGCGTTTCGTCCAGGCGTTCCACGTACAGACTGGCGGCGCGGCTGAACAACCTCGCCTTGTCCTCGGCCGAGTTCGCCGCCTCCGCTTCGCGCACCAACAACTGGGCCAAGCGGCTCCAGTTTTCGAGCTTCTGGTACATGACCTGAAGACGCCCGAGTAGCTCGGGACCGGCCAGCCCTGCATCGAGCACTTTCTCCAGCGCCTGGCACGCCTTCTCGCCCTGGCCCTGCTTCTCGTACAGGTCTGCAAGCTCGTTGGCACGACGCCCCAGCTCGTTCGGCGGGCTCGCTTCGAGCAAGCGTTCGAGGATGTCCGCCGCGTCCTCGACGCGCCCGGAGCTCTTGTACAGCCGAGCCAGCGCTTCGAGCGAAGCGCGGTGTCTTCCGTCGAGCTCCACCACTCGGGCAAACGCCTCGATCGCCCGCTCCGTCTGGCTCAGGCGCATTTCGTAGACCTCGCCCAACCGCCCCAGCAATTTGATGGCCGCGGGGATGTCTCCGCGCGCTTCCGCCGCGTCGATCTGCTGGCTCAGTAGATCCGCGAGGTCTTGATCGCGGGAATTTGTCTCGTAAAGCTTGCTGAGTGCGAGCACCGCGTCGGCGTGGCCGGGCTCTTCCTCCAACACTGCCCGCAGCTGTTCGATCGCCGTGTCGGTGTCGCCGAAGCGCTGCGTCGAGAGCTCCGCGAGCTCGAGCCGCAGCGAAATGCGCTCGTCCGATGTCTGCGCGACGTCGATCAAGCTGCTCAAGAGACGGCTTAGATCCCGATAGCGCTCGCCGCTCACCAAGAGCACGCGCAGAGCGTCCGAGGCACGCGTGTCGCTCGGATCTTCCTCCATCAACTCCAGATAAAAGCGGCTGGACTTGTCCGTGTCATTCAACCGCTCGCGCGCCAGCAACGCCGCCCGATGTTTGAGCTCCCGCGAGTCTTCGCCAGAACCGGCTTGGATTCGCCGTTCCAACACGACCAGGGCCTCGGGATACCGTTCCGATTCCTCCAGCGTGTCGCTCAGCGCCGCCATCGCCCACTCGTTCGACTCGTCGTGGCGCAGCAAGTCGCGCAGCAACTCTTCGGCGAGCGCGGGTTCGTGCAGTCCGTCCGCCAGACGCTTGGCCTTGCGGAACAGTTCCTCACGCTCGTCATCGCCAGCCAGGCGCCCGCGGCGCCTCAAGGTTTCGACCAGGGCGCGCTCTCGACCCGGCGCCGCTTGCAGCTCCTCGAGCTGGCGCAAGATTTCGTCGCTCTCGGGTGCGCATTGCAGCGCCACGCTGAGCGCACGCTCCGCCCCGGCGTCGTCAGCCAAGTGCTCATGCCGCCAACCCGCCAGGGTCACGGCCAGCTCGCGCCCCGTCGAAGGTTCGCTACCGACCACACCTTCGAGCGCCTTTTCCAGGGCTTCGGCGGCGCCGCGCCAGTCGCCCGTAACCTGCGCGAGCCGCGCCAGCTCCTCGAGCGCGGCCAGATTCCCCGGCTCCTCGATCACTCCCTGTTGCAGGATGCGCTGCGCAGCCGCGACGTCCCCCACCTCGTCCTCGAGCACGCGCGCCAGCGTGCGCCGCGCTTCCAGGCGCTCCTCACTCGATGAGGCGAGCCCGATGCGCCGCTCGAACAGCTGCGCCAGCTTGGTATTGTCGTTCAGCGTGCGGTACACCGACTCGAGGATCTCCGAAACCTCTTCGAAGAATTCGCTATCACCGAGCAAGACCTCGAGCTCCGCGATCGCGCCCTGGTGGCTCGGCGAATATTCGAGGGCGCGCCTGAGCGACAACAAGCCGCGGGACTTGTCCCCGAATCGCTCGCGCTGCAGCGTGGCCATGCGGTAGCAAATGTCGGCCTGCTCGTATTCGGTCTCCGCCACCGAGGCGCGGCGCTCCAGGATTTCCACGAGTGCTTCGTAATTTTCGCTCTTCGCGTACAGCCGATCGAGCGCTGCCAGGAGCTCCGGTTGATCCCCAGCCTGGCGCACCGCCTCTTCGTAGGCGGCGATGGCGCCCGGGATGTCCCCGAGCTCTTGCTCGGAGATGCGGCCCAACGTGGCGTACAGCGAACGCGCCAGATCCGCGTCGAACGTCGCCTGAGCGCGCTCGCTCAGCGCCTTCGCGTAGCTCTGGAAGCCGTCCGATAGGCGAGCCAGGCGTTCGATATCGCCGTGCAGTGCCTGGGATTCGGGCTGCTCGGTCAGCGCGCGGAGCAGGGCCTCGCGAGCTTGTGCCGGTTTGCCGAGTTGCTGCTCGAGAACGCCGGCGATCTGCCGCAACGCCTCCGCGCGATCGCTCGGATCCGTCTCGGCGCCGAGCCGCATTTCCAGCGATTCGACCAGCTCGTCGTGGCGACCGCGGGTGGTGTACGCCGGAATCAGTATCGACGCAGCGAGGTGCCTGAATTCGGTGTGCTCGTTGCCGATCTGCCGTACCGCCTCGAGCGCGATCTGCGCTGACGGATCAGACTCGAGCACCTGGCGGTAGTTGTCGAGCGCTTCGTCGTACTCGCCGAGCCGTTCGCCCAACACTTCAGCGATCCGAGTCCGAAGCGCAGCGCGTTCCTGATCGTGTTCGGCGATGCTGACGCAGAAGCGCAAGTTTTCGAGCAGCTCCGACCACATCTCCGCGCTGGCGTACAGCTTGTTGACGCGCGTCAGAGTGTTCTTGTCGCTCGGCTTTACCGCCAGCGCCTGATTGAACAGATCGATGGCGTTGGCCGGGTCGTTCTGCTGGCCTTCGTACAAGGTGCCGGCGGCGCACAAGAGCTCGAACTTCAGCTCGACCTCGTCCTCCTCCGCGAGTTCGACGCGGCGCTGGTACAGCTCGATCAGCCGCGGCACGTCTTGCCGCTCTTGATACAGGCCGATCAGGCTGTCGAGCGTGAACGCGCTCTGCGGCTCCAGCTCGGCGGCGCGCTCATACGCCTCAATCGCGAGGTCCGGCTGATCGAGCATGTCGCGTCGAGTTTCGCCGACCCGGCGCCACAAGCTGGCGCGTTCCTCCGAGTCGTTGACGAGCTCCGTCTTGATACGCAAGGCTCGCACCAGCACGCCCCAATCGCTGAGCATCGTGGCCAGCTGCTCGAGTTTCTCGAGCGCTTCGATGTTGGCCTCGTCCACTTCGACCAAGCGCTCGTAGGCGGCCAGGGCGCGCCGCGGGTCATTGCGCTTCTCGTCGTGTACGCGTGCCAGCGTCGTCAAGAGCTCGGCGCGACTGCCGAGGTCCGGCGACTTCAAGCGTTCCTGGTAGACGCCGCACAATTCGTCCCAGGCGTTCGTGGATTCGACCAACCGCTCGTAGTTCTGACGCACACCGACGTCTTCGGGGTCGAGGTCGAACGCGACGGCCAGGCCGCGCCGCGCGCGGTCCAGATCTTCGCCCCGGCGTTCCCAGAGTTCGGCCGTTTCGCGCAACACCGCCACCTTTTCGGTGACGTCTTGGGCCATCGCGAAGCGGTCCTCGTTGACCTTGATCAAGCGACGCCAGTCGTCCGCCGCCTCATACAGAGGCAACAAGATGCCCACGATTCGTTCGCGAGCGACGCCCTGTTTGCGCAGCTTTTCCAGCTCTTCGAGCGCGCCCATGTGCGTCGGCAACGCCTGCACGATCTCCTCGAGCTGATCGATGGCACCCTCGCTGTCGCCCAGCTCGCCCGCGCGCAAGCGCGCGAGCTCGAGGCGGTAGGACGCTCCATCCGCGGGCGCCAGACAGGCCTCCGCGCGTTCGAGCAATAATCCCGCCAGGTCTTCGAAACGCCCTAGCGAGCGGTAGATCTCCGACAGCGCATCCAGCGCGACCGGATCGGTGCGGTCAATTTCCAACGCCGAACGGTACGCGTCGATGGCTGCCTCGGGACGCGCGAGCGGGCCGCGCCACAGGCTCGCGGTTTGGTGCAAGAGCCCGAGACGCTCCGCGTCCTCGTAGCGATTGTCGAGCGCCGACGTGTACAGCGCGACGCGCTCCTCGTGTTTGCCGGCACGCGCGAGGATGTCGTCCAGCTCGGTAAAGACCTGGCGATCGTCGGCGTCGAACTCGAGCGCGCGGCGGTAGAAGGTCAAGCTGCGCTCGACGTCCCCGTGCTCCGCGAACAACTGGCCCGCACGCTGCGCGAGCTTGGAAGTCGCCGGCTCGTCCACGCTCACACGCTCCAAGGCGGCCGCGTAGATTTTGGCCAACTCGGCGCCGCTGTCAGCGACGCGCGCGAGCCGTTCCAGCTCCCGCACGGTCGACTGATCCGTGACGTCCTCGTCGAGCAGCTTGGCCACGGTGGCGAGGGCCGCCCCGTAGTCCTCTTTCTGCTCCTCGTGCAACTTCGCGAGACGCGTGAGTAGTTCCCGGCGCTCATCCGGATCTTGGCTGTAGTCCAGCCGGGACGCCAGCGCCGCCATTACGCGATCGAAACGCCCCGACGACAGATAGATGGGTTCGAGCAGGGTCGCGGCTTGCGCGCGGTGTTCGGCCCGTTCGGCTCGCTCCATCAGGTGCTCGAGCTCAGCCATGGCGCCAGCGTGATGCCGATCGGAGCCGAGCGCGGCTTCCAGAGCATCAAACGCCCGGGGGAAGTCGCCGAGCTGGCGCGCCGCCACGCGAGCGATCTTCACCCGCAGATCGGTTGACGCGCCGGGCGAACTGTCGAGTTGCCTTTGATACAGCTCGATCAAATCCTCCCAGCGAGCCGCCTCCGCGTATAGACCTTCGAGAGCTTCGGCGGCCTGGTCGTCTGACTCCGTCTCGATGATGCGTTCGTAGGCCTCGGTGGCTCGCTCGCGGTCCTTCAAACGATCGCGGAGCAACTCCGCTCGGCGCAACATCAGCTCGCGCCGTTGCCGATCGTCCGTGGAAACGTCCGCGCGACGCTCCAGAATGCTGAGCAGACTCGGGATGTCACCCACCTCCTCGTAGATGGACTCGAGCGCGCGCATGGGTTCTGGCGCGTCTAGGCGCAGCTCCAACGCTTGCTCAAAATATTGGCGGGCGAGCTCTCGATCACTCAAATGATCGCGAGCCAGCTCAGCGATACGCAACGTGACGCCGAACTGGACCTGGCCTTCGAAGATGCCCACCACCACCTCGCGGAGCAGCGCCACCTGTTCAGCGCGCCGCGAGGTAACTCCTGCCACTCGCTCCAGACGCTCTAGCCAAACCGACAGATCAGCGTGGCCGGCGCCCTCGCGCACCGCTCGCGTCACATACATCAACGTGCGCTCGGGGTTATTCAGGACATTTTCGGCAATGTCGGCGGCCTTCTGCAAGAGCTGCAGGCGCTTGATCGGATCTTCGGCGCTTTCGGTCTGGATCTCGATCACCTTGAGCAGCCGCTGATGGTCGCCCTCGGTCTCGAACACCGGTTCGAGCACCTCGGCGGCCTCACGCTGCGTCAGCGCGTCCTTTGACTCGAGCAGCCGCTCCAGCGCCAACCGTGCGGGCCGGTAGGAGAAGTCGATGTCGAGGGCCTCGCGGTACGCATCCAGGGCCGCCTGCGACAACCCGAGCTGGTCGCCGCGCAGATCACCGAGAAGCGTGAGCATACGCAACTTATCCGCCGGGTCGCTCGCGCTCGCCAGGTGGGCTTCGTATGTATCCGCCAGGTCGTCCCAGCGCCGGGCTTCCCGGTACAATGACTCGAGAGCGCTCAGCGCCTCTTCCGAGTCACCAAACTCGGTACGGTACGCTCGCCACACTTCGGTGGCACCACTTGCGTCCTCGAGCTTGTTGGAGAGCACGCTCGCCTGGCGGCGCATAAAGCCCTGGCGATCGGGCCCAGAGACGCTGCGTTCGCGCCGTTGCTCCAGCACCGCCACGAGCTCACGCCATTTCTCTGTCGCCTCGTACAGGCGATCCAGAGCTTCGAGCGCCAGCGAATCATCCGGCGCGTCCTCGAGCCGGCGCTTGAATGCATCAATCGCCGCGTAGGGATCGCGCAAGCGCTTCTCTGCGAGCTCACCCAAGCGGCCGAGCAGAGCCGCGCGCTGATCGGGCACGCCTTCGAGGCGGATCTCGATGCGGATCATCTCCGCGAGCTGGGAATATTGCTCGTTCTTCTCGTACAGCCGTTCGAGTGCGCGCGCGGCCGGCAAGGTCAAATCCGCGTCGTCCGGATCGAGTTCGAGCACGCGCCGATAGATCGACTCGGCGTGTTGCGAGTCGGCGAGGTGCTCGTGATAGATGCTCGCCGCCTGCATCAACGTCTCACCCTTGAGGGTCAGCTCCTCGGCGGTCTTGGCGGATTGCTCCAGCACCGAAGCGACGCGGGCGTATTCGCCGCGCCGGAGGCCAATCTCCACGAAGCGTTCGCGCGCCGCGCGATCGACCGGGTCCTCGGGCACATAACGCGCGTAGGCTTCGAGAGCGCCCACATCGTCATGCAGCCGCTCGTCTTTGAGTGACGCGATCCGGCGCAATAGCTCTCGGCGGCTGTCGGGGCCGTCCTTCGTCTCTTCGGCGGGCGCGGCCCAGCGGATCTCGAGCATTGAAACGAGTTCGCGGATCTCGTCGCGAGATTCGTAGACGGCTTCGAGCGCTCGCGCGGCGCGCACCCGGAAGCTGCCAATTAAGAGGATGTTCTCGCACAGCTCGCGCGCTCCATGGTCGGCGCTTCGCTCGGAAAGCACGCGCTCCACGTGTTCGATCGCCTTGGCCGGCTCGTGCAACTGCTCGAGTTGGACGCGCGCCAAGCGCAGCTCGTTGTCGAGCGCCTCGTCCCCCTCCATGTCGATCAGCCGCAGCTCGAGCAAGTCCGCCCATTGCTCGTGCTTGCCGCTGCGCTGATACAGGCGATCGAGCGCCCGCATGCTGGTGTCGTGCTCCGGCGCCAGTGCCAGAATGCGCTCGTAATAAGCGATCGCCTTGGTGTCGTCTTCGATAATTTCTTCGCAGACCAACGCGACTTCCGTCAAAAGGTCGATGCGAGTGGGAACGTCTTCGATCGCGCGCGTGGAGCGATTGTAGAGGTCTTCGAGCTCCCCCCAGCGCTCGGCGCTGGTGAGGATCTGCTTCAACCGGCTGAACGCCTGCTGGTTGCCCGGCTCTCGATTGAGCAACCGCTCCAGGTACGGCGCCGCACCCAGTGGATCACCGAGCGTGTCCTCGTGAAGCCGCGCGGCGCGATCGCACAACGCGAGCTCCACGTCGAGCTCGAGCTCCAGGCGCAGGACATCGCGCAACGCGAGCGCGAGCTCGGTGACTCGACCGCTCTTCGAAGCCAATCCTTCAGCGCGCTGCCACAGGCCGAGATCGGCGGGAAATTCGCGCAGCGCCTTCAGCATCACGTCGAACGCGGCGCTGAAAGACTCCAGCTTGCTTTCGTGAACGTCGGCCAGGCGCAACAACATCTCGCGCCGATCGGCCGGCTCCTTGACGGCATCGAGCGCAGCCTCGAGCGCCTCAGATTCGCGGCGCGCGTCCTTGTTCTGCGAGTAGGTCTTCGCCAGGGCGGTAGCGGCGCTGCGCCGGGTCACGTCGATGTCCACCAAGCGCCGCAGCACGCTCATTGCCCGAGCGTCGTTCGGGGCGAAATCGAGCGTCCGCACGGCGGCTTCGAGCGCCGCTTCGGGCCGGTTGAGATCCTCCA
>JAYWEH010000538.1:0-3461 GCA_043780025.1 Deltaproteobacteria bacterium
GCTCCACGCTCTCGGCCGCCGCGCGCGGCGACGCGACCAGCGATGCCAACCCCCATGCCAGGGCGAAACATACCCGAGCCCCGGATCGAGCGCCGCTACGACTCACCGCATCGCACCAGCGCATTGGCCCAGCATATGACCATGGCGCAGGCGGCGCCAACTGTGTTGCGAGGGGGCGCCGCTAATCCCTACTCCACGCAAACCTCACCCAGCACCGTGAGTCCCATGATTGCGCGGACCTTGCAGGGGTTGGCGAGCGCATTGTTGCGCAGGGGCAGGCTGCGCTGGCAGCCCTCGTCACAGGTGGCGGACTCTTGCACTTCGTCTGTGCAATCGGCGAGGCGCGGAGCGGGCTGGCAAGTGCCGGCACTGAGGCAGAGCGCCGGATCCTCCCCGGTGGGGAATACGCAATAGCTGCCGGCTTCGCAGAACCTCGTGGCGTAACACGGCTCACCGATGGGGATGGGCCGAGTGAGCACACCGTCCGGAGTGCGCTCGGACGAGCACACCGGCACACCCGCGTCATTGGCCGCGACGCTGGGCGTGCCATCGTCGCCTTCCGGCTCAACGGCGCCCACTTCGCCGCCGGCCGCGTAGGGGACCAACGTGGCGACGGCTCGCACGGAGCATGTGCCGCGATCCGCGGAGGGATCGCCGGGCTCGGCGCTGCACACACCGTCCCCGCCATACAAGAAGAGGCACTCGTCATAACGGTAGTTAGCCGTCACCACGCCCTCGCAGCGTCGTTCGGGCAACGGCGAGGTCAGCTCGAGCGCCTCGTCGTAGCGCCAGGTGTCCGCCAGCAGGGTGCACGAGCGCAGGTCTTCGACTCGCCCGCCGGCGATTCGAACCGAGTCCTCGAGCAGGCTCAGGCGCTCGCCGTCCCAGTGCGCGGTGCGAGCAGAGAGCAGAGGACTGAATGCACTGCACCCTTCGTGAGACACCTGGATGTCCCAGAAGACTCGGTAGGTGCACGGCACGTCGAACGCCGGCATCACGTCAGGCAGGCCCCCCGCGTCCCGGGGGGGGGACACGACCCGCCCGGCGTCGGCCGCCGCAGCGTCGACGGGATCGGCAGCATCCGTCGGCGCCTCCGGCACGGGAATGCGGGCCGTTTCGTTTGCTGGATCGGAGTCTCGAGCGGCAGCGGGTTCGGCAGCGGGATTGTCGCTCGGAGCATTCGGTTGAAGGCTCCGCACAATCGTCTCGTCTGCGCCATCCGCACACGCCATGGCCAAACCCAGGAGGAGGCCAACGCGAATCTCGAGACCCTGGCTCGAGCGAGACGCTTGCATCGACGAGTTCATCACGGCCTCCAATCCAGGTTGGTGGTGCGAGGAACCGCGTCGCCGTCGAGCGGCCAAGCGCTGCCGATCGACGCGTCGGGGGCGGGCTCAAATTTGACCTCGATGGTCGCCGGCAATCCGAGCTGGTTGAAGCCGTAGGCGTAGGCAGTGCCCAGAATGGACCAGCACCCCAGGGGATGCTGCCTGCACTGGTCCGCCGGAATCTCCGCGCCCGAGATGGAGTCGGCCAGTTCCGTGATGATCTTGCTGGTGATGTTCAAGCCGTCGTTGAAGCGATAGTACACTCTGTTGAGGGGCGTCTCGCCCTCCGCGTACGCTTTTTCGAACACGACCTTCCAATCCGGGCTCTGCTCGTCTTTCGTACCCGAGCAGGTCGCGCACACCACGCCCCAGGGTTGGGGAGTAACGTGCGGCGCTTCGAGCTTGTCCACGGCGTCGTCGATCACTCCCAGCTGCTGGGCTTTGCCGAAATCATAGGCGGGCTCGACGAGCTCGACGGAAGCGACCGGCGCTGCCACGGGCACCGGGCAGCCTGCGGGCATACCGAGAGCAGGCTTGATTTGCACGAGAGCCTGAAGCGCGGTGCAAGCGTTGACCTCGTGGGACTTCTCGGAGCAGGGCGGTGACGCGCACAGCAGCGCCGTCTGGACGCCGCCCAGCGGCGTCGGCACCTCGGTGCCGGAGCCGTACAGGGCATCCCGCACCTGGTCAGCCGTTGTCGTGGGACCGAGGTGAGCCCACAGGCGCGCCGCCGCACCTGAGACGACGGCCGTCGCGAGGGAGCTGCCGCTGCGCGGCCGCTGCACACCGAGGGGCGCGCGAGCATCGACTGCGCCGAGGCCCACCGAAGCGGCGACGAAGTGCGGTATCGACTGCATGCGCGTCAGCGCTGAGCGCTGAGCGGCAAAGTCGACCCCGGAAACGGCAGTCACGAGCCCTCCACTCAAGCCGGGCGGCTGCGGAAGGCCAAACATGGCGTCGCAGTCCAAGTCCTGGGCCTGCAAGCGATTGTAGCCCGCGGGCAGGAGCGGGCCCTCCATGTCACTGCCCGTGGCATTGCCGGCCGCGGCGAACACCAGCGCGCCGAGGCAGCGCGCTCGGGCCAGCTCGACCAACACGGCCTCGGTGGCGAGGCTATGGGATTCCTCCTCACCGTCGCTCGCTCCGAAATTGGGCAGCGTCGCGTTTGGCACGGCAACGCGGCTCGGGCGATCGGTTTGTATCGGGTCGCCACACCCGATCGGAAAGCAGTCGTGTTTGCTGTGCCAGCCAAAGCTCAGATTGATCACCAGCGAGGGCCGGCTCGCACTCGGGGCACTGCTCTGCCAGTTCTGGAGCAATGAAAATAGCGCCTGAGCGATCTGCCCGCGCCCGCCCAGATAGCCGCCGCGCTCGAGATCCAGATCCATGAGCCAGCGGTTGTTCTCGCGCTCGAGCTGGACGATCGGCAATGCCAGATGGTTCTGGATCTCCACCGGGCACGGCCCCGTGTTGGCATCTCCACAAGCGACGCGCTGGGCGAGCAAGCCCACGAGGCGACCGTGTGCACTGTTGTCGTTGCGCTCCTTCTTGTCATAGAACGAAATCGCCGCCGTATCCAACACGGCCACGATGACGGGGGCGGCCGGCGGCGCGCTGCCGGTGCTCAGGAAGGCGTCGAGCTGGGGGACGCCCAGGCGCTCACCCGACAGCGCAGCGACCTCGGTGAGCTCATCGAGCTCATCGTCCGGCGGCGGCGCTGCCCCACTCACCACGGCGCAGTCCACTTCCGCTTCTTCGCCGTCGAACACCACGATGGCGTCTTCGTCCAGCATGTCGGTGGCCGCGGACACTTCGCGGGTGTAGCTGCAGTAGATGCGATCGCTGCTGCACGCTGCGATCTTGCCCTTCCAGGGTGCCTTGTCCGCGCAGGCGGCGGGATCACACACGGGGGGCTTGCCGTCCAATTCGGCGATATCCGGATTCGTGCACCCTCCGGGTTCCCTGCACTTGCGCACGACGACGGCGACGGCGGGACACTTGCGCACGCAGGCGAACGCGATGTCACGCCAGGTCACCAGCACACCGCGCGGGCTCCTCACGGAGATCTCCCACGGGCTGGCACCGGCATCGGTTGGATCGAGCGACAGGTCGCTCGGAAGGCCCTGCGCGTCG
>JAYWEH010000539.1:0-3455 GCA_043780025.1 Deltaproteobacteria bacterium
GCAGCGGGTCGTACTTCGCCATCGACCCCTCGCTGTTGCGCGAGCGGCGCCGGTCCAGCACGGGCAGCGGGGCGTCGTCGATCGCGGCCTCGTCGGTGAAGTCCGCGTCCACGAGCTCGCCTTCGGCGACGATCACGTCTTCGTCATTTTCCGGCTCTTCGGCCTCCTCGCCTTCGGCGGACTCGGTGAGCTCGGTATTCGGCTCCTCGGAGGAGGGCGGCGGGTCCTGCAGCTCTTTGGATTTCTTCGGATTCAAGGCAAGCGGCTCGGTTTGGGGGGACGGCGTGGGCCAGGGCGGCCTGAACGCGACTCTAGCAGGGGCGGCGAGCGTCGGATATGCGGTCAGAACGCTGCCGCGACCACCCCCCGACCGGTGGCGACCCCGACACATCGCTAAGAGCGGAACGAAATGCCGGCCGCGGAACCTTCGCTCCGGATTAGGCAGCGACCCGCCGCTGTGCCGTATTGTCTCGGCACACGAACCCTTGCTCGAATGAAACGCGTGCCGCGTCCCCGGCGGCCGCTCGGAGACAGACAATGGTGTCAAGCGTCGAGATGCTGAAGGTCGACCTGGTCGACCAGCTCGATTACATGGTCCGAGCCAAGCTCGAAGCGGGGCCCGCGCGGCTGTGCAGTGCCCTGATCCGAGCGTTGTTCGCTCACGTCCCGCCGGGGGACCTCGTCGCAGAGCGCCCCGAGGTGCTGCTCGACTCGGCGCTCTCGCTCTTCGAGTTCATTGCCGAGCGCCAGCCCAAGACGTCCCGCGTGCGCGTGCATGAACCGGAGCGCGCTGCGCATGCGGGCAATTCGCTCGTGACGGTGATCGACATCCTCAATGACGACATGCCGTTTTTGGTCAACTCGGTACGCGGCGCGCTGGAGCGCATGGGCGCCGAGCTGCGCTTCCTGGCTCACCCCATCCTGGAGGTTAGCCGCGACGCGGAGGGGAGGCTGCTCGATCTGAAGCACACCGAGCAGCCCGGATCGGCGCAGCTCGAATCCGTGATGCACATCTGCATCAGTGCCTTGCCCAAGGAAGAGCACGCCCGGATGCAATCGAAGCTCGAAGCCGTGCTGGACGACGTGCACGCCGCGGTGTCCGACTACCCGGCGATGAAAGCGCATTGCCTCCAGGAGGCCCGCGAGCTCAGCACCTTGCCGCACGAGGCCGCGCTCGAAGCGTCGCAATTTCTCGAGTGGCTCTCCAAGGACCATTTCATCTACCAGGGCTACAGCTATTGCCGCTTCGAGCAGGCGCCGGTGTCGGCGCGCCCTCTGGCGCTCGCCTCGCGCCTCGCGATCAATGAAGGCCCCTCGGCGGTGCGCTTTGATCGCGACCGTGGGCTCGGTATCCTGCGCGATTCGCAGCGCTCAATGTTTGACGTGTTCGAACCGCCGCGCAAGCGCGAGCTCTTGCGCGTGCTGAAAGCCAATCGGCATTCCACGGTGCAACGCACGGTGCACCTGGACGTGGTGATGGTCTCCGATTTTGACGAACGCGGCGTCCAGTTCGGTGCGCACATGTTCGCGGGGTTGTTCACCGCGGCCGCCTATGCAGAGCCCGCGCGGCATATCCCCGTGTTAGAGCACAAGATCCAGCGTTGCCTCGCACGTTCTGGCTTTACGCCCGGCAGCTTCAACCAGCGCACGCTCAGGCACCTGCTCGAGACCTACCCCCGGGACGAGCTATTTCAGATCTCCGATGGCGATCTGTTCTCGATCGCGCTCGGCATCTTTCACCTGCAGTTCCGCCAGCGCGTGGCGCTGTTCGTGCGGCGCGACCCGTTCGGCCGCTTCTCGTCCTGCCTCGTGTATCTGCCGCGTGATCGCTGGGAAACGGCGCTGCGCCTGCGCATCCAGGACATTCTGGTGGGCGCGTTCGAGGGTTCGGTGAGCGCGTATTATCCACACCTCGGCGACGAGGCGCTGGCGCGCTTGCATTTCATCATCAAGACGCCGCTCGGCACGCCCGACAAGCTCGATTTCGTGGCGTTGGAACGCAAGATCGACAATGCCACCCGCTCCTTTCAGGACCGCCTGGCGGTCACGTTGCCGGCGGAGCTGGGGCGCGAGCGCGGGCTCACCTTGCTGCGTCGCTACGCCAATGCGTTCCCCGCCGCCTATCGCGAAGATTTCGACGAGATCGCGGCGGTCAGTGACATCGAATGCATCGAGCAGGCGCTCGCGAGCGGAAAGCTGACGCTGCAGCTGTACCACAACGAGGGCGCGGCCCCGCACGAGCTCTGCTTCAAGGTGTTTTCACCGCAGGCTTATGTGGCGCCGAGCGACGTCTTGCCGATCCTGGAGAACCTGGGCCTCCGCGTCGTGGGCGAGGTGCCCTACGAGATCACGTTACCCGAGTCGACGCTGCCGTTCTGGCTGCACGATTTCTCGCTGGTGGTCGAAGACCAGGTCGCGGTCGAGCTGACGGAGATTCAGGCCGCGTTCTATGAGGTCTTCTCAAAGACCTGGGAGAAGCGTGCGGACGACGACGCCTTCAACAAGCTCGTGCTGCACGCCAAGCTCGCCGCGCGCGAGGTGGCCCTGCTCCGCGCCTACGCCAAGTACTTGCGGCAAATCCTGGTGCCCTTCTCGGAAGGGTACATGCAGCAGACGCTGCGCAAAAATAGCGTCATCACCCGCGCTCTGGTCGAGCTGTTCTTGTGCCGCTTCCAGCCCGAGGCCGAAAATCAGGCGCGGCCCGCCAAGTTGCTGCCGACGGATTCTCGTGAAATGCCGGCACAGGGCGAAGCGCGGCGAGCCGAGCTCGAGCGGCGCATCCTGCGCGAGCTCGACTCCGTGCAGAGCCTCGACGAAGACCGCATCTTGCGCCTGTTCCTGAGCGCGATCTTGGCCACGACGCGCTGCAACTACTTCCAGGTGGATGAGAACGGCGACGCGAAGGATCACCTGGCCTTCAAGATCGATTCGAGCCGCATCCCGGAAGTGCCGCAGCCCACGCCGTTTCGCGAGATCTTCGTGTCGGGGCCGCGCGTCGAAGGCGTACACTTGCGCTTTGGCGAAGTGGCGCGCGGGGGCTTGCGCTGGAGCGACAGGCTCGAGGACTTTCGCACCGAGGTGCTCGGGCTGGCGCGCGCGCAGCAGGTAAAAAATGCCGTGATCGTGCCGGTGGGGTCGAAGGGCGGCTTCGTGGTCAAGCGCGCCGTCAGCGGTGGGCGAGACGCAGTGCGCGCCGAGGGCATCGCCTGCTACGAGATTTTCGTTTCGTCGCTGTTGGACCTCACCGACAACCGTAAATACACGTCCAACGGTCATGCTCCGGTGGAGAGCGCGGGTGAAGCGGTGGATGTGGTGGTAGGGCCGCCGCGCACGCGCCGGCATGACGCGGCGGATCCGTATCTGGTGGTGGCCGCGGACAAGGGTACGGCGACGTTTTCGGACATCGCCAATCGCATCTCGCAGAGCCGGGGCTTCTGGCTGGACGACGCGTTCGC
>JAYWEH010000540.1:0-8154 GCA_043780025.1 Deltaproteobacteria bacterium
ACACCTGCTCTGTGACGACCCGGCGGCGCGAGAGCGTTGCGCCGTGGACATCAGAGAGGCGTCACCTGCGCTGGCCGAACGTGCCGCGAGGGACGGTGATTGCGCGGCGGCCTGGGCGACGAAAGCAGCCGCGCTCAACCTCGGCGTAAGCGCCGATCGCTTCGGCAACGTCGACGCGCTGTGCAATCGCTGAGAGTTGCGCGCAAGCTCTCGTACTAACGAGAGCTCGACCGCTCAGGATCCGACGGCATCGAGCGCCACGCTGAAGGCCACCCGCGCTCCGCCTCCGGGCACGTTTTCCGCCCAGGCGCGCCCGCCGTGAGCGCGCGCAATGCGCGACACCAGCGCCAAACCCAGGCCCAGGGAGCCGGCGTGCTCCGCGCTGCCGCGATGGAACGCATCAAACGCGTGCGGCAATATCGCCGCCGAGAACCCCGGGCCGCGATCACAAACCTCGAACACGAGCCGATCCGGGGCCACCGGAGCCGGCGTTGCCAGGCTGGCCAGCGCAGCCGAACCGACTCGATCAGGCTGCTCGTGCTCAGTGCCGGAGGAAGCCAGGCTCAACACGCAAGAGGACACAGTGCCGGCGTGGCGGGCGGCGTTGTCGAGCAGGTTTTCCAGCGCGCGCGCGATCAGCGTCGGATCCGCGCTGACGCGGGCCCCGGCGCTGAGATCGCTGAGCAGGTCAGCGGGTAGATTGCGCCGTTCGAGCAGCTCCGCCCACAGCTCCGCAGCTTCGATCGGGCGCTTGCCGAGCAAGCCGAAATCCAGGCGCGAGTTCGCGAGCAGCTTACCCACCAGGACGTCGAGCTCGTCCACCTCGCGCTCCAGCGCCAACAGCGCGGAAGCGTCCCGAGCGTTGCCGCGCAGGACCTCCGCCGACACGCGCAAGCGCGCCAGCGGGCTGCGCACCTCGTGAGAGACCGCGGCCAGGAGCTCCCGTTGCTCGCGCAGCTGGCGTTCCAGCCGTTCCGCCATCTCGTTCACGGAATCCGCCAAGAGCCCGAGCTCGCCCTGTGCATGTCGGCCGAGCCGTGCCCGCGCATCGAGATTACCGCTGCCGATTTCACGGGTCGTGTCGATCAGGAGCGAAAGCGGTTGCGCCAACCAGCGCGCGACCAGCGCCGCGGCCACCCACAACACCAGGCACACCGCGGCCAGCACGCTCGCGGCCGACCCCGCGTCGAAATGCCGGTGCCCCGCAAAACAGACCTGCAGCTGCCCGAGCAACGTGCCACCGCGCTGCACATTCTGGTGGTGGCGAAACCCGCGGCACTCGATTGAGCCGGTGCTCGTGAGCTCGCGGCCGTGAGCGTCCGTGAGCCGCATATTGGCCCCAAAAGCTCGGCCCAGATCGCGCACGAACGCTTCGCGCGCGATCTCGTCGTCCCAGCGCGCCGCGAGCTGTTCGGCGGCGAACCCGCCCGCCTGACGCAGCCGCGTGACGAACGGCCCCTCGCCGTCCCGCATGCCCCAAACGACGAGGGTCACGACCACCAGCGTCGCCAGGATGGTCAGCGCCAACCAGACGAACAACTGATGGCGCAAGCGCCCGAGGGAACGGTACCTCACGTGTCCTCACGCGCGAACATGTAGCCGATGCCGCGCACGGTCCTGATCAGCCGCGGCGGATCATCGGCGAGCTTCTTGCGCAGATGTGACACGTGGACGTCGACGGCGCGATCGCTCACGCTGACGTCGGCGCGACCCGCCAGCTCAAATAACGCTGCACGCGGCACCACGCGGCCGGCGCGCTGCATCAGCGCCACCAGCAGATCGAACTCGAGCCCGGTAAGCTCCACCGCCTGATCCGCGAGCGCCACGCTGCGGCTCTCCAGGTCCACGTGCACGCCGGACACCGACAGGCGGCGCCCGACCGCGCGCGCCTGGGTGCGGCGCACCACGGCTCGCAAACGCGCCAGGAGCTCGCGTGGACTGAACGGCTTCGCCAGATAGTCGTCGGCTCCGAGCTCGAGGCCCACGACGCGATCGGTTTCGTCACCTTTGGCCGTCAACATGATCACGGGCACGTCGCTCTGCTCCCGGATCCGGCGCAGCGCCGTGAGCCCGTCCATACCTGGCATCATCACATCCAGAAGGACGGCGTCCACGGCGCCGTTGCCGAGCTCGATCAGGGCCGCTTGGCCATCGCGAGCCGAACGCGCGACCACGTCGTTTTGAGCCAGGTAGCTGCACAACAGCTCGAACAGCCGCACGTCGTCGTCGACGATCAGAACCTGCAGTGTCATCTTGGCCGCATCCGCTTCATAGCACGAGCTCGGCTCCCCGATGGCGCGCGCTCAGGCGCCGCGCCGCTTCTGCCAGTGCCCGATGAGTTTGGCGCGTTGCGCCTTGTCCAGCACCTGCGCCGTTTCGACCAATGACTTGGCCGCGCGGGCACTGGCTCGGTCGGCGAGCACCAGCGCCTTCTTGCGGATCTCCTCGACGCGCGCAGGGTCCACCTGGTCTGCGCCGAGCACCTGACTGAGCTCAGTGGCAAGCGCCTCCTTCTCGGGGCGCAACGCAACCAGGTCGGGCACCAGCTGGTCCAGGATCACGCTCACCCGCGCCTCCTGATCTTCCGAGGCATGCACGTGATCGAGCACGAATTCGGCGCCATCCTGCGCGTGCTCACGCAGCTCGGCCTCACTCATACCCGCCCGATGGTGGCGACCGTGGCAGCCCACCGCCAGTATCGGAATGACCGCCACCACCAGACCTCGCCGCAACCATTTCCAAGTCCCAGACATTTTGCTTTGCTCCTATTTGTGTCGGGCGGCGTTCTCCGCCGCCACGTAGACACTCTGAGCCCCGGGTCTTGGGAAACGATGGTCGTATCGTGAAGAAGTGTGAAGTTCGAGGCGGGGGGGAGGGGGAGCCGCTTCAGGGCCTGCGTTCCAACCGCTCGATGACGTACGGGTATTCGTTGCGTTCGTCCGCCGGGTGTGCGCTGTCCGCGCGCACGATCCACTCGGATTCGTCGAACTCTGGAAAGAACACGTCTCCGGGCACGTCCGCGAGCACCCGCGTCCGATAGAACGTATCCGCGATCGGCAGGCCGAGCGCGTAGATCTGCGCGCCGCCAATCACGAACGCCTCCGTTTCACCGGCGGCTCGCGCGAGCTCGAGCGCTTCCGCTAGGCTCGTGACGACGGGGCACTCCGCTCGAAACGTCGCATCTCGACTGATCACGACATTGGGGCGCTTGGAGAGCGGACGGCCCATTGCCTCGTAGTTGCGCCGGCCCATGATCACGTGGTGGCCGACCGTCTTCTGCATGAAGTAGCGCAGGTCATCCCGAATGCGCCACGGCAACTGGTTATTGCGACCGATCACGCGATTGTGCGCCACCGCTGCGATCAGGCTGATCTTCATCACCGCCTCAGACCGCGATCGGCGCCTTGATGCCCGGGTGCGGCTCATACCCCTCGAGCGCGAAGTCAGCGAGCTCGAAACCAAACAGGTCTTTGCGCTCCGGGTTGATCCCGAGCTCGGGCAAGCGGCGCGGCTGCCGCGTGAGCTGGAGCCGCGCTTGAGCCTCATGGTTCAGATAGAGATGCACGTCACCAAAACTGTGCACGAAATCGCCCGGCTGGAGCCCGCACACCTGAGCCACCATCCGGGTCAAGAGCGCGTAGGAGGCGATGTTGAACGGCACGCCCAGGAACACGTCCGCGCTCCGCTGGTACAGATGGCAGGACAACTTGCCGTCCGCCACGTAGAACTGAAACAGGCAGTGGCACGGTGGCAACGCCATGCGCTCGATCTCGGCCACGTTCCAGGCGCTGACGATCAGGCGCCGCGAATCCGGGTTACTTTTGATCTGCTCGAGGAGCCGACTGATCTGATCCACATGCCCGCCACCGGGCAGGGGCCAGGAGCGCCACTGGTGGCCATAGACGGGCCCGAGCTCGCCACGCTCATCCGCCCATTCGTCCCAGATCGTGACGTCGTGCTGGTGCAAGAAGGAGACGTTCGTGTCGCCGCGCAGGAACCAGAGCAGCTCCACGATCACGCTCTTCATGTGCAACTTCTTCGTGGTCATGCAGGGAAAGCCCTGGGCCAGATCGAAGCGCATCTGATGGCCGAACAGGCTCAGCGTACCGGTGCCCGTCCGGTCGGACTTCCGGTGCCCTTCGGCGAGGATTTTCTCGAGTAGATCGAGGTAGGCGCGCACGCCCCGGAGGGTACTCGGTCTCGGGCGGCGCGGCTAGAGCTTCACGAAGCGTCCAGGCCGTAGCGCGCGGCGAGCTTTTGCAGGCGCTCGCTGGTTTCCTCGAAGGTGCTCACCTCCGAGCCGTCTTGCCGGAGTAGCCGCGTGATCTCGGGCAAGGCGGCGATGGCGCGATCGACGAGCGCGTCTTTCCCGCGCACGTAGGCGCCGAGCGCGATCAAATCACGCTTGCCTTCGTGGGCGCTCAGCAACTCGCGCACGAGGCGCGCCGCGCGCTGATGCGATTGGCTCGTCACGTCGCTCATCACGCGCGACAGCGATCGCAACACGTCGATCGCGGGGTAGTGGCCACGCGCTGATAGATCGCGATCGAGGATCACGTGGCCGTCGAGCAGACCGCGCACCTCGTCCGCGATCGGCTCCGAAAGGTCATCCCCTTCCACGAGCACCGTGTACACGCCGGTGATCGAGCCGCGCGCGGATTGACCGCCCCGCTCGAGCAAGCGCGGTAACATCGAAAATACACTGGGCGGATAACCGCGGCGCACCGGCGGCTCCCCGGCGGCGAGCCCCACGTCGCGTTGCGCGCGCGCCACGCGCGTCACCGAATCCACGAGCAGCAACACGTTCTGGTCCTGATCCCGAAAGAACTCGGCGATCGCCGTGGCCGCCTGAGCCGCTCGCAGGCGTTCTAGCGCGGGGGCGTCGCTGGTCGATGCCACCACCACAGAGCGTTTGCGCCCCACCTCTCCCAGATGCTCGCGCAAGAAATCGCCCACTTCGCGCCCGCGCTCACCGACCAGAGCCACCACCACGACGTCGACATCGGCGCCCCGAGCGAGTGATCCGAGCAAACGGCTCTTGCCGACGCCGGAGCCCGCGAACAGCCCCACGCGTTGGCCTTGGCCGAGGCTCGAGAAGGCGTCGAGCGCGCGGATGCCCGTTGGCAATGCGCGCGTCACGGGCCGCCGCTCGAGCGCTGCAGGCGGAGCGCGATCGACCGGCACCGAGGCCACCGCCTCGAGCCGCCCGAGACCGTCGAGCGGCCTGCCCAGCCCATCGACGACGCGCCCGAGCAAGCCAGGGCCAACCGGCACGTGAAGCGTTTCGCCCGTCCCCTCGACCACGTCGTCGGGCCCGACTCCGACCACGTCTCCCAGGGCGAGGGCCACGATTTCGCCAGAACTGAAACCGACGATCTCCGCGTCCAGCGGCTCGCCGCGCCGGCGGATGCGCACGACCTCGCCGATGCGAGCGCCCGGTAGTGTGCCCCTGACGGCCAGCCCGGTGACCGCCCGAACCCGTCCCTCCGGTATCACGGACGGAGTCCGGGCCAGCTCGGCTCGCAACGCTTTCAAGTCCATGGTCCCCGAGGATACTCGAGCGGTGGCGCGGCCGGGGAAAGTAATGCCACGCCCAAAATTCGCCGAAAAGCCGACAGCGCAGTTGTGTGACGCCACACGTTGGCCGTCCTTGTTCAGTGAACCCTCCCCTAGCAAACGCGGCGAAACGATGAATACGAGTCGAAGAAAACGCCCCTCAGGGCCCTCATCCGCGATCTCCCTGACGCTGATTTGCCTCGTCACAGCCTGCCAAGCCTCGGTCCAAGCTGACGCGAAGCTGAGCACGGACGCCGAGGGCAAGCCGATCGAAGACTTCGATCGCCCTCTGGAGGCGGCTCCGCTCAACGCCGAGGCAACTGCTTCGGACTTCAGCGTCAATGAATACACCTTGCTCGGTGCCCGGCACGATCTGAACTACACCGGTCCCAAGAAGCCGAGCTGCCAGTGTCTGGCGGTGTCGTTGAACGACAAGCCCAGCGCCGCGGCATTTCAATGGGAGCTCGAGGTGCCCCGGCTCGAACCGGCGACGCAGTGGGTGATCGCGCTGTCGTCGAACGACGTCTCCTGCAACGCCGCGCCACAGGGCACGTTGGGCGCCTCCTACCAGGGCTATGGGGTCGACGGGAACGACGTAATCGTCTACGTCGAGGCGCTCGGCGAAGGGCGGCCGATGACGAATGGCGCCGTGATCCCCCGGCCTCGGGAGGGGGGCGCCGTGTTCGTGGAGCCGGCGGGCTCAGTTTATGGCAAGCCCCTCGAGGGCAAAGGAAAGCGCTGTAAGATCCCGTCCCCCGGTGCAGTGGCACTGAATGAGGGTGGCACTGGCAAGGACTGAACGAGCCGCGGTTGACGGCCGGCTCGTCAGGCAATAGGGAGGCAGTGTGGGTTCGCCTGCGCTGCAATCAATTCGCGCTCATCGGAAGTGCGCTCTGTTGTTGGTCTCGGCTGGTATGCTGTCGAGTCTCGGCGGCTGTCTGCCGCGCGAGGACCTATCGGGATATTCGCAATCGCCCGATGGCACGCCGGACGCGGGCGCGTCCGGTGCAACGGGAGGCGCCAGCGGCTCGGGGGGTGCCAGTCGCTCGGACGCGGGAAGCTCGGGGTCGTCGGGCAGAGGGGGCGCGGGCAATCTCGATGCATCAGTCGATCCCGCCGATGCTGCGCTGTCGAGCGATGCAGAGGCCGCTGGATCCGACGGGGGGGATGCACAGGCCGCGCTGGCTGCGGAGTGCGACGCCATCGGCGGCACTCTCGAAGGCGGCAAGCGTGACTGCTTTCTGATCGCGGGCCCGCCCTTGCTGCCGCTATCCTGGGCTGCGGCCTCGGCCGCGTGTGGGCAGTGGGGCGGAACGCTGGCCACGATCGAGGCGGAAGCGACGGATGTGTTCTTGACCGCTCTCACCACGACCGACGTCTGGATCGGAGCGCGAGATCCCGTTGCCCTCGATCCCGCCACGAATATCTTTCTCTGGGTGGGCAGTAACACGCCCGTGGACGACGGCTACGACAACTGGGGCTCGATGGAGCCCGACGCCACCCCCGACCAATTCTGCGTCGAGAAGCGCAACGACGCGCTGACTGATCCCTGGTTCGATCAGCCGTGCGCCGAGGTCCGGGCGTACGCCTGCGAACAAGCGCTCTAGCTCTAGCGCTGGATCTAAAACCGCCCTGAGAAGGCGGCGAATGCCCCGTCGGGCCCGGCGCTGATGGCGAGTCCGTCTTCCGAGGGCTCCAGCACCTCTTCCGTCGGCTGCCCGCCAGATGGCGCGCTGAACAGCACCCACGCCGCGGCGCCGAGGGCCAATGCCCCAACGCCCAGAGAGACGTTGGACATCACGTAGCGAACCTCGACCCCGTCCACGCGGCCTTGGCTACAGCCCGGACTACACTCCTTGAGCTCGTCTTCGCCCGAGCGCGCAGACAACCCGAGCCAGGTGAACCCCACCAGACCGGCGGTCCCCACGCCGATCAGGCTCAAACTCAACGCGAGCCGTTCCGGAGACAACGCGAGACCGTCGTCGGTGTCGAGCTCGAGACTGGCCACTCCGCTCTCGGGCGCCACCTCGCCGATTTGCACTTCGATGGAGCGGAACTTCTCGCCACGACGAATCGTCAGCTTCTTGCTGACGGGTTGTGCACCAGACCGCTCGAACACGAACTCGTGTTTGCCCGGATCCACCGGGATGGCCATGCCGTCGAGCGAGCCCACGAGCGGCTCACCCTCGAGCTTGACCGCGACGTCCGTCAGGTCACTGCCGTTCGCGTCCTCGGCGCGGACCACGATGGACGGCGTGATCGCATCGAGTTGTTGCAGCGTGGACGCGCAGCGCCGACGCACATCCCCACCGCACGCCGCATTCACGCAATCGAGCAAGCGCGCGCGCGCCTGCCGATACTTGCCCTGCTTGCGCATGGCCTCCGTTTGCTCGACCCCTTGACAGCTCGCGTCCGGTGTTTGCGCCCTCACGGCGCTCGGTCCGAGCACGGTTGAGGCGAACACGATTGAAGCGAGAGCGATCGACGACGACGTGCGGGAAAATCGGGATGATCGCTTCATGATTGGATGATGAATCGAAGGCGCAGCAACGATCAGCCTATACCCCGTCTGCCGCAGCTTCAACCACCACGGGCGGC
>JAYWEH010000541.1:0-3446 GCA_043780025.1 Deltaproteobacteria bacterium
AGAAACTTGATGTCGTCGGGAATGACGTAGTCCCGGCCCTGGCACGCTGCACGCGACCGGCTTGCCCTGAGCAGGGCCACCCCCGCGCGCGTGCTGGCACCGAGGCTCACATTGGGGTGTGTGCGGGTGCGCCGCACCACCTCGACCAGGTACGCCTGTACATGAGCTTCGACCGCGACCGAACGCGCGCGCTGGCGCAAGCCCTCGAGCGACCCCGCGTCGAACACCGGCGAAAGCCCGCTCGAGGCGAGCGCCCACGGATCGAACCCGCCGACGAAGCGCGCGATCACTTCGAGCTCGGCGGCTTCTTCGAGCTCCCTCAGGCGGATCTTCATCAAGAACCGATCGCTCTGCGCTTCGGGTAGTGGGAACGTGCCCTCGAACTCGATCGGATTCATCGTGGCCACGACGCTGAACGGGCGCGGCAACGCGTGCGTCACGCCGTCGATCGTCACGGTGCCCTCTTCCATGCACTCGAGCAGGGCGGCCTGTGTCTTGGCGGGCGCGCGATTAATCTCGTCGGCGAGCACGATGTCCGCGAAGATCGGCCCCGGCACGAAGCGGAACTTGGCGTCGCGCGCGTCGAACACGCTCGTACCCGTGATGTCCGCGGGCATCAGATCCGGAGTGAATTGGATGCGCCGAAACGTGCAACCACTGGCCGCCGCCAGTGCCCTTACCATCAACGTCTTCGAGCTGCCGGGTGGCCCCTCCAAAAGGACGTGCCCATGCGCCAAGAATCCGGCCACGAGCGCTTCCAGCTCGAGCCGCCGGCCCACTACCGCTCGCTCGATGGCCACCATCAGCCGTTCTGCTTCATCACCGATCATCCGCTACCTTCTCGTTCCTTCTGGATCCAAATCCAAGACGGCTGCCGCGGCCGCGCGCGCGTCTTCGGGCCGGGGATGCGGACCCTGCGCGAGTGCTTCGGCTCGCGCCCAGCTTGCCCGGGCGTGTTCCGACTGCTCCGGCCGGGTGCGCAGGACTCGCTCCAGAAAAGGCGTGGGGCCTTCCGCTCCGCGCAGTCTCGCTCGATCGTCGAGCGCCTTCAGCAGAGCCGAGAGCGGCAAACCCGCGTCGCCTGCGCGCCGCCAGAAGTGCGCGACTGCTTCCACGTGGTCCAGCGTACGGCGCCGCTTGATCGCAGGCGGCGGTTGCGCCGGCCAGCGGCGCGGGCCAACCGCGAACAACCAGGCGAGCCCCACGAGGCCGAGCTGCCCGAGGCCCCAGCGATAGGGCACACGCCCGAGCAAGCTCGACAGATCCCCATCACCGAAGCCGGCCTTGAACTCGTCGAAGACGTGTCGTCTCCCGAGAGAAGCGGCGAGATGCCCCAGAAATCGGCCGTTGTTGGCCGCGTTGATGTGCTTGTTGCGCGCGAGATGACCGATGCCGAGGGTCACGAGCCGGCCGAGGCCGACCTCGTAGCTCGCGACTGCCGGCGACTCATCATTGGCGATCACGTAGGTCGTTTTCGGAGCGGGTAGACCGCTGAGGTGGCGCGGCGGCTCCCCCAGGTCGAGCGTCACGCCTTCACGAACGACGCTCACGTCTTGGTTCGAGGCGGACGTCAGGGTGCAGGGATCGCAAAGCTTCGCCGACTCGAACACGGGTGCGAGCGCTTCGGGTGCGCCCACGAGCGTGCCACCGCTTTCGACAAACGCGAGCAGTGCTCGCCGCTCACTACGCCCGAAAGGTTCCGGCGCGAGCACCCACAGGACCTGATCGGGTGAAAGCTGCTCGTAAGCTGGACGCCGCAGCCGCTCGACCTCGAGCCCCATCCGATCGAGCAGCAGGTACAGGGCCTTCGCGCCGGACGGGCCTGCCGAGAAGGTCGTTGCTTTGGCTGACCAGGCGCGATCCTCTGGGTGCTCGCGAGGTAACAACCCGAGCACTACCAGGCATCCGATGCCAATCCAGAGGGCGACGCGGAGCCTCATGTCGCTTTTCCGACGCTGCCCCGGGCGGACAGGAGTGTATGCGCTCGCTCCCGGCACGCATCAAATACTGCGCGATCCGGAGCCGGTCCAAACGCCAGGCGCTGGGTCGTTCGCGTGAGCTCCACGAGAGCGGCCGATGGCTCGAGCAGCCTGAGCCATTCCCAGTCCGAAAGCGCGGGGCGCCAGATCAAACTCCTGCGGCGGCAGCCGTCGAGCAAGAGCGCGTGTTGCAACGCGAGCGCCGCGTCTCGCAAGGAACCCGCATCGGCCAGAGCGGTGGCGTGTGCCAGCAAGCCGTCGGGTGAAACATCAGCGCCGGGTCCGGCCCGAGCTCCTTCGCCTTTAGCGCCCCCGAGCGACAGACCGCGCTCGAACCGGTGGCCACTCCGCGCCAGAAACACCAGTAACAGTAGACCGAGCAGCACGGCGGCGAGCAGCCAATAGCCGCCCCAATCCAGCAAGGACTCGAGCAGCTCGATATGTGACGTGAGCCAACTGACGATGCGGTCCGTGGCCTGCTCTTGGAACTCCGGGCTTTCGAGAATGGCGCGCAGGTGCGCGTCAATCTCGGCGTCAGAAGGTTGCATCAGGCTCCGGGCGGCATTGATCCGGACAACACCTGCAGATCGAATCCCTCCTTTTTCACGCGCGCGTCAAAGTACGCGAGCGTGATCGCCGCTGGGCCGAGCGGTACGAGCAGCAATATGGGCAGCTGTTGGAGCAGCCCACCTAGGACCGGAATGTTTCCGATGGCGTCGGGCAAGACCGCTTTCAAACCGAAACTCAGCGCCATGGACAGGATGCCGAGGATCAGCACGATCAAGAACAGCCGCCCGCGCTCGCCCATGGTCAAGTCGCGCGAACGCTTCATGCCGGCGCTCGCCCCGCAACCCTCGAGCGTTATGGCCTGCGTGCTGAACATCCAACGCAACATCAACAAGATGCCGGGAACGAGCAAACACACCAGGCCCAAAGCGATCCCGAGCCCCTTCAAGCAGCCTGCACCCACCAGCGGCTTGAACAGGCCGAGACATTTCTGAAACGCGGCGCCCAGGTTGGGGGTGCGCCCCAGGTACGCGTCGGCGATGATGAGCGTGAGCACCGCTTCCTGCAGCAACTGCAACAGAAAAAGGAACGGCTGGATAGTGGCGAAACCAATCAGGAACGGGATGAGGGTCGAGGGATCGTTCTTGTCCTGCGAAAATGACGGATCCACCGACACCTGACCGGTAATGACCAGGTTGACCATCGCCCACAGCAGGAGTGACGGCACCGAGAAGGCCAGCGCAGCGCTCGCGAAGACACCGAAGTGGTTCTTGTAGAGCTGAAAGGTCCCGTCCAGGATCTCACCCAGCGACCTCGGTTTGATCTCGTAGTTCACCGGTATGCTCCTCGACGGACGTGGCTGGCGGACGCGCGAGTGTGTCACGGCCCTCGGGTTGGCGCTAGGGTTCTCTCCGAGCCGCATCACGTGTATGCCGGGAGGATGCCTCGCGAGGCCAAGCC
>JAYWEH010000542.1:0-8144 GCA_043780025.1 Deltaproteobacteria bacterium
AGCTTCTGACATCGCTTCCGGCGCGATCCGGCGCTGACCCATTCGGCCGCCGGTTCGATGATGAGCCGCCTGCCCTTGCGCGGGGTGCGTAGCCGCGCCTAGGTTGACCTGACCAGGTCATGTCACGCGGGCCAGATACACGGGCAATCCAGGAGCAGCAGCGGGGCACGTTGCGGCGCCGCGCCTGCGTGCTCGCCACTCTGGCTTTCCTGGCGTTGTCAGGCTGCACTTCCGTGCGCCTCGTTCCCGTCGAACGGGGGACCCCCGGCAACGTATTGGCGCACGGCCCTGGGCTCGAGGTTCTGGCGATCGAGAGCGCCGCCGGGCGGCCCTGGACTGTGCCCCACACGTTCACCCCGGTTCGCATCTCGGTCCACAACGTCGGGGCAGAGCCCGTCTACGTCGAGCTGGTCGACATCACTCTGACCGGCTTCGAAGGCACCGGGCGTCCGAGAGCACTGGCAGCCGTTCCGCCCGGCAAGATTCCACCGCGGCGTCGCATCGCCAGCCTGGGGATGGATCCGAGCTCACCGTTCGTGGCCTTGCAGAGCGCCGGAGGCAGTTCGGGGCCGCGGCTCGGGCGCACCGAGAGCCTGATGATAGAACCGGCCTATCACAGTGCAGTCGAACGTCAGTTCGGCAGCTACGAGGGCAACGCTGAAATCCTGCGCAACGCATTTGCGGGCGGCGCCATTCTGAGCGGCCAAACACGGCAGGGGTTTGTGTACTTCCGCGAAGTGCCGGCGGATACCGCGCGCTGGACGTTGCGCATCGGCGTGCGCCAGACGGCCACCGGCGCGCCCAACCGCGTGGTCGAGATCGGCTACGGCACGAGCGAGGGCTGATGCGCCAGCTGCTCCGAGCCCTGTCTGCGTTGTGCACGCTCGCCTGCGCGCCACCGCTGGCGCAGAGCAGCACTCCGCCACCTAGAGCCGCGAGCAGCACTCCATCTACACCCCCTGAGCTGGAACCCGTAGCGGCAGCAACGCCCGCCCCAGTCGACGCAACGCCCGTCACGGCCTCGCTCCCGCCTCGACCGGTGCTGGCCCCCCCGAACGCTGCGCTCCACGAGACCTGCGGTGCGCTCGAGTGTCAGCGTTTCAAGAGCGCGGCCGAGGCTTTTGCTCGCGTGCTGGCGACGCACCCGAGGGCGATCGGGATCGGCGAGTCACATGCGCAGAAGGGGTCCGAGCACGTCGTGCCGACAGCTCGGCGCTTTTCGGAGCAGCTGTTACCATTGCTAGCAGCCCCCGTCGATGCTGCGGCGGCGGGAGGAGCCAGCCACCTCATCGTCGAGCTATTGCGACCCAATCCAGAATGCGTCGACACGACCAACCAGGTCCGCGAGGCGCAGCGCCCCGTAACACAGCAACACACCGCGACGGCCCGCGACGATTACACCGAGCTAGGCCACCGGGCGAAGCAACTCGGCATCGAGCCTTTCGTTCTGACACCCAACTGCGGAGAGTTGCGCGCTATCGCAGAGGCCAATGAGCGCGCGGTCGAGGTCAGCCTGACCACGATCGCCCAAATCACCGATCGCATGCTGCGCGCCGCGTTGCTGCAGAATCAAAGAGCTGGAAACGGCCGCATCGTGGTGGCCTACGGCGGCGCTCTACACAACGACGAGAGCCCGGCACCAGCGCGCGCGGAGTTCAGTTTTGGCCATAAAATGAGCGCTTTCACCCGCGGCCAATACGTTGAGCTGGACCTGATCGTTCGCGAGTTCATCAAGGACAATGAGGTGTGGCGTGCGCTGCCCTGGTACGCGCACTTCGACGCGGCAAGATACCCCGCGGAAAGTGTGCTGATGCGCACGGGCCCGCGCAGTTACGTATTGTTTTTTCCCGCGACGCCGTAATCCCTCCCGACCTAGCCCGGGCACGTGCTACACCGGCGCGCATGGCCGAGTTCATCTTCACCATGCAAGAGGTCACGCGCATCCATCCCCCGGAGAAGCGCGTGCTCGAGAACATCAATCTGTCGTTCTTCTTTGGCGCCAAGATTGGCGTGCTCGGCGGCAACGGTTCGGGCAAGAGCTCGCTCTTGCGCATCATGGCGGGCGTCGACAAGGAGTTCCTCGGTGAGGTCCACCTCGCCCCCGGCATCCGGATCGGCTATTTCGCGCAGGAACCGGAGCTCGGCGCGGCCAAGACGGTGCAAGAAGCGGTGTTCGAATCGGTCTCGGACATCAAGAAGCTGGTCACCCAGTTCGAAGAACTCAGCATGGCGCTCGGGGAACCGATGTCCGACGAAGCCATGAATCGGCTGCTCGAAAAGCAATCGGCGCTGCAGGACAAGATCGAAGCCGCGGACGCATGGAACTTGGAATCGCGGGTGAGCATCGCGATGGAAGCCTTGAGGCTGCCGCCCGCTGACGCCACGCTCGAGCACCTCTCGGGCGGCGAACGCCGGCGAGTCGCGTTGTGCAAGATCATCTTGAGCCGGCCTGACATGCTGCTGCTCGACGAACCAACCAACCACCTCGACGCTGAATCCGTCGCGTGGCTCGAGCGCTTCCTCCAGGAGTATACCGGCACAGTCGTGGCCGTGACCCACGATCGTTACTTCCTCGACAACGCCGCAGAATGGATTCTGGAGCTCGACCGCGGCCGCGGCTATCCCTTCAAGGGTAACTACTCGTCCTGGCTCGAGCAGAAGCAGGTCCGCCTCGCCCAGGAGGAGAAAAAGGAGAGCGCCCGCCAGCGCAAGCTGAAGCAGGAGCTCGAGTGGGTGCGCGCCTCCGCCCGCGCCCGCCAGACCAAGAGCAAAGCGCGCCTCACCGCGTACGAAGACCTGCTGGCCAAGGCGAACCAGAGCGGCGGCGATCCGACGGAAATTTCAATCCCGCCTGGTCCGCGGCTCGGCGATCGCGTGATCGAAATCGAGAACCTGAGCAAGGCATTCGGGGATCGCCTCTTGATCGACGACCTCTCGTTCCGATTGCCGCGCAGCGGCATCGTTGGCGTGATCGGGCCGAACGGCGCCGGCAAGACCACGCTATTTCGCATGTTGGTGGGCCAGGAGCAGCCGGACAAGGGCGAGCTCAAGGTCGGCGATACCGTCAAGATCGCGTACGTTGACCAATCGCGCGGAACACTCAAGCCAGAAAACACCGTATTCGACGAGATCTCGCTGGGCGAAGACCAGCTCTTATTGGGCCAACGCGAAGTCGCGTCGCGGGCCTACTGCGCGTGGTTCGGCTTCAAGGGCAGCGACCAGCAGAAGAAGGTGGGCACGCTTTCAGGCGGCGAACGTAACCGCGTGCACCTGGCCAAGCTGCTCAAGGAAGGGGGCAACCTGCTCCTCCTGGACGAGCCCACCAATGATCTGGACGTGGACACGTTGCGAGCACTCGAAGAAGCCCTGCTGGCATTTCCGGGCTGCGCGGTGATCATCAGCCACGATCGCTGGTTTCTGGATCGCATCGCCACGCACATTCTGGCCTTCGAAGGCGACAGCCATGTCGAGTGGTTCGAGGGCAACTACCAAAGCTACGAGGAAGATCGCCGCCGCCGCTCCGGTCAGAGCGATGATCAACCGCACCGCATCAAATACAAGCGTATCAGTGTCTGAGAAGTTGGTGCGGGGGGAGAACGCGTTACCTGAGGATTAAAGCAGGTGGTCGTAGCCTTGCACGCCGAGTTCGCGCAGCAAGTCTCCGAGGTTGCGCACACTGTCTTTGTGCACGACGAGCAGCACCTCGGGAGTGTCCACCACGATCACCCCTTCGAGCCCCATCGCGGCAACGAGCCGTTCGTCCGACGAGTTGTAGACGAAGCTGTCGGTGCAACCGACCTGGACGACCTTACCGCGCGTGACGGAGGCCTGCGGGTCCGTCTGCAGCGCTTCCTTGAGGCTGTACAGGTTGCCCGGATCGCTCCAGCCGAGATCGACCTGCAAGAGCACCGCTTGGTCCTGAGGCAGACGTTCCAGGATGGCCACGTCGAAATGAACTGAGGGGACCTTGGGGTACAGCTCCTCGAGCTTCGCCGCGGCGTCTTTCGTACCGCGATAGGAGACAATCTCCTCGACACGTGCGCTCAGTTCCGGAGCGAGCGTGCGAAAGCTCGCTGTCATGAACTCGACGCTGGTCACGAAATAGCCGGAGTTCCAGACGAAGTTGCCTGACGCGAGCATGTCCTCACAGCGCGCCTTCGGCGGCCGGTATTGCCAGGAGCGGAAGCCGTAATACGGCGTGGAGCCATGTTGGCCAAGCTTCGGCCCGAGCTCGATCCAACCGAGGTTCTCGCTCGCAAATCGGGGCTTCTCACCGATGAAGACCATCTGCGAAGGATTCGACTCGACCAGCGCGCGGCCACAAGCCAGCGCATCCTCCAGCGCGTCCGTGTTGCGAACGTAGTTGTCCGACCACTGAAACATGAAAGGGCCGCCGACGCCGTCTTTCTCCAGCGAAAAGAAGGCCAATGCGACGGCCGCTGCTACGTCGCGACGGCAAGGCTCGAGAATGAAGTTCGACGCAGGCAAGGACGGAGCCTGCTCGCGCAGGATCGACTCGTATGCTTTGTTCGTGCCGACGTAGACGCGTTCCATTGGCACGCTCGCGGACAAGCGTTCAACAGCCAGCTGAAACGACGATTTCGATCCGATGAGCGGCGCGAACTGCTTTGGGGAGTTCTTACGGCTGAGCGGCCACAAACGCTGCCCGGTGCCGCCCGCGAGGAGAAGTGCTCCCAGTGTGCCCATACCCTGTGTTCCGATGACGCGGCGACGCGGTCAGTGCCGCGATTGGGGTGAATGGGCGTGCCCGTGATCGAGCTCGACCTTGGTTGCTTCTCGAACTTGCTTCACGCGCACCGCGAAGTGCAGTGACTTGTCCGCGAAATGGTGATTGGCATCGATCTCGACGTCGCTGACGCGCACCTTGGTGATGGTCACCATGCGGGTCTGGCTGCCGAGCTGAATGCTGTAGCGCTGGCCCTTCATCGGGGACGTCCCCGCCGGAAGCCGCGAAATGGGAAGCTTGGTCACCATTTTCGGGTCGTGGGTTCCATAACCCTTCTCAGGAGGCACGGAAACCTCGATGTTATCGCCCGCCTTGCGGCCTTCGAGGGCTTCTTCCAGGCCGGGCACGATGTTGGAGTGCCCATGGAGATAATAGAGTGGCGTCTGGCCACTCTTGTCGAGCACGGCGCCGGCATCGTCCTTGAGCACGTACTCGATGGCCACGACCTTGTTGCGACGAATTTCCATGGGGGGGTCTGTACCTGAGGTTGGACGAGACGGCTAGAGTATCGAAAGACCACCTTCTGACGCTAGAACGGATCGCCTGGGTCAGCGGCAAATGGCATTTCCCGCCGCGATTCGGTTCAACGCTGGCAGGCATAGGCCGCTGCATCCGCGCAGTCGAGGTCGCGCCAGAGCCCGTCGATCGAGCGCAGACAATTTTCCATACCGCCGCCGTTGGGTTGATTCATGGCCCAGGCCGTGAAGCCCGGTGCGGCCGCAGCATCACCCGCCTCGAAGAACGCTCTGCCGTCGCTCCAGAGCCAGTCACCTTCGCTCTCCTCATCGCTACCCCCCGTCCAATAATTCGATTGGTCTTGCTGCGTCATGCGCTCCGCCAGCCATTGATTCAGTTCATCGCTCTCGACGCTGACGAGCGAGCCACCCGCGGCCTCACAATTTTGCTCCGCCGCACCGCGGGAAACGGCGGCGCCCGGACACAACATGAAGTCGCGTCCGCCCTGTAGCTCGCACTCGCAGTCGCTGCGGCAAATGAAGCGTGGTGGGCCTGCTTCGGGTCCGGCTCCTCCGGCTTGGGGCGCCGCGTCCCCGAAATCCGTCTGGGGTAGCGCGGTCGAGCCGGCGTCCGGAGCTGGCAGTTCCTCCACGGTGCTAGCGTCGGTCTTTCGCCCCGCCGAATAGGACGCCAGGTCTTGTGTGGGGAGGCAACCCGAGATCAGGCAGCAGACGGCCCATGACACGGCGTCGGCTCCTAGCACCTCACGACCGGTACGGCCCAATGACTGACGGTTTCTCGGCATGTTCCAGTGTCGGCACTGGGCGCGTTCCTCGACGAGTTCGCCGCAGCCGAATGCGACCCTTCAACATTCGACGCGAGCGAGTCAAGCCTTGCGCGCTCCGGGTCGGCCGAACCGCGTGACGCTCCAGGGCGGCGTCGCAGAATGACACGGTGGGGACGAGGGCCGGAAAAAACGGAGTGCCGGCGGTGTGCGAGAAAAATGACTCCGATGAGTTTTTGTACGCAACTGGCAAGGCGAGCGGACCGACCTTGACCGTGCGGGTCGCGAAAAGACGAAGATGGCAGAAGCACCCGGTGGAAACGCGGTGATTAGCGGAGAGTGCCGGTTGGAGACGGTACCGTCTTCGGATGGTGCTTTGCTCAAAGGGCTACGCCTGGAGCTGGATCTGCGGCTGGCTCCGGTCGGTGCAGATGGCAAGCAGGGAACGCTGGCGGTCTTGCGGGTGGAACGCGCGCGGCTCGGCGTCCCGGGCTCAGGCGCCACGCCTCATCGAGCCTGGGCAATCGCTGCCGGGGTGTTCTCGGTCGCTCTGTCCGTCGTGCTCTGGTTCGCGCTGGATCCCAACCGCGCCGCGCCGCCATCCGTCTTTTCCGCGATGGCAGAGCTGCCCGCCCCTGCTCCGGCCAGCGTTCCGCCCCCCAGCCTGGCGCTATCCCCACCGCTTCAGAGCATCGACACCGCCCCCCGATCCGAGCCACAGCCGCCGCTCGCCGTCACCCCGATCAGCCCCAGCGTGAGCATCGTGCGCGCTCCGGATCCGCCGTCAGTGGCCCGAAGCCAGCCGGCTAGTGCCACGGGGCGCACCCGCGCCCCCGTACCCAAAGCCGGCCTCCCCGCAGCGGCAGGGCGCGCCGCGGCACCGACCCCGGCAGCGGCGCCCGCCGCCACCCCGGAACCCGCGCGCGCCGTCGACGTGTTGGACCTTTTCGCGGATACGAAATAGGCGCGTGGCGGAAAACGCCGGCCACCACGGGCAATCTTTCCAGGTCGAGGCACACAGGTGATAAACGGAGCCGCGGGACCTTAGCGCCCGAACACCGATGATTCCGACGCTCGCCCTTCGAGATCAACTTCCCTCGCTCTATCGCGAATACCTGGATCAACTCGCCGTCCGGGGTTTCAGCGGAGAGATCCGCACTGACTATGGGACGCGCCTGGTCACAGCCACCGACAACTCGGTGTATCAATTGTTGCCTGCTGCCGTCGTGTTTCCACGCAGTGAGGCCGATGTCGCGGTGGCGCTTGGTTTGGCGAACGAGGCGCAGTTCCGCGACATCAAGCTGAGCCCGCGTGGCGGCGGCACCGGCACCAATGGCCAGGCGTTGTGCGACGGCGTGATCCTGGACCTCTCTCGCCACTTGCGCGCGATTCTGGAGGTCAATCTCGAGGCGGGCTGGGTACGCGTGCAGCCCGGCGTCGTGTTGGACCAGCTGAACGCTCATCTGCGGCCGCACGGCGTGTTCTTTGCTCCGCACCTGTCGCCCTCGAGCCGCGCCACGCTGGGCGGCATGATCGCGACCGACGCTTGCGGGAAAGGCTCGCGCGTCTACGGCAAGACCAGCAACCATGTGCTCGAGCTGCGCAGCGTGCTCATGGACGGCAGCACGCTCGAGACCGCCAAGCTGACGCGTGAAGAGCTCGAACGTGCCAAACGCGTTCCGGGCATGGCGGGCGAAGTGTACCGCGTCGTGGATGAAATCGTGACCACGCGGCGAGGCACCATCGCCAAGCAGTTCCCGCGGCTGGCACGCTTTCTCGCCGGCTACAACCTCGCCCACGTCTACGACGAAGCGGGCGACTTCAACCTCAATTACATCCTGACTGGCGCGGAAGGCACCCTGGCGGTGGTCACCGAGGCGAAGCTCCGGCTTTCGCCGCGGCCGCGCTTCAAGCAATTGTTCGCGGTGCGCTACGCCGATTTCGATGCGGCGCTGCGCGCGGCCAACGTGCTGGTGGAGAGCGACCCCGGCGCCATCGAAACCGTGGACGACACCATCGTCGAACTCGCCCGCAAGGACGTGATCTGGCACTCGGTCGGGCACATGCTCGAGGCAGAGGGTGAGCCTCGAACGGCGGCCTTCAATCTGGTCGAGTTCGAAAGCGATCAGCTGGATGAAGTGGAAGCCAAGGCCAGCG
>JAYWEH010000543.1:0-3444 GCA_043780025.1 Deltaproteobacteria bacterium
CTGCCCTGCCGGACCAACTTGCCGTCGGCCAGAATGCCGATCCCGTCGCACATGCGTTCGGTTTCCGAGAGCAAGTGCGAATTGAGAAACAGCGTCGCGCCGCGTGCCTGCTCCTCGGCAAGCAGGCGCCGAATTTCGGCCCGCCCGAGGGGATCAACGCCGTCCGTCGGCTCATCGAGCACGAGCAAATCGGGTGCGCCGAGGAGTGCCGCCGCCAGCGCCAGGCGCTGCCGCATGCCTTTCGAGAACTGCCCGATGCGCCGCTCTGCTTCGGGCGCGAGCCCCACGCGGGCGAGCTGGCGTCCGAGCTCGCTCGGCTCGATAGGCCGGCGCTTCAAGCGCGCCACGCTGGCCAGATACGCGCGCGCCGTCCAGGAAGCCGGCAGCGCCAAGCGCTCGGGCACATAACCGATGCGCTCCCGCACCGCCACGTCCCGCGGCGCACCACCGAGCACCCTGAGCTCGCCTCCGCTCGGCGTGACTACGCCGAGCAGCGCTTTGACGAAGGTGGTTTTCCCGGCCCCGTTGAGCCCGATCAGACCAAACGCGCTGCCGCGCGGCACCTCCAGATCGAGCCCCGAGAGAGCACGCCGCCCGCCCCGACTCCAGAAGCCCCCGTACTCCTTCTGCACGGCCCGAGCCCAGATGGCAGGCTCGGAGCTCGGCGCCGATGGGGTCATTCGGCGCCGAGTCTACACCAATCCCCAAAGGCAGGTTCGGTACGCCTACACCAAAGCTCGGCTCGGTTTCCTAACCGCGCGAGCGGAAGTGTCCTGCGTGGGGGAGGCTCGCTGCCGATTCACTCGGCAGCGAGGGGGTTCGACGGAACGAACCCCAGCAAGTCAGCGGATGACTAGCAAGCAGCAGCCCAGCGAGCAGAACTCGCCCGTCACGCAATCGGAATTGTCGCTGCACGACGAGCGCCCGCTGCAGCTGGGGCTCGGTGCGGGGGGTTCGGGGGCGGGTGCCGGGGGCGGGTCGACGGGATCCACCGGGTCGGGTTCCGGTTCCGGTTCCGGATCGGGCGCGGGCGGCGTACAGCTCGCCGGCAGGTCCGCGGCCGTCTTACCGGGACACAGCTCGCACTCTGCGCATTCGTTGCCGCAGCTGTCACTCGGGCTACAGACCGGACACGCCTCGGCGTCGCCGATCTTCTCCATCGAGCAGCTGTCACTGAGCGTCACGTGAACCTCGCCACCATTCGGCAGCTGCACCGCGCAGCAACCGAAGCAGTCGCAGCCGTTTGGCGTGCGGGGCTGGCAATTGTCGCGGCAGGCCTGCGTAACGGCACACTCCGGATCATCCGCGCCGAGCTCGCCGGTGAGGCACTCGGTCGGATAGCGGCAACGGTCATCGCCCGCGCCCGAGTTACCGTCAAAGAAACAGTCTTGCCACTTGGGGTCGCGGTTATCGCCGGGGATGCCCGTCGCGAAGGTGCCCTCGTCATCGTCGATACCTCCGGTGCACTCCACGTCGAAGCCGTCGACCGTGCCGTCGCCGTCGTCATCGATGCCGTTGCTGCACTGGCAGGGCGAATTGCCACAGAGCAGGGCTCCGTCCGGGGCCAAGGTCACGGAGGGGGGCAATTGCACCGGATCGGGAGTGCTCGCCGCGTCGTCCGCCGCTTCCTCGGGCGGGGTCGAGCCATCGGCTCCGCTCGTGCCGCCCAACGCCTCCTGGCCGCTCAGCGTATCCACATCGCCGAACGGCAGCTCATCTGAGCTCGAGCAAGCGACAAAGGTCAGCAGGCCGAGGGCCGACAGGCGTGCGATTGCGTTTCGATACTGGTGCTTCATGGTTCTCCCTGCGAGCACCGGCCGGCTCCGGCCAGCCCGCGCGCTCGACAATGAGTAGGGGCTCGGGTCGCGAATTATTAAAGTCACCCACCGATGACTCTGCGCCGTACTCTCGCGGACTTGGGGCTCTGCAGTCGGTCATACTCAGATCCACGACATGGCCCGGCGCGCCCGCCTCCCTTCTTGGTCTGCCCCGCATCGGCGCGGGCGGCTCGGGATGGCCGCCGCGGCACTACTCGTGTCCGCGGCAGGCCTCCACTGCACCGAAGAGATACAGATCGGGCGGAACTTCTCCGGAGGGGGCGCGGGCTCCGGAGCTGGCGCGGCGTCGGGCAGCAGTGGAGTTGGCGGCGCTGACCTCTTCCCCGTGCTCGACGCGGCCGTCGGCGATCGCGACGCCACCGTCGCGGCAGACAGCGGCCCCTGCCTGCCGACACCCTGTAGAACCGAGAGGGCCTGCGGCGACTGCGATGACAACGACATGGACAGCCGCATCGATGCCGCCGATCCCGAATGCCTGGGTCCCTGTGACGAGAGCGAGAGCGTTCTGGCCTCGGGCACCCCCGTGCAGATCACGGGCACGTGCGCGACCGATTGCTTCTTTGATCGCAACGCAGGCACCGGCAACGACTGCAGCTGGTCGTTTCGTTGCGATCCCGAGGCAGTGGCTCCGAATTTTCCGCCCACCGGATCGGACCGGTGCGCCTACGATTCCAACCTGGCCACGTGTCAGCCCGGACCGGCAGAGATCGAGCAGTGCCGGTCCGCATGCCTGCCGCTCACACCCAATGGCTGCGACTGCTTCGGCTGTTGCGAGCTGCCGGCGCACAGCGGGCGCTTCACCTGGATCGGCGCAGACAGCGTGGCCGACGGCCGCTGTGATCTGAACGACGCTCAGGATCCGGATTGCCCTATCTGCACGCAGGCGGAAACCTGCAAAAACGACTGCGACGAGTGCGAGCTCTGCGTGCTCAAGAACGAGCTACCGGCGGCGTGTGGCGGCAGCGTGGTGTCCAACTGTGCGACGGGTCGGGCCTGCGATCCACGTAGCGGTGTCGGCTGCAACCCGATCGAATATTGCATCACGGGTTGTTGCGTGCCCCTGCCGCGATGAAGAAAAGGAGCGCGCTCGGGCGAGTCTGCGCGGCACTCGCGGCCGCTCCCGTTGCTCTGTTCGCCGCTCCCGCGTGGGCCGAGCAGAAGCCGGCAGCCACGGCACATCAGAGCTATTCACGCACGCCCGGTGCCGCGAGCTGCCTCTCGCCGGAAGAGCTAGAGAGCGCGGTCGAAACGCGGCTCGGGCGGCGCGTGTTCGTGCCGGCGGCCGAAGCCCATCTGCAGGTCTCGATCGAGGCCCGGCGCGGACTCGAGACATTCACCATCGACGTCACCCTCTCCGATCGCAACCCACGCGTGATCGGTCGGCGCCGGCTGACCACGCGCGCGCCCCATTGCTCCGCCCTGGACGACTCGCTGGCGCTGGTGATCGCGCTCGCCGTCGACGTGGCGGCGCCGCTCGCCCGAGCGGCTGAGCCCCCCACGCCGAGCCCCCAGCCAACGCCACCCACTTCGCATCCTCCCGCCCCGCTCGGCACACAGCTCAGCGTGCCCAGCGAGACCACCGCCTCACGAGCCCCGGTGCGCTGGC
>JAYWEH010000544.1:0-8141 GCA_043780025.1 Deltaproteobacteria bacterium
AAAACGACGAGGGGGCCACCGTCTGGGCGGGCCGCGGGCATCTGTTGCTGCAAGTTCCGGCCCGGGTGGTCAATCCGTTCGTCTTGGTGGGCGGCGGGCGCCTCGGGATCCTCAGCGAGAACTCGGGGAACGACAATGACCCGGCCTTCCATTTCGGGGCTGGCCTGAAGTTCAACGTGCACCGACGCGTGTCGATCCGGCTGGACGCGCGCGACACCATCACCAAGGAACGCACGGGTGCCGACACGCCGCATCACTTCGAGGCCCTCGGCGGCATTTCGCTCGTGTTCGGGCGGCCCGCACCGGTGCCCAAAGACACCGACGGCGATCGCGTCATCGACCTCCAGGATCAATGTCCGCTCGAACCGGGGATCTTCCCCGACGGCTGCCCCATCCGCGATCAGGACGGCGACGGCATCCTCGACCCGGATGACCAGTGCCCGGCAGAACCCGGCATCGCTCCCACGGGCTGCCCGATCCGAGACGCGGACGCGGACGGCGTGACCGATGAACAGGATGAATGCCGCGACGTCCCAGGCATCCCGCCCACGGGTTGCCCGGACCAGGACGGAGACGGGATCCTGGATCGCGATGACAAGTGCCTCGACGTCCAGGGTGTCGCGCCCGATGGCTGCCCCCCGGACAGCGACGGAGACGGCTTCATCGACAATCAGGACAAGTGCCCGAACGAACCCGAAAACAAGAACGGGTTCGAGGACGATGACGGTTGCCCTGACGTCATTCCCGAGGCTGTCAAGAAGTTCACGGGCGTGATCAAGGGCATCGAGTTCGAAGTCAACAAGGCCGCGATCCGCGCTTCATCGTCGCCCTTGCTCGATGAAGCCGCCAAGCTTCTGAACGACTATCCGAGCTTGAAGGTGATGATCATCGGACACACCGACAATCGCGGCAGCAAGGAGCTGAACGTCGAATTGTCCAGGCGCCGCGCCGAAGCCGTCAAGACCTTCCTCATGGACCGAGGGGTCGACGCAGAACGCGTCATGACGCGCGGCGAAGGCCCCGATGTGCCGATCGCCGACAACAAGACCGCTGCCGGCCGCCAGCTGAACCGCCGCATCGAGTTCCAGATCATCAAGTAGTCGCAACCGGCAGTAAAAAGAGGAGCATAGGCCGGATCCGTCCTGGCCTATGCTCGTGGGACTGCCCTCTGAAACACTGCTCGAGCGGCCCTGCTGGCCGCCAGCGGCGGAGGGGCGTTTAACGAGGAAGGACGAGCAAACATGGCGATTTCAATCCATCCGGCCGTGGATCAAGGGGTCAAACCGGGAGCTAAGGATTTTTCTGGCGGTACCCTGGTTTGTAAATGCGAGCAGCAACGGGTGGAGGTGAGTATCAGCGCGCAAACCGCTCACAACCACGTGTGCGGTTGCACCAAGTGTTGGAAGCCGAAGGGCGCCGCGTTTTCGCAGGTGGCGGTCGTGTCGAAGGACAAGCTGAAGGTCAGCGCCAACGCCGACAAGTTGTCGATCGTGAATCCGGCCGCGGCCATCCAGCGCTACGCTTGCAAGGGTTGCGGCGTGCACATGTACGGGCGCATCGAGAACAAGGCCCACCCGTTCCACGGCCTGGATTTCGTGCACACCGAGCTGTCCGAACAGAAGGGTTGGTCGGCGCCGGAATTCGCGGCGTTCGTATCGTCGGTGATCGAGTCCGGCACCAAGCCCGACCAGCTGCCGGCAATTCGGTCACGGCTGACCGAGCTCGGTCTGCCCCCCTACGACTGCCTCTCTCCGGTCTTGATGGACGCGATCGCCACGCACACCGCCAAAGCCGCCGGCGTACTCTGAGCGGCTGTGTTTTATAGAGTTGGGGCCCCGGAGCCCCAACTCGGTGGGCGAAGCCCCAACCCCAACTCGGTGGGCGAAGCCCCAACCCCAACTCGATGAATCGCTCTCGGCACTGCGCTGCCCGCCGTCGAGTTGGCTTGTTCTTGGAGTTGGGGCCCCGATGGAGTTGCCCCGATTGGGCGGAGCAACGATCCGCTAATGGCACGGCGCGGCGCCGCCCAACGTGCTGCCGACCAGCGCGCCCGCAGCGAAGTAGGTCCCCGTCTCGGATCCCGGCAGGATGTCGTAGGTGCGATCATGCGCATAGGGCACCATTTGGACGCTCGCGACCGTATGGCGCTCGTCGAAGGCACTTCCCTTGGACAGCTCCGCAAATGAGCGCCCGCTCGCCGTCGGATGGCCCGGACTCATTTCGATCACGCGTCCGTCATTCAAGACGACTCTGACGACGTGATGCGAAGCCACGCGCGTGCTTCCGGTGCGAACGATCGGGACCAGGACGATGGCGTCGTGTTCGACGCTGTAGACGAGGTCACCGACGCGCAGTGAGGCGATGGGGCGTTCGCCCTGAGGAGTGGCGACGAGGGTATCGGGGGCGGCGCACTTGGGACAGTTCTGTTGGCCCCACTGCCACACGCCGTTCTGACAGACAATGGGGAGTTCGCAGTCGAGGGCACAATAGAGGTCTGGACTGGCACAGGCGTCACCGGCCTGCGCCGCGGGATAGGGGCAACCCGCCGGGGTGGGGATGCAGGCCCACTCTGGGGGATCGATGGTCTGGCACAATGGATAGCCGGAGCCGCCCTCGCACGGGCTGCAGTGGCAGCGCGTGCCGTCGTTGTACCAGCAGCGAGTCTCCGCGTTGCTGCACGCCACGCCGGTAGCGGGGGGCGAGGCGGGACAATCTGTCGGAAGCAGAGGCTCGCTGCAGCGCGGGTCTGCGGGAAGCACGTTCCACTGCCCTTGCTGACACACGGCGCGCGTGCGGCATTCGGGCCTGACGTCGTCACCCCAGCTGCAATGCACGGCGGCGGCGAAGATGCCGGCGCCGGCGCTCCACGGATCCGTGCAAGGGCTGCCGTTCGTGACGGCGGTGGCGGGGCAGACCCCCTCTCCGGAGCTGCCCGCCGAGCCCACGTTCCCTGATGAACCGCCCTGTGCGCTGGCGCCGCCGCGGCCCGATGAGCCCGCGCTCGATGTGCCCGCGGCGCCCGCATCACCGCCGCTGCCGGCGCCACTTCCCGTACCGGCTGCGCCCGCGTCACCGCCAGGGGTCGTGTCGCCGCCACATGAAGCCACGCACAACACAGCGCACAATGGGATGAGTGGTCGTCGCATGCTTCCAGCATGGTTCAACGGCTCTCGAAACGCCACGCAAGACCCAATGTTCAGCTCGTGAGGCGCCGTTACGCCGAGTTCGACCTCGGCTTCGTTCACGCGTCTCGGAGGCAGCGCCATGACGCTCGGGAGCTACCGGTCTCGAATCGCGCGAAGCTCATCCGCGATCAGCGGCGCAGAGTTAATTCAAGGCGATCCGAGTCTCGTGTCGAGCAGTTTTTTAGAGGGGTTGCCCACCCCGCACTACCGAGACGGCAGAGAGTATCGAGCGTGCAGTTTGGGCGACGGCGACCCGAAAGCGCTCGTGCGGAGCGGCGCCCGGGAAACGTTACAGAATTGGGTGAAGCTGGGGCGGGCGCCGTGCTTGTCACTCGGCGTGTGGCGGCGTAGAGGCGTCGAGGCGCGGCACCGTGGACGACCCCGCCTCGCGCCAAGTCATTTTTCAGTCGCGCCAATGCGATGGGCCTTTGCGTCACACGTCATTGACGAGGTGACCTCCCTCGGGCTCGGGCGACAGGCGGGCCCGTTGCTGCGTCGCCCTGCTCCGTTGATCGATCCTGATCTCACAGTTCTCCCGGTTGCCCGCGACGCCCCGTGGTAGCGGCACCCGCAGCATGTTTTCGCCTGCCAAGCGAGTGGTGCAGGGCAGCACCCAGGTGGACGGGTGACTTGCTTCATTGAGTAGATTGGTCTGAATTACGAGCACTGGACGGACCTTGCCCGGCTCCGTTCCCAAGCGCGGATTCAGGTCAGCGCTGTACGCAATTCGCAGCTCACGTGTCCTCAGCGAGCCCTTCAGAGCTCAGCGTATCGAGCTCTCCGAGCTCGGCCGTGCCCTGTCAAATTGCGGGCAGCCACGGGCGAAGAGCTGGTGGTCGGGCGGGGGTGGACCGCGGCGCCAACCGCGTTCTGAGCACGCGCACGAAAGCGTCCAAAGCGGCCATCGTGCTCGCTTTGGACGACATGCGAGAGTCCGAACGCGGCCCGATTGCGCCGCGGGTGGGTCCTTTGTCGTGGGATTCGACGCGAGCTCACCGCGGCCGGACCGGATCGCTCCTTGCTTTGTGGTTGTCCCGCAGGCGCTCGCGCCTCGGCTGGTGCAGCTCACAGGTGAGCTGTTCCAATCACAGGATCACTCATTGAACTTGAGTGGATTACGCGCGTCCATGGGACGCGAACCAGGAAACCATGACCATGCTCGCGACCTCGCGTAGGTGCTCGAGCAGCTGGGGGCGATGTGTGTGGCTCGCCAGGTAATAGATATCCGGCTTCTCCGGCGGGGGTAGCTCGAACGTGAAGCTGGCCGTACGCGTTTCCGGCTCGGGTTCCACGCGCTGTGCAAGCGCGTAGGTGTCTCCGAGCTCCAACGGCGGCGTCAGCGCGCCGATGGGCAGCTGTTCCACGGCAAATCCAACACGCGTCGCGTTCCGACCCTCCGCCCATTGCTGGAGCGGCATGCAACAGTATTCAGCTCGCAGCTCGCTGAACCGCTGCGGCTCCTCGGGCAACTCGCGACCGAGCGCGAGCGCGCGCACGAGTACTGACTGTTTGGCGTCGTCGTGTCCCGGCGGCGCCGAGGGATCGAACGGCAGGCGCAAGGTCGCCGCAGCATAGGGTTTTCGAGGTCGGTTGGCGGTGCGACGTGCGCTTGGGCCTCCGCCACCTGGCGCGCGTCAAAGGCGTGCATCGTACCTCCGCTCGTATGACTCGACCTCACTACCGCTCGTATGACTCGACCTCGAGCTCCCTCTCAACTCAACTCACTCGCGTAATGCCGCTCAAGCGCGTCCAATAACCCATCGATCGTATACACCTCGGCCGTCACCGCCGGCTCCAGGCCGTGCCGCGCCAGGGTCGCGGAGGTGATGGGGCCGATGCTCGCCAAGGTCACGCGAGCGAGCAACTCGGACGCACGGTCCCCGAGCAGCTCGACCAACGAATCGACGGTGGAGCTCGAAGTGAACAGGGCCACGTCCAGGCCCTCGTCCTCGAGCAATTGCACCAAGCGTTCGCGCTCTTCAGCTCCGGCGGGCCGCGTCTCGTACGCCGCCACCACGTCCACGCTCAGCCCACCCGCGCGCAGCAACACCGGTAGCTCGTCGCGCGCTACTAGAGCGCGAGGGATGAGCACGCGCCGCACGCCGGGCACGCCGACAATGGCCTGGGCCAGCGATTCGCCGACAAATTCCTCGGCGATCAAATCGGGGCGCAATCCGCGGGGGCGGAGCGCAGCCGCGGTCTTCGGCCCGATCACACCAATGCGACATTGGGCGAACGCGCGCGCGTCGAGCCCGACCGAGCTCAGCGCTTCGAAGAAGCGATCGACGCCGTTGGCGCTCGTGAATAGACAAAAATCGTAGTCGCGCACACGCCGGGCGGCGTCGCGCAGCGCCGCGGGATCCGGCGGGTCGGTGATTTCGATCGTGGGTAACACCACCGGATCCGCCGCGCGGCGCCGGATCGCTTCGGCGGTACTCCAGGCTTGGTGGCGCGGCCGCGGCACGAGCAAGCGGCGCCCGAACAAGGGCTGCCGATCGTACCAGCGCAGCTCCTCGCGCAGGCTCACCACGTCCCCGATCATGATCAAAGCGGGATTGCTCAGGCCAGCCTCGAGAGCCGCCTGTGCGATCTCGCTGAGCTTTGCCGTGACCACGCGTTGAGCGGGGCGGGCGGCCCATTGCACCACCGCCGCCGGCGTGTTGGGTGAGCGCCCGCCGTCGATGATCGCGCGCGTGATCGCCTCGATGCGCTGCATGCCCATCAACACGCAAATCGTCTCCGCTGACGTGGCGAGGCGCTGCCAGGCTGCCGGGGACCAAACCTTGCCGTCGCGATCGCTGCCGGTGATGAACGTCACGCTGGAAGACAGATCGCGATGCGTCATCGGAATACCGGCGTAGGCGGCCGCCGCGACCGGCGAGGACACACCCGGCACGATTTCGAAGGGAATACCGGCGCGGGACAGGGCCAGCGCCTCCTCCGCTCCGCGGGCAAACAACGACGGATCGCCACCCTTGAGCCGCACTACGTGTCGCCCCTGCCGCCCGAGCTCAATCAGCTGCGACGTGATCCAGTCTTGCGAAGGGCTCTTGCTGCCGCCACGCTTGCCGACGTCCCTCAGCTCGGCTGTGGGCGGACACACATCCAACAACGCAGGATGCGACAGCGCGTCGTAGAGCACCACGTCGGCATTCTGCAGCAGATCTCGGCCGCGCACCGTGATCAACTCCGGATCGCCCGGGCCCGCGCCGACCAAATACACTTTGCCGATCTCGGCCATTACGCGGCACAGCATCGCACGAGCGCGCACGAGTGTCGCGTCTCAATCGACATGGCCGGCGCGCTACAGCACTGCGCGCGCGAGGACGAACTTGTCGTTGAGGCTCGCGTTGGTCAACAGTTCGAAACCTTGCAGCTTGCCGAGCTCGCGTTCGAGGGCTTTCACGCGCGAATGCTCGGTGGTGAAGAACATGACGGCCACACCCTTTTTCCTCTGTGCTTCCACCCAGTCAGTGAAGCGTTTCCCGGAGGAGACGAAGGCCGGCACGTTGTTGCCGGTGTAGAAGTTCTCACCCTTCCAGTTGAGCTGATACGCGACCAGCGGCTCCTGGGGGCCGGCGCGGCGCCTGTAGTACTCCTCGATGGTCTCGCGCTGGCCAAAGTGGGGAGACAGCCGCACGACGTACACGTTGGTGGCCCATCCGCTCACGGCTATCCCGACCGCGAGAGAAGCTACCACTGCCCAGCGGCGCACGCGCGACCACGCGATCAGGGCGCAACAGAGGGCCGCGGCGGTCGTGAACCCCATGAGCAGGCGCCGGTAGTCGAGCGAGTCCGGCCATGACCGCGAGTAATTGTACGTGATCAGGTGCAGCAGGCGCGCTGGTCCATCCACGTCGGACGCGCGCGTCACCGCCAGATCGCGACCGGCGAGGCCCACGACGACGGCCGCGCCGAGCCCGAGGCAACCCGCGCTGAGGGCAGTGGAGCTTTTTTCCGCTGTACGGTCCAACCAGCTCGCGAGCAGGGCGCCCGTCATCAACGCGGCAGCGGGCACGAGCGGGAAAATGTAGTGATGAAACTTGGTGCCGGTGATCGAGAACATGCCGAACGCGCCAAGTTGCCAGGCCACACAGAAATAGGTCAGATCGGTCAGGCGCTGTTCGGCGCTCGGCCCAGCGCCCGCTGCATTAGCGGGCTTCTCGGAGGCCTTGCCCACGCACCACAACGTACCGGCGGCGGCGAGCCCGCTCCAGGGGTACAACCCATAGCCGAGCTGCCACACGTAGTAACGGAAGCTCGTGTCGTCACCCTTGTTGGTGTCGTGCACGTGGTCGAACGCGCGCTTGTACATGTCATGGATGAAGAGCCGTTCGAAGAACTCCGTTCCGTGCCGCAGGTACTCCTGAACGAACCACGGCATCACCACGCACGCCATGCTCAGGGCGAACCCGAGGACGTCAGCGTGTTTCAGCTCGCCAAAGCGCCCGCGCGCGACCACGAACCCGCCGAAGGCAAACAACACGAGCACGAGGCCCGGTGCGCCCTTACCCATGAAGGACAACCCGGCGAGCAACCAGGCCGCAAGATAGAACAGGCGTTTGAGCCGGCGCTCACGTCGGCGCAGCCAGACGAAGAGCGCGGTGAGCATACTCCACCCGAGCGCGGCCAGCGCGGGCTGGCGCCACAGGCCGAGCACTTTGTCCTCCCGACAGCCGGTGTTCCCGGGCAGCCCGCAGTTACCGGGAGAACCCGTCAAGATGCGGTCGACGTGCAGCACCAGGCGCGGCGGCAACTCCGCCCATTGAAAGGTCACGTTGCGCGACACCAGGTAAACGAGCACGGGCACGACGGCGAACAGCACGCAACAGAACAGGAGCTGGTACCCGGACAAGCGGATCTGCGACTTGCCGAAGCCGAGCGCGACCGTGCGCGTGCGCGCCTCCGGATCACTCGCCAATCCGAGGAGCAGCGCACCCATGGCGCCGCACAGCG
>JAYWEH010000545.1:0-36675 GCA_043780025.1 Deltaproteobacteria bacterium
AGCTCACGAATCTGTTGCTGATGCCCGCTCGGGGCGAGCCTGACGGTCTGCTCGCGGTCACCGGCGTGATCGGGGACGCTCGCGCCTGTGGGCTCGGCGGGCGCGGTAGCGTCGATTCACCCGGTGGTCGCTGCGGCCGGCTGCTCGCGATGGCCGACCCCTCGGCGCTCATCAATCTCATGCTGCGCTATCCGGGCAATCGAGAGTTCGCCCGCGGTCTGGTCTCATATCTCCTGGAGGACGACGCCTGGGGAGCGAGAGGTGGCAACCTTTACATTCTTCACGGTCGCTTTGGGCAGGCCGGGTCCTTCGGTGGCGCCCCAGGTCTGGAGGAGTCCCTGCAGGAGCAGCAAGCCGCATTGCTCGCCTGGCTGGCAGAGGTGAAGCGCAACGGACTACCAGAGCCCCTCAGCATCGGTTTGGCGGCGCTGCTAGGGCTGGGCGTCGCGGTCTGGGCCGGCCTGGCTTCGGGCCAACCCTACGCGCCCGCGGTCCCGGCCTACGCGCAGCCGACCCCCCTGATCAATCAGGGCGGGTTTGCCGGGCGCTTCGCGGTGCTGGCGTCACCGTCGGGCGATCGCGGGCTCATCTTGCTGGAGCTCAAGCGCACCTTGGAAGCGAAGCTTTCCAGCGGGTTGGGCTTGCCGCTAGACTCGAGTTCGCGCGTCGTTCTGGAAGCGTTGAGCGGGAGCGATCGGCTTACTCAGAGGTCGGTTCAATCCCTGGGCGACATATTCCGCAGGCTTTCGGCCGCGGAGGCGGCGGTTCTGCAGGCGCGGCGGCTTTCCATCACAGATCGAGAGCTCGCCGAGCTTCACCAGCGGGTGCTTGATATCCTGACTGAAATGAAACACGACGAGTCCGAGAGTGACCGCAGCGCTCAGTACTGACGAATTGGAGGCTGCGCGCCAGACCCTCGGCGAGGTGCGGCGCGCCGTGGCCGAGGTGTTCATTGGCGATTTGGCGCCCGTGGACATGATTTTCGTCAGCCTGCTCGCCCGGGGCCATCTGCTGCTCGAAGGGGTCCCCGGCGTCGCCAAGACGACGCTCGTCAAGGCCCTGGCCTCGGTGCTCGGCTGCAGCGTGCGCCGCATCCAATTCACGCCGGATCTGCTGCCCGCCGACATCACGGGCACCTACGTGCTCAATCCGCGCACGGGGGATTTCGCGTTTCGGGCGGGCCCGGTCTTCGCGAATATCGTATTGGCTGACGAAATCAATCGGGCCCCCGCCAAGACGCAATCCGCATTGCTGGAGGCGATGCAAGAGGGGCAGGTCACGGTCGAAGGGGAGCGCTTCGAGCTGCCGCATCCGTTCATCGTGCTGGCAACACAGAATCCGCTCGAGCTCGAGGGCACCTACCCGCTGCCGGAGGCGCAGGTCGATCGGTTTTTGGTGCAGGTCCGCCTCGGTTATCCTGCCCACGCCGACGAAGTCCGCATGTTGCGCGCTCACGGTGTGGCGACACCCGAGGCCCGCACGTTGCTGTCTGTGGCGGCGTTGCAGCGCCTGCAGTCGGTGGCGGCTCGCATCCACGTCGAGGAAGATCTGCTCGAGTACGCCGTGTCCTTGTCCGATTACACCCGCCACCATCAAAAGGTGCTGCTCGGTGCGTCGCCGCGCGCGACGTTGGGGCTGCTACGCGCGGCGAAGGCTCACGCCGTGTTGTCGGGGCGCGGCTATTTGACGCCCGACGACGTGCGCGCGGTGGCCCAGAGCGTGCTCGCGCACCGGCTCGTCATCGCGGCGGAGCTCGAGGACGCGACGGCCCTGCGCGCCGCCGTCGTGACGGCAGCGCTGCGGGACGTTCGCTATCGGCGTTCGGTGCGCCCGGTCTGACGGCGTTGCTTCAAGCGGCGCGAGCGATGCGAATCTTCTCGGCCTGGCTCGCCCGGTAGAAACGCCGGAGCACATCGAGCACGCCGTTTTCCGCCTGCCCGGAGGACACGCCTCGTAGCAGTTGTGACCAAAGCCGCGCGGCGAGATCGTTGGCGAGGCGATAGCGCTCTCCACGTTCGCTGCTTTCCTCGTGGAGGTAGCTCACGTCCTCATAGAGCCTGCGATGCAGATGGGTGAGCTCACGGCTCGGGCTCGCGTGGAGATCTCGTGCGAGCAGCGCGAATTTGTCGACCTCGGCTTGCAGCTCGAGCTCGAGCAGCGTGGTGGGGAGCCCCGTGCGAGCGCGATCGGCAAGATGCACGAAATGGCTGATCCCTTCGACGGCCCCGAGGTAGGCGTCGAGTTCCGCCTCTGGACCGTCGCTGACGAGCGCTTCGGCGCAGGCCTCCGGCAGCAACACCACGAGCTCCAGGCTGCCGTGCGATTGCCTCACGATCAGCTGCTCGCGAGCCGGGGCCGCCTCCACCTGTACGAAGGGGCCGATGTCGGGCGTTGGCTCGAGCTGGTAGATGGCCTCGATCCGGCGCTGCAGCCCAACCAGCGCTGCATCCAGGCGTTCTCCTGTGAAACGGTTCTCTCCGGGCTCCTCCTGACCGCTTCGTCGGTGGACCGCCTCCGGACACTCGTGCAAGATGTCCACGTTGCCAAATTGTAGCCTCGGCCGAGGCACGCGGCAAACCGCACCCGTCGACTCCGTCCAGGCCCCGCGAGACACCTGATGAAACGCGCAATAGTGGTCGTTGATCACGGTAGCCGGCTCGACGCGGCCAACCAGGTGGTGGCCCAGATCGCGCGGCTCGTGCAGGAGCGCGCGGGCCAATCCGCGATCGTCGAATATGCACACATGGAGCTCGCCGTGCCGAGCTTGCCCGACGTCCTGGCTCGCGCGGTCTCTCGCGGCGCTCTCGAAATCGTCGTGCTGCCCTTGTTCTTGGTTCCGGGCAGGCACGCGGCGCACGACATTCCAGGCCTGGTCGCGGAAGCCCAGAGGCAGCATCCCAACGTGGTGTTTCGAGTTGGAGAAGTGATCGGCGCCGATCCTCTATTGGCGGAATTGATTTGGCGCCGCGCGAAACTTTGACCGGATGGCGGCCTCTCGGCCTGCCGCGGCGATTTTGGAAGGCGATTTGGGACCTTGCGCCGAGCGCGCTAAAATGACCGACATGGTCGAACTGTCGAGTCAAACGCCTGAGGCCTTCGCCGAGCATCTCACGGGGCTGGGCCTCCGCCGCGCCCATTTCATCCAAGAGGACGGGGGCGGGCTCGAGTGCTCCGATCCGCGGCTCCTGCCGCTCGCGCAGAGTTTGCTCGGCAACGCGCGCGATTACGATCGGCATCAGGCTGTCTTTCTGGAAGTGGGCGAGCAAACCGGCGTGCTGATGGGCGCGTTTTTGCATCGCACGCGTCGCGGGCAGGGTATTGGTGGCGTGCGGCTCTGGCCTTACGATTCGGTGGCACAGTTCCTGAGCGATGGCCTGCGGTTGTCCATGGGAATGGGCCGCAAGAACGCGCTCGCAGGCCTGTGGTGGGGCGGAGGTAAAGGGGTAATTGCTCGCGCACCCAGTGAGCAACACTTGGTGATGAGCTATCGGGCCCGTCTGTTTCAGGACTATGGGCGGTTTATCACCTCGCTTCGGGGTGCCTATGTGACAGCGGAAGACGTCGGCACGTCGCCTCGGGACATGGCTGAAATCTACAAGGCCACGCGCTTCGTCGCGTGTGCCCCCGAAAGCGTCGGCGGTTCCGGCAATCCGTCGCCAGCCACCGCGCGCGGCGTGGTGTCGGCGATGGAGGGAGCGCTGGACCAGCTCGGCCTGGGAGGGCTCGATGGCAAGGTCGTGGCGATGCAGGGTGTGGGCAACGTGGGAGGCTGCATGCTGCCGTTGCTGTTCGATCGCGGCGTGAAACGCGTCGTTGCCGCGGAGGTCTCGGCCGAGGCGGCGCGTGCAGTCCAGCAAGCGTACGGCTCCGAGCGCCTGGAGGTTCGGCTGGTCCCCTTCGGTGATCGGGAGATCTTGGCGGAGAGCTGCGACATCCTGGCTCCCAATGCCTTGGGCGGCATCTTGAATCCCGAGAGCATCCCGCGCCTGCGCTGCCAGCTGGTCTGCGGCGCCGCTAACAACCAGTTGCTCGATCAAACCCGAGACGCGGCCACGCTCGCGCAACGAAAGATCGCGTACGTGCCGGATTTCGTCGCCAATCGCATGGGCATCGTCAATTGTGCCAACGAGCAATACGGATCCATCGACGATGATCCGGCGATCGTCCGCCATTTCGACCGTAGTTGGGAAAATTCGGTCTACCGGGTGACCCAGGCGGTTCTCGCTCGAGCCGAAGTAGCCGGCATTACCTCCACTCAGGCGGCCAACGCCCTGGCGGATGAGCTCGCCGAGCTGCCGCACCCGATATTTCCCGATCGCACGCGGGCGATCGTGGCGGCGCTGCTGCGCGAGGGGTGGGCCAAAGCGCGCCCTAGCGTGCGGCCAGCGGCGCTCGCTGCCGGTTGAAGCCGGGAATCTCGGCTGAACGCCGGGGGCTCGGTGGATAAGCCTTCCGACTCGGGCGGCCCGCGAATACTCTAGCGCGCAGTGCGCCTATTCCCGACGCGTTCGGCCCTGGATCTGGCGGTTGCCGGGGCGGCCGTCGTGCTGGTGGGCATACTTCTGTTCCAGCCGGCCATCGTGGCCTGGGGTGGCGCGCTAATCGTGGCACTGTCGGTGGCGCGCGCGGTTACCTTGCTCGAGGTAGCGCGGGTCCGCGGCGCCGGCTTCGAGATGGTGTGGCGCAGCACCGGTCGGAACTTGCGTGTCGCGAAGGGCCAATCCGTGTCGATCATGGCAGAGGTTCGCAATCGCGATACGCGCGCGGCACGTTACGTGCAACTTCGCGTGATCGGCTCGCCCGCGGTCGGCATCGCGATCGAGTCGGGTGCGGGCGAGGTGCCCGCTGGCGGTCGGCTGGAAGTTGCCGTGCAGCTCACGGGGCGTCGAGTTGGACGCTATGGCTTGTTTGGCCTGGCGCTCGAGCTGCGCGGCGGGCCCGGCTCCTTCGAGGTGCCGTTGACATTTGCCAATCCGTTTGGAGTCGAAGTCACGCCTGCGTCGAGCGTGGGCAAGCAGCGGCGGCCGCTGGTGCGCGGCGTGCAAGTGGGCCATTCGTCCTCCAAGAGGAGCGGGGAGGCCACCGAGTTCAGCGAGATCCGCGATCATCAGATGGGCGATTCACTCAAGCGCGTGGCCTGGAAAGCGTCGGCGCGTCGCGGCAAACTGCTGGTCAGGAAGTATGAAATCGAGGAGCGCGAAGTGGTCTGGTTCGTGCTGGATGCGAGCATCTCGCTCTGGTCCGGGCGTATCGGCAGCGCACCATTGGATCTGGCCGTCGACGCCGTCAGCGATCTGCTGCGTCAACATTTGCGCGCTGACCATGAAGTGGGCATGGCCGTGCTGGCGAACGGCTCGCTGGTGAAGGTCTCCGCCGCGCGCGGCGCTCGCCAGGAAGAGCGGCTGATCGAACAGTTGGTGGCTGTTGCGTCGCTTCTCGAGCCGTCGCGCAGCGGGCTCGACGAAGCTGCCGTCGCCACGCGCGTACACGAACATCTGCGTGCGCTCGCACCCAACGAATCGCAGGGAGTACAATCGAAAGACCTGGATGACATCTCGCGCCTGGCGGCGCGTGCCCTTGCTCAAGCGCCGTTTCCCGATCAGCGCGTGCTCGCGCCGACGCCGCGAGAATCGTTGCTGCGCACGTATCTGGCGGTGTTTGGCATCGGTGGGCCGCCGAAGCTCGAACCGCGAAGCCTGAGCGTGGACGCCGCGATTGGTGATACGTTGCTCGAGCTGACTCGCGGGCGTCGGCGCGCCAGCTTGATTTATGTGGTGGCGCCGGTGCCCAACGAGGAACGCTGGCAGCTCTTGAGCGCCCCGCTCCGGAAGGTGCAACGGCGGCGGACCCGCCTGCGCTGGCTGCACGCGCCCGAATTGCCCAGCCTGGACTTGCCCGGCGATGTGCTCGGCCGCGTGGCGACCACCGCGGCGCGCTTGCGCATCGACAGTGACCGTTCTGTTGGCGAGCTGCGCTTGCGCCAACTCGGTATCCCGCTGTCCATTTGCGCGAGCACCGAGTCGGCCACGCTCGAGGCCCGGCCGCCAGCGCGGGGGGAGTCGATCTCCGGATGACACCGCGAACTCCTGTCCCGGATGCTGAGGCCACTGCCACGGCGCGCCCTCACGCTCGCACCGAGCTCGAAAGGCACGGTCTGCGGCCGAAAAAGTCGCTCGGGCAGAATTTCCTCGGCGACGCTTCGGCATGCCGGCGGATCGCGGAGCTGGCGTGCAGCGATGGTGCCGGGAGCGTGCTCGAGATCGGGGCGGGCTTGGGCGCGCTGACCGCTCCGTTGCTCGATCGCGGCTGCCAGGTCACGAGCGTGGAAACCGATTCCAGTCTGGTTCAGGTGCTCCGCGCGACCTTCGCAGAGCAGCTCGCCGCGGGGCGCTTCCAGCTGTTGCATGCCGACGCAAAGGAGCTCGACTTCCGCGCGACGCTCGAACAGCTGCCTCGCCCGCGCAGTCTGGCTGGCAACTTGCCGTATCACTTGTCCGGGCTGCTGCTCCGCCGCGCCATCGACGCCAGCATGGCCGTCGATCGGGCGGTGTTTCTGCTGCAGCTCGAGGTCGTCGGGCGGCTGTGCGCCGCGCCCGGAACGGCGGACTACGGAGCGCTCAGCGTGTTCGCGCAGGCCGTGTACACACCGCGGCGAGCGTTTGTCGTCAAGCGAGGCGCATTCTACCCGGCGCCCAACGTCGACTCTGCGGTGGTCGTGCTCGAACCTCGCGCGGATCGCGGCCTGGCCTTGGACGCCGGTTTTGCTGGCCTGGTGCGCGCCGCGTTCGAGAAACGGCGCAAGACGCTGCGTAACGCCTGGCGCGGTATCTTCGGAACGTCGAACGAGACGGTCGAGGCCGCGGCGAGCGCCGCCGCCATCGAGCTCAACTGTCGCGGAGAGGTCCTCGCTGTCGAGGACTTCGCGCGCATGGCCAGGGCGCTCGCGGCAGCCGGCGTCAAAGCAACTACGGAGGCCGATGCGTGAATGAGCGGCGCGCGTGGGGCCTAGTGTTCAGACGAATAGTCGTCTTGGTGGCTTCCGGGCTGTCCGGCTGTGCGGAGCCCCAGGGGAACGCCGCATTGCCTTCGCTGACGGTGCAGTTCGGGGTGTTCTATGGCGGTCAGGTGCAAGAGCGCGAACGGATCGCGCTCGAGCTGGATCAGACCCGCCAGACCCGGGGCTTTCGGATCGATCTCGTGCCCGCCCCTCGTGAGCCGCTCGAGGTGCGCTGGGAGCTCGGCATGCCTGCCGCCGGGCGCATTCAAAAGGATAGCCAGGGCCGGCGTGCGCGACCTCGCTTGACCCAGCTCGGTGTTGGGCGGTTTCGCCCTGGCGAAAGCCGGTTCGAGCAAAGTCTGGCGTTTGCTCCTGGCGACCCATTGGGTCTGTGGAACATCCGGGTGCTGGTCGGCAGCCGCGTCGCAATTGATCGGCCATTTTGGGTCTACGATCAGCGGCAGCTGACGCGTCGCGAACACGCCATCGCCGAGTCCGACGCGGGGCTCTGAGCGGTTCAGCTCGAAGATGGCTCAGGAGTGAGCGGCGTCGGGCCTATCCGCGGAGGCTTCGGCACCGGCGCTGTCCGAATAGTTCTCGGGCCGTTGCGCTTCAGAGAAGCCTCGCAAGGTGGGCGGCGGGGGGTCGCCGTACAGCTCGAGCAGGGCGGCTGCCCAGAGCTCGGCTGCGATCAGCTCCGTGTGTTCGACGCCGCCGAGATCGCCCGTGAAATGGTCGAGCGCCTCATCGGCTGCCTTCAGATCGAGGCGAACCCGAACGGGATCGACCGATGCCTTGGTGGAGAACCGATCGGTCAAGATCACGGCGCGGTCGTCGTGGATCTCGACGTAGCCGGCGCCGACTGCAACTTGCTCGCTCACGCCAGCTTTGGTGAAGGTGACGATGCCAGTGGCCAGTGCCGCCAGCATGGGGCGATGACCGGGCAGCACCCCGAACTGCCCGTCGACGCTCGGAGCCGTCAGCTCGTCGATCGCCTGATTCAACTGCACCCCCTCGGGCGTGACGATCTGGAGCTGGAATTGCCCGTCAGCCATGGTGCACCGCGGCTCGCGACGTGGCCCTTGGAGGTGCCTCGGGGCTCATTGGCTCTTCATCTGTTGGGCGCGAGCCTTCACGTCCTCGATGTTGCCCATGAGGTAGAAGGCCTGCTCCGGCAGGTTGTCGAGCGCGCCCGAGAGGATTTCCTGGAAGCCCGCAATCGTCTCGCGCAAGGGCACGTATTTGCCCGCGAGGCCGGTGAACGCCGTGGCCACGAAGAACGGCTGCGACAGAAATTTCTGAATCTTGCGTGCACGATCCACGATGCGCTTGTCGTCCTCGCTGAGCTCGTCCATGCCGAGGATGGCGATGATGTCCTGCAAGTCCTTGTAGCGCTGCAAGGTTCGCTGCACGCCACGGGCGACTTCATAGTGCTCCTCGCCGACGATCTTGGGATCCAGCATGGTGCTGGTCGAGTCGAGCGGATCCACCGCCGGGTAGATGCCCAGCTCTGAGATGGCGCGGGAGAGCACCGTGGTGGCGTCGAGATGCGCGAACGTGGTGGCCGGTGCCGGGTCGGTCAAGTCGTCGGCGGGAACGTAGATGGCCTGCACGCTGGTGATGCTGCCCTTCTTCGTCGACGTGATGCGCTCTTGCAGCGCGCCCATGTCCGTCGCGAGCGTGGGCTGGTAACCCACCGCGCTTGGCATGCGACCGAGCAATGCAGACACCTCGCTGCCCGCCTGCGTGAAGCGGAAGATGTTGTCGACGAACAGGAGCACGTCCTGTCCCTCTTCGTCGCGGAAGTATTCTGCGCAGGTGAGGGCGCTGAGCGCCACACGGGCGCGCGCTCCGGGCGGCTCGTTCATCTGGCCGTAGACCAAAGTGGTCTTGCTGAGCACAGCCTCGCCGGACTCCAGCTTCGACTCGGCCATCTCCAGGAACAGGTCGTTTCCTTCGCGGGTGCGCTCGCCGACGCCGGCGAAGCAGCTCACACCACCGTGCGCCTTGGCCACGTTGTTGATGAGCTCCATGATGAGCACCGTCTTGCCCACACCGGCGCCGCCGAACAGGCCGATCTTGCCGCCCTTGCGGTACGGAGCCAGCAGGTCCACGACCTTGATGCCGGTCTCGAAGATCTCCACGTTCGTGCTCTGCTCGACGAATGCGGGCGGCGGGCGGTGAATGGGGAGGTGCTTGGTCGTGTTGACGGGGCCCATGTTATCCACGGGCTGTCCGACTACGTTCAGGATGCGACCGAGGGTACCGCTGCCGACCGGCATCAAGATGGGACCGCCGGTGTCCCTGGCGGCGCCGCCGCGCACCAGGCCTTCGGTCGTGTCCATGGCGATGGTGCGTACGATCGATTCGCCCAGGTGCTGGGCCACTTCGAGGACCAGGTTGTCCGCCCCGTCCGAAATGTTCGGATTGCTCACCGTCAAGGCGTGGAGTAGCCCAGGCAGCCTGCCAGGCGGGAACGCCACGTCGACCACAGGACCGATCACCTGAGTTATCCGACCCGTGGACGGGGCAGTTGCCACGTCTCTACCGAGACTCACCATAGACGCTGCTTTCGAAGTTGAAGTGGGGTTGCGTGGAGCGCCCGCTGACTCGGGCAGCCGAGGCCTTCCACAACCGCAAGTGGGTTATCGGGGCCGGCCTTAACATGTACATGGGAATAGTGCCAAGGCCGGTCTTGCACCAGGGTATTTCGGGCCCCCGCCCGCGGGCCACTTGCCGCCAGGCGGCCGTGTGCGTAGCCCAGTCACGTGATTGCCCACGAGACTATCGAGGCCGTACGCCACCAGGTGTCGATCGTCGCCGTGATCGGCGAGCGGGTCCGGCTCGAGCGTCGCGGTCAGAGCCACCTCGGGCTTTGTCCGTTTCACAAGGAAAAGTCGCCCAGCTTCAACGTCAACGCAGACCGGGGGTTCTTTTACTGCTTCGGCTGCCAGGCGAGCGGAAACGTGATCAGCTTCATCCAGCAGCTGGACGGATTGACCTTTCCCGAAGCGGTTCGAGAACTCGCCGAACGCGCGGGCATCGAGGTCCAGGAGACCGGCTCCATGGAGGAGCGCAAGCAGGAAGGGGAGGCGCGGCGGCGTCGCGAGGAGCTCTACGCCGCCGGTGCCCTGGCTGCTGATTTCTTCGAGCGCTGCCTGCGCGAGCACCCTCTCGCCGGCCACGCGCGCGCGGAGCTCGTGCGGCGGAAGATGGCTGTCGAGTTTGCGGCGGGCGCGGTCGAAGCGTTGGCGGCATTTCGCATCGGTTATGCGCCGCACGGCTGGGATACGTTGGCCCGGCACCTGCGTGACACGGGCTTCAACGTGCGAGCCGCGGAAGCCGTTGGGCTGCTCGGGGAGCGCAAAAGTGGCGGTGGTCACTACGATCGCTTCCGGCATCGTCTGATGTTCGCCGTCATGGACCTGCAGGGCCGCGTGATCGCGTTCAGCGGGCGCAGCCTGGAGGAGCCCGCTCCGTCCGAGCTCGAGAGCCTTGGCCTCGCCCCGGCGCGCAGCGGAGAAGCGCCGGCCAAATACTACAACTCGCCGGAGTCGCCGATTTACCGCAAACGCGACACCGTTTTTGGCTTGTTTCAGGCGCGGCAGGCGATTCGTGAGCTCGACCGTTGCGTCGTGGTCGAGGGCAATTTCGACGTGCTCAGCATGAAAGCTCGCGGCATCGAAAACGTGGTCGCGCCGCTCGGCACGGCCTTCACCGCCGACCAGGCCAAGCAGATCAAGCGCTACACCAACAACGTCACTTTTCTGTTCGACGGCGACGGGGCCGGCCAACGCGCGACGGAGGCGGCTCGGCAGCCCTGCAAGGAAGCGGGGCTCATGGCTCGGGCTGCGCGTCTGCCCAAGGGCAAAGACCCTGATGAAGTGGTGAGGGAGGACGGCAAGGAGGCGGTGGAGCGGCGGCTGCAGGGCGCCCCACACCTTCTGGAATACTTGATCGATGCCGCGCTGCAGAGCGGGTTTTCGACCAGCGACGCCGAGACTCGCGCCGCGAAAATTCGCGAAGTCAAAGAGCTGATCGACGCGGAGGAGGACCCCTCCGTGCGGGCGATGGCGGAGAGCATCGCCGATCAGGTGGCGGGGCGCCTCGGCATTCGGGCGGGCGAGGACGTGAAGAGCTTCAGGGCGCTCCGTTCGGCACTGCTCGGGGGAAACACCCCCACCAAGCCCTCAGGCACGCAGCCTGCTGCCCCACCCGAGAGCGCGCGCTCGCCGAGCCGGGTCGACGGCATACGCGGAGAAATTCTGGGCGCGGCGCTGGAATACCCGGATTTGCTCGGCGATCCCGCGGTGGCCCCGTTGCTCGAAGCCGCCGACGGCGATCTGGCCCTCGGTCTGGCGACGATCGCGCAGCTGATCGACGCTGGCGTCAATCTGGCGACGGCGGAGCCCGCTGCGTTGATCGAGCGGTTCCCGGAGCCGTTGCGCGGGCGGGTCGCGGTGCGCCTGGCCGCCCCCGTGTTGACCTCCGGCGACTCTGCGCGCGCCGTTCTGGTCGACAACTTGTCGAAGCTCGGGCGCCTGCGCCAACGCCGCGAGCGCGCCGGCGTGGTCGAAGATCTCAAGCGCGCAGCGGCGAGCGGTGATTCGGACGCGGAGCTGCGCCTGCTCGAAGTCCAGCTGGCAAAGGCCAAAGCGCGGCACGGCCTCGGCTGAAGGCCGCTCAGGCATGTCACTTGCGCACGGAGACGTGCACGTGAGTCCTGCTTTCGAAGTAGACCCAGTCAAAACCCGCTTCGACCGCCAGATACGCGAGCCGGCCGAGCTTGCTCGCGTCCAGATCCGACGTGGTCAGATCCGCGGCGCGGCCGGCGTAGTGGGTGCTTTCTGGGCCATGTTCGCCGTTTTCGTCCCACGCTTCGGTGACACGCAGGCGCACTCCCTCCCATTCAGTCTGAACCAGGCGGTTCAGGTCGTGCAGGCGCCGTTCGAGCCGCCGCGTCATCACGCGATCGGCGCCGGTGGCTTCTTCGTCTTTGAATACGATGGCCGCGCTCTGGCTCTGGGTCAGGCTGCGAAAGCCGTCGGCGTCACGGGTCACGCGCTGCTCGACGCTGCCCACGACCTCGCGCTCGCTCAGGTCGGGGACTTGCCGTCCGAGCTCCAGCCGGCCGCTACTCTTCGATAGGGGCGGGGCATCGGTGATCGAGTCACAGCTGGTGAGCAGCGCGAGGATCGAGAGAGGTGCAACAATTGGGAATTTCTGCCGGGGCATCTTGGAACGGGCCGCCGCCGGCAATGGGCGACGGATCCGGGGATCGTGCCCGAGGCGTGAGCCATTAGCCAAAAAACTGGCTACCCTCGCACGCGAATGGCCCAGGTCAATTTGGCGAGGTTGGTCAGCACGTTGGGCACCCGCTTGAACAGATTGATGGAGGGGGGCCGCTTCTCGAGCACGCGGATCGGGATCTCGACCACCCGCTTATTGCTGCGATAGGCGCGAATCACCAACTCGCTGGCAAACACATCCTTGTCGGCGACGCAGGCCTCCACAATCGGCAACAGCGAGGCGCGGCGGAACGCTTTCAGCCCGTGGGTGTCCGTGCCGCGGAACCCGAGCAAACCGCGCAACAGGCCCGTATAGGCGATGCTCGCGGCGTGTCTCAACATGGGCCGTTCATCCATGGCGCCAGCGATCAGCTTCGAGCCGATGACCAGATCGGTGACGCCGCGCTCGAGCTCCGCCACGGCGGCCTGATGAAAGTCCGTATCGCAGAGGTCAATCTCGTCGCAGATCACATACGTACCGCGAGCGGAGCGGATGCCTTCGCAGAGCGCCTTGCCATAGTTGGGCTCCCCAGTGCTCAACGTGCGCAACTCCGCGTATTTATCGCAGAGCGCCCGGGCGAGCTCCGCGGTATTGTCGCGCGAACCGTTCTCGGCCAGCAGGATCTCGTAGTTCCAGCAGAGCGGCTGCAGCCGTTCGCGCAGGTCCACCACGGCCGACCGCAAGATGGCTTCCTCGTTGTAAACGGGGATCACGATGGAGATCAGCGGTGCGGCGCGGTCGGGCGAGGGCTGCATGGGCCGAGCGTTTTACTATCGGGCCCGGCAGTCGCTCAACCTCTCGTCTACCGGCCCTTTGCCGGCACCCAGTGTGTAGCTGGTCGCCTGGTCGGCCAAATCGAATGGCGGGATTCTGTTTTGAAAACGGTTATCATTAGAGAATAGTAACGTTCAGGATTCGCAGATGACTCTCGAACAGGTCAGGCCCGGGCAGAAGGTGGTGGTCGACGCGGTTGGGGGCGAGCGCTCCTTCCGGCGCCGGCTGATGGAGCTCGGCATCATTCCTGGAACGCGCGTCGAGATCCTGAGGACCGCGCCGTTCGGTGATCCGCTCGAGCTATCAGCGCGCGGCTGCAGCTTGTCCATTCGCGCTGCCGAAGCTAGGCACGTGCAAGTCTCTGCGCTGCGAAGCGAGCGACCGGAGCCCAGCGCCGCGCTGCTATCGGACCTGGCCAAAAGCCTGCCATGACAGCGTCAGAGCGGGCCGGCGCGGCCCGAGTGAGTTCGACGCCTGGCGCGAGTACCGGCGCGGTCACGGGTTCGCTACCGACGGTATTGCTCGTAGGCAATCCCAACGTCGGCAAGACGAGCCTGTTCAATCGCCTGGCCCGGCGCAATGAGCGCGTCGGCAACTACCCCGGCGTGACGGTCGAGCGGCGCTCGGCGGAGCTCGGGCTGCCGTCTGGAAAGCGCATCCAGGTCGCGGACGTACCCGGCACGTATTCGCTCAGCGCGCGCTCCAGTGAAGAACAGATCGCGCTGTCCGCGGTGCTCGGTTGGGATGGCAACCCAGCTCCGGACCTCGTCGTCGTCGTCGTCGACGCCGGGCAGCTTTTGCGCAACCTCTACCTCGTGCTGCAGCTAATCGAGTTGCGCGCACCGCTCGTGATCGCCTTGAACATGCTGGACGAGGCGGGTGACGCTGCACCCACGCCTGAAGTCTTGGGGCGCACGCTCGGTGTCCCCTGCGTGGGCACGAACGCGCGGGCAGGGGAGGGCCTCGACGGGCTTCTTTCCGCGATCGATCAAACCCTCGGCGTGGCTCCGCGGCCCAGGCTGCACGTCCCCTATCCGGCGCCGCTGCTCAGGGACGCCGACCAGGTGGCGAACGCGCTGCCGGCGGATTGGCGTGGCAGTGTGGAACGCGATCGGGCCCTGGCCTTATGGGCCTTGTCGAGCCTCGAACCCAACGACGAGCTCGCCGGTATTTCGCCCGAGTTGCGCGATCGCTGCGCCGAGGTCATGGCTAGCGCCGGTGACCGAGACATCGACCGCGAGGTGATCGAGAGCCGTTATCGCGCGCTCGAGCAGGCGCTCGCCAGCGCGCCCGGGGGTGCTCAGCGAGAGCAGCTTTCGCGGGGGGTTTCCCGGAGCGAGCGCATCGATCGGGTGCTGCTACATCCTGCCTTCGGATTCGTGGTGTTCCTCGCCATCATGTTCCTGGTCTTCCAGTCGCTGTTCGCCTGGGCAGACCCCGCGGTGGGTCTGATCGAGGATCTCTTCGCCTTGATTCAGGAGGGCGTGAACAGCGGCCTGCCCGAGGGCTTTTTTAGGGAGCTCGTGAGTCAGGGGCTGATCGGCGGCGTGGGCAATGTCGTCGTGTTCTTGCCGCAGATCGCCCTGCTGTTCCTGTTCATCGGTCTGCTCGAGGACTCGGGCTACATGGCTCGCGTCGCTTACCTCATGGACCGGGCGCTCAGGGCTGTCGGTCTGCACGGGCGCGCGTTCATTCCGATGATGTCCGGCTTTGCCTGCGCGGTGCCGGCCATCATGGCCACGCGGACCATGGAGCGCCGACGCGACCGTTTGCTGACGATGCTAGTGGTCCCGCTGATGTCGTGTTCGGCGCGGCTGCCGGTCTACACCTTGATCATCGGGGCGCTGTTCCCGCCGAGCCAGGTCTTCGGTTTGCTGCCGGTGCAAGGCCTACTCATGGTCAGCATGTACGTGTTTTCCACGCTGGTGGCGCTGATCGCGGCGGCGGTGCTCGGGCGCACGCTGGTACGCGGCCGTTCCGTGCCCTTGATTCTCGAGCTGCCGCCCTACCGCTGGCCTGGCGTATCCAGTGTGCTCAACATGGTGTGGCTGCGGGCACGCGCGTTCTTGGCGGAAGCGGGCAGCGTGATCTTGGGCTTCACGATCGTGATGTGGCTGCTCTTGAGCTACCCGAAATACGACGGCATTGGGATGCCCGCGAGCGCCGAGCCGGACGTCGTCGCCGCACGGGTCTCCGCGGAAGCGTCACCGGACGATCTGGCTCGACAGCGCGAAGCCGAGAGCGCCGCGCTGCAACTCGAGCACAGCTACGGAGGACGGCTCGGCAAGGCGCTCGAGCCCGTGCTCGAGCCGCTCGGGTTCGACTGGAAGATCAGCGTCGGGATCGTTGGGGCCTTTGCCGCCCGTGAGGTGTTCGTCTCCACGTTGGGGCTCGTCTACGGCCTGGGCGAGCTGCCCGGGGACGAAGCGGTGCCGCTCCGAGAACGCATGCGTTCCGAGATGCACGCCGATGGTCGACCCGTGTACACGCCGCTCGTCGGGCTCTCGCTGATGATCTTCTTCGCCCTGGCGTGCCAATGCATGAGCACGCTCGCGATCGTGCGCCGCGAGACGCGTTCGCTGCGCTGGCCCGTTTTCCTATTCGGGTACATGACCGCGCTGGCTTGGGTGGCGAGCTTCGCCGTCTACCAAGGAGGTCGGGCGCTCGGGTTCTGAATGCTCAGAGTGACGCTGGACTCAGAATTGACCCTGCACTGCGCCCCAAGCCCCGCCCTGGGTCGGGGTCAACTGAAAGTGCAATTCCGCCGAGTCTTCGACCGCAGGCTCGTTGCTCTCCTCTGACGACCCGAGCTTCGACAGTACGAACAGGACCGTGCCCGCGGTGAGCCCCGCGATGCCGGTGATCAAACCAACGTCCGCGATCACAAACTCCCGCTGATAACTGGAGCGGCGCTCCCGGAAAGTCGAGCTGAGGCAGGTGCGCTCCTCCAGGTTGACCATTTCAGGAAACTCCGTTTCCTGTCGGCAGTCCTGAACCAGGCCCTCTTCGTCATATCTGCCGAGCGTACCCACGACCGCGAAAACACCGATGCCGATTGCACCGAGGCCGAGGGCTGCGTAGGCGAGTGGTTCCAGCGTGGCGCCCGCTGCATCTGGCGCTGAGGCTTCTGCTGGGGCTCGAGCTGCCTGTCCGAAGTCGATGCGGATGGTGCGATTTTGCACGCCCTGCTGAGCCATGACCACGCGCCGAATGGGCTCTTGCCCGGCGCGTTCGACGACGAGCTCATGGCGCCCGGGATCGAGGATCACAGGTGAGCCACTGAGCGCTCCAGAGACAATCTTGCCGTCAATCGTTACGTTGAGGTCCTTGGCTTCCTTTGGATCGATGCTGACTGGGACAAGCCGGACGCTCGGCAACTCGCGATCGACTTCGGTGAGCCAGCGCGCGCAATCCTTCTGCACGAAGCTCGGACATTCTTCTTGCGCGCAATACGCCAGGCGTTCGCGCGTCTCCTGAAGTTGCCCTGAAGCGCGCCGCTCCTGGGCTGTCTCATACGCTTCGGCGCAGCTCGTCTTGCTGGGGCCGCTTTCTTGCGCCAGCGCGGTATCGGACCAGAGCGAGGGCCACAGCCCCAGCGACAGCACTACCAGTGCGTTCCAGCCCAACGGTCTCACGATCCGTGACGCTCGCATGTGCATCCAGTTGAGCGGGTATACGTGAGCGGCGCGCCCCCGCCAACCGGGCTGATCACAAACACTTCGGCTTGAGCCGTTGGATCCCCTTGGCGTCCATGTACCACGGTGGCTCACACTCGGACTTGGGCGCCGCCTTGTCGGCCTCCACCGCCGCTGCAGCGGGCGGTGCGACGACGGGCGGTGGGTCTATCGTTGGAGAAGGCGAAGCGACCGGGGTAGGGCCCGCTCGGAAGCGTCTGCCGGCTCGCCGGCCCTGGGCGTTGGCGCGGGCCGCAGCTGCTCCGCGCAATGCCGCGGCGACGCTCGCGTCGGGAGCATCGCGGTGCTCGGGCAACGAATCGAATGCGATCACCGGAGGACCGGGGCCGTCTTTGGGCTCTACCCCGTTGGGCGCTGGGCGTTGTGATTCGGTGTTGTTGGGCGTGCTGCGCACGTTGGACGGCGGCTCCGGCAACGCGGCGGGAGAAGAGTCCCAGTCCCCGTCGCCAGACCCCCCATTTTGCCAATACCAGAAGCCGGCCGCCACACCCGCCCCGAGCAGACCGATCAGCAGCGACCAACCGAGCTGCCGCTTCAGCGTCGAACTGGAGGATGCTGCGCGGCTACTCGACACGCTCAGGCTGGATGAGCGTGTGGTGCCGGAGCCGCCACTGGCGAAATCGCCTCCGTCACCGAGGTCCGCGTGCACGGCGTCGAGCGGCGAGCCGGGCACTGAGCCGCGCTCGAGCGCGAAGCCCGCCGCTCGAGTCGAGAGCGGATTCGAAGTCTGCGTCGAAGCCAAGGGCGGATGCGAAAACAAACCCGGCGCCTGGCTGTTAATGCCGACGTGACCGAGATCGACCGAGGCCCGCTCGACCGCTTCAACGCGGTGGCGCCGATCGCGCAGCGCTTCGCTGGCGTTGTTTTCAACCCAGTTGCCGACCATGTGAGGTGCCGCCAGTGCAACGTTGCGCTCCAGCTCGATGGCGAAGTCGCGTGCAGTCTGCCAGCGCTGATCCGGCGACCGCTCGAGCGCGCGCATCACCGTGTCACTCACGTTCTTGGGCACTGAAGGGGCCACGTCCGCGGGCGCTTGAATGTCGAGTGTCAGCACCTTCGCGAGCACTTCGCCCGGATCGGAGCCGGCAAACAAGCGCCGCCCGGTCAAACTCTCCCAGGCGACGATGCCGGCCGCGAACACGTCCGTGCGGCGATCGACCTCTCGGCTGTTGAGCTGTTCCGGCGACATGTAGCTCAGCTTTCCCTTCATCTGCCCGTCGGTCGTCGCCTGCGAGCGCATGGCCGCTGCCTTGGCCACACCGAAGTCGAAGATGCGCGCGATCCCGTCCAACCCCACCAGCACGTTCTGTGGCGAAACATCGCGATGCACGATTTGCATCGGCTCGAGCTGCTCGTTCTTGGCTTCATGTGTTGCATGAAGTCCGTGCAGCATCCCGGCGAGAATACTGGCGGCTATTTCGACGGGGAGACGCTCACCCTTTTTCAAGGCGCTGCGCACGAGCTTGGCGAGCGATTCCCCCGCCACGTACTCCATCACCAGGAAAACTTCGCCTTCGGTCGTGGCGATGTCGACGGTGCTGATCACGTTGGGGTGCTGAATTCGAGAGGCCAGGCGCGCCTCCTCGAGAAACATCTCTACGAATTCGGGATCCTTGGCGAACTGGGGATGCAGCGTCTTGATCGCGACGGTGCGCGAGAAGCCCACTGGGCCTACCAGGCGCCCGAGGTGGATTGTCGCCATGCCGCCGGCCGCAATCTCGTCGAACAGCGCGTAGCGACCGACGATCCGAGGCCGGGGGGCGCCCTGCTGGTTGGCGACTACCATGCAAAAACCGGTTGGGATTCTATCAGATGAAAGAACGTGGCGGTACGGCCGCTCGAGTCGGCACGGGGCACCTCGGGGGTGGTGCTGTAGCCTGGGGACAATTCGCTATTCCTTCTCGTTTCGGCAGCGTAGTCTCCCGACCGCTTGAACGGCAGCGGCGAATCCTCGGGGGGTGTTTCGGGCGAGGTTCGAGGTTCGCTGGTAGGCAAGCGGATTACATTGTGCGTGAGCGGCAGTGTTGCAGCCTACAAAGCTGCGATGGTTGCCCGCGCGTTGATTGGGGCGGGCGCCCGAGTGGTGCCGCTGATGACGCGGGGGGCAAGGCGTTTCATCGGTGCGGCAACATTGTCGGGGCTCACCGGCGAGCCCGCGCGCTGGGACATGTTTCGCGAGGTCGGGGAACCGCACGTCGATTTGGCGCGGACCAGCGACCTGGTGGCCCTGGTCCCAGCCACCGCGGATCTACTGGCGCGCTTGGCCCACGGGCGCGCGGACGACTTGGTCGCCGCCACGGTGCTTTGTGCGCGTTGCCCGGTGGTGTTCGCCCCCGCGATGCATCCGCAGATGTGGGGGCATCCGATCACCCAGGCCAACGTGGAGCGGCTGCGCAGCCTACCGAACTGGCACATGCTCGGGCCGGTCTGGGGGGAGGTGGCGTCGGGCGAGCGCGGCATGGGCCGCATGCTGGAGCCCGAGTCGATTGCCGCCGAAATTGAGCGCGTGCTGCGCGACGCCGAATCTCGCGCAGAGCGGGCGTCGGGCGCAGACCTTTCGGGTCGGCACGTGGTCGTGAGCGCGGGGCCGACCGTCGAAGATCTGGATCCGGTACGCTGCCTGACCAATCGCTCGTCGGGCAAGATGGGCTTCGCACTCGCCCGAGCCGCAGCGGCGCGCGGCGCCCGGGTCACCTTGGTGGCCGGTCCGGTCGCGTTGTCGACCCCCGCGGGCGTCGCGCGGGTGGATGTGCGGAGCGCCCTCGACATGCAGGCCGCACTGAATGGCGCGCTCGGAGCCGGGCAGCGCGCGGCAGATGCCTTGATCATGTGCGCCGCGGTCTCCGACTATCGGCCAGCGACGAAGTCGCCGACAAAGCTGGTACGCCAGAACGCGACGACGACGCTGGAGCTCGCGCCCAATCCCGACATCCTGGCGCAGATCGGCGCGGCTCGATCGGGACAGCAGCCGGTGTTGATCGGGTTCGCGGTGGAGACGGAGTCCGGTGAGCGGTTTGTCGGGCGGGCGCGGGCCAAGTTGGCTTCCAAGCGAGTGGACGCCATTGTCGCCAACCGTGCTAGCGATGCGCTCGGCGGCGACGATACGCGCGCCGTCTTGATCAGCGATGAGCCAGAGCGCGAACTCGGTCCGGGGTCGAAGCTGCAGGTCGCAGATGCCATCCTGGATTTCTTGGTCGAACGTCTAGGCCGGGTCCCTTGACGATGCGCCTGATTTTTGCCGTCGTCGCGGTTGCGATCGTCGCGCTCGCGAGCGGCTACGCTTTTCGATTGTCTCTCGCTGGCAACTGGCAGATGTGGACCGTGCTTCTGGCGGCGTATCTGCCGCTTGGCGGTGTTGCATTGGTGCGGCTCAGCCGCACGCAGCGGTTGCGCCCGCTGCTCGGTCTGAAGCGGGGCGATCCGTCGCTCGGTATCTTGATCGGCTTGGCCATGTTGTTCGCCGCCTGGCTCGTGGCAAAGAATCTCATGCCCCCGGATCGCGCTGAACGCGCCTGGCTGCTCAGCATCTTCTTGCTGCCGGGAGAGCTCTCGGGGGCCGGCCCGACCATGGCGCTGCTCGGGCTCGTGTGCTGTGAAGAATTGGTCTGGCGCGGCTGGATTCAGAGCGAGCTCCGCGACGCCTTCGGGGTGCGCCGCGGCTGGATCGTCGCGGCGATTGCCTACTCGGCCGCGCATTTGCCCACGCTGGTAACGCTCGAAGACCCCTCTGCGGGAAAAAACCCGCTCGTCGTCGTGGCCGCCCTGGGCTGTGGGCTGTGCTTTGGTTTCCTGGCAGAGCGCACTGGGCGGCTGCTACCCGGCGCGCTCGCGCACGCCGTATTCAGCTACTTCGCCGCCACGTCGTTCTGGCTCTTCATCTGAAGCGCCAAACCGCGCGTCGTTGTGGAGGGGCACCTGGCCCGGAGGGGTCCAGGCGCCCGCCGGGTCACTCGCCCGAAATGCGGCGCATCTCTTCTTCCGGTACGTCGAAGTCGATGAAGACGTTACTCACGTCGTCGTGCTCGTCGAGCGCGTCAACCAGGTTGAGTCCGACTTCGGCGTCGCGCCCGCGCAGCTCTTTGCGGTTCTTGGCGACCAGCACGATCTTGCGGCTGACGACTTCGAGCTTCGCCGCCTCGACCACGCCGGCGATCTCGTCGAGGCGCTCGACGGGAGTGTACACCGTCCACGCCTCGCCATCGTCTTCGTAGTCCTCGGCGCCCGCTTCCACCGCGGACTCCATAATCTGCTCCTCGCTGGCGCTGCGACCGATCACGAGTGCGCCACGGCGATCGAACGCCCACGCGGCGGTACCGGTCGAGCCGAGTACACCGTTGTGTTTGTCGAAGATCTTGCGCAGCTCCGCCACGGTGCGGTTCTTGTTATCCGTCGTGCCTTCGACCAAGAGGAGCGAGCCGCCCGGCCCCGTGCCCTCATAGAGGACTTCCTCGTAGCTCACGCCCTCGATTTCGCCGGTGCCACGCTTGATGGCCCGGTCGATCTTGTCGCCGGGCATCTGCAGGGCCTTGGCCCCCTGGATGGCCGTGCGCAGTCGTGCGTTGCCGTTCGGGTCACCCCCGCCCATTCGGGCGGCGATCGAGATCTCGCGCGTCAGGCGTGTGAAGATCCTCCCCCGTGCGGCGTCCAAGGCGCCTTTTTTCCGCTTGATTGTCGCCCATTTTGAGTGGCCGCTCATCGCTCTCGTATCCTTGGGTTTGGCAGTAGCGCGCGGATCCGGTCAACCGCCGTCCACGCGGGGCCGAGGCATAGCATCGTGCGGACGCCGGGTGAAGACTCGGCCCGGCAACTTTGGCGGTGGGTCAGCGCCGCGCGGGCAGTTCTACACCTTGGCGCCGGCGGGGCTCCGCCACGCGGCAACTGCCAGCGCCGCCCAACCGATCAACAGGCTCAATCCGCCGAACGGGGTAATCGCGCCCAAGCGGGTGACGCCCGTGAGCGTCATGGCATAGAGGCTGCCGCTGAACAGGACGATGCCGGCGAGCAGCGCGAAACCGGAGACGCGCAACGCTCGGTTCGAGCCCGGCGCATTGAAGGACGCCACGAGGCCCAGAGCCAGGGCGTGAAACAGGTGGTATTCGGAGGCGGTCTCCCACCAACCCAAACGCAGCGCGCCATCCGCCAGCCCTCCCAGCTGATTCTTCAAACCGTGGGCGCCGAAGGCCCCGAGCAGGACAGCCACAAACCCATTGGCGGCACAGGCCAAGCGAAAGAAGCGCTGCATGCCACGAGACTACACAAAGGCTGAGCCGGCCGCTTCAACCGCGCTCCTGCCCAAGGGCTCCGCGGGCGCACCGATTCGCGGGGGAGTGCTCGACGCGCCGGAGCCGCCGCGCTACGGCATATCCGTGCGTCGCCCTTTGAACCGCCTTGCCCGAGGTTACAGCCCGCGTGCGAATCGCAGCCATTTCTAGCGCCTTTCCCGACAACTACTACAGCCAGGAGGAAATCCTGGCGGAGCTTGGGACCCAATGGGGTGCCTCGAAGGAAGTGTTGGGGCGTCTCGGCACGTTCCATCGCCGGGCCGGGGTGGCGGGGCGCCACCTGGCTCTCCCCAAGGAGGACTACGCCGCGCTGCAGGGGTTTTCGGCGCGCAATCGCGAATACATACGGGTCGCGGTCGACCTCGGGGCGTTGGCATTGTCCCGTGCGCTGGCGGACGCCGGAGTGGAGCCTGGCGCGCTCGATCACCTGTTCTTCGTCTCCGTCACCGGGGTGGCCACGCCATCCATAGACGCCCGCCTCGTCAATCGCCTCGGGCTCAATCGCTTTGTGCGCCGCACACCCATCTTCGGGCTGGGCTGCGTCGCGGGCGCGGCAGGCCTCGCGCGCGCGGCTGATTGTGCGCGAGCGCACCCCGACGCCACGGTGGCTCTCGTCGCGGTGGAGCTGTGCAGTCTGACCTGGCAGCCCGACGACACCTCCATCCCGAACCTGATCGCGAGCAGCTTGTTCGGCGACGGCGCTGCGGCGCTCGTGTTTGCGGGAGCGGCCCGTGCTCCCGCGGGGCCGCGGGTGCTCGCTTCGAGGTCGATTTTCTATCCGGATACGGAAAGCGTGATGGGTTGGGAAATCGGCAGCCAGGGGTTGCGCGTGATCCTGTCCGCGGGTGTGCCCGAGCTCGTGCACGACCATATGGCGCCCGACGTCGATCGCTTTCTCGCCGACTCGGGGCTCGGCCGTGTCGACATCGACCATTGGGTTCTACACACCGGTGGTCCCAAGGTTCTTTCGTCGTTTCAGGAGGCGCTCGCGCTCGATGACCAGGCGCTGGCGCACAGCTGGGACCAGCTGAAGCGCAACGGCAACCTGTCGAGCGCATCCGTGTTGCTGGTGCTCGCCGACACCTGGCGCGAAAAACGCCCGGCGTCGGGCAGCCACTCTCTGCTCATGGCGATGGGGCCTGGATTCTGCTCGGAGCTGGTGCTGCTCGAGTGGTGAGCGAAAGCCTGTACACCGCGTTCATGGCCGTGCTCGGCCTAGAGCGTGGTTTCGAGCTTTGGCTCAGCCGGCGTAACGTGGCGTGGGCGCGGGCGCAGGGCGGGCTCGAATACGGCCAGGAGCACCTGCGTTGGATGAAGCTCCTGCACGTTGGATTTTTCGCGGGCTCGTTGGTCGAGGTCTGGCTCTTGGGGCGGACCTTCGTGCCGGCGCTCGGGTTTCCCTGCTTGGTGATCGCGCTCGGCGCTCAGGCCTTGCGCTATTGGGCCATTTCGACGCTCGGCTCGCGCTGGAATGTGGCCGTCGTGGTGTTGCCCGGCGTGGGCGCAGTGACGACGGGGCCCTATCGCTTCCTCCGGCACCCCAACTACGTTGCCGTCGTCGCGGAAGGCGTCGCGGTACCGTTGATTCACGGGGCCTTCCTCACAGCCATTGCCTTCACCGCCTTGAACGCCTGGCTGCTCTCGGTGCGCATCCGCTGCGAGGAAGCCGCCTTGTCGTCGCACTCCGGCTACGCGGCGCTGTTCGGAACGCGGCCGCGATTTTGGCCGACCGGGTCGGGCGGCGTGTGAGCTGTTTCGACTTGGTGATCGCCGGGGGCGGGCCGGTGGGTCTCGTCACGGCGATCGCCGCACGCTTGGCGGGCCTGTCTGCGCTGGTACTGGAGCGAGCTACCGAGCTGCCCGAGAAAGCCTGCGGCGAGGGCCTCATGCCCGCCGCGGTGCGCACGCTCGAGGAGCTCGGGGTGCAGCTCGATGGAGGGCGCGCGTTCCGCGGCGTGCGTTTCATCGATGCCGGTGTCACGGCGAGCGCTAGCTTCGGCGAGGCGCCTGGCTACGCGATAAACCGGCGCGGTTTGATGCTGGCGCTGCGCACGCGCGCTGATCGATTGGGCGTCGAAGTTCGGAGCGGCCACACCGTGCGCGAGTTCCACTACCAGCACGGCGCCGTCACGGTATCCGCCCGCGTTCGCGGCGGGCAGGAGCTGTCGTTTCGAGGGCGTTTGCTGGTTGCCGCCGACGGTCTGCGCAGCCCGATCCGACGCCGGCTCGGCCTGGAGCTCACGCGGTCCGGCGCGCCGCGTTTCGGCCTGCAGCGGCACTTCCAGTGCGCGCCCTGGTCCGATTGGGTGGAGGTGCATTGGCACGATCGCGCCGAGGCCTACGTTACCCCGCTTGGTGACCAGGAGCTCGGCGTCGCTCTCTTGATGCACGGAAACGAACTCGACTACGCGGGGGCATTGAAACTGTTCCCGGAGCTCGCTGCTCGCCTCGGTGAGGGTCACTCTGACCGGGTGCGCGGCGCGGGTCCGCTCGAGCAACGCGCCCGCAGCGTGCTCGCGCCGGGGGTCGCGCTGGTGGGTGACGCGGCCGGGTATCTCGATGCCTTGACCGGCGAAGGCCTCGCCATCGGCTTCGGTTCTGCAGTTGCACTGGTGCAACGATTTGGTCGAGGTGAGCTCTGGAAGTACCCCGATGACCACGCCGCGCTCACCGCAGCGTACCTGGGTATGACTCGCCTGATGCTCGCGTGCTCTCGCGCTCCGGCGCTGCGGCGTTGGTCCGTGCGTTTTTTGAGCGCGCGGCCGCGGCTGTTTTCGAGGCTGCTCCGCGTCGTCAGCGATCCGCCGCCGGCGCACCTCGACGCGCCCCTGCATTTCAGAGCGGCACTGGGTCGTGTGCTCGCCTAGTCCGCCACCGCCGCAGCTCCGCTCGGGCCGGGTTGCGCAACGATGTGGTGTCAGGGTGGGATAGGGTGTGTGCTTGGTGAAACACGTGGAAAGCGCGCTGCACGAGGTCACAGAGCGACAATGTGCCTCGGCCATGCGTGGATTGCGACGCCAGCGATTGGGGCACCACAGCGGCGATGCGGAAGTGAGGGTGCCAGGCCGGCACATGCGCTTGAACCATCAGCGGGTGTGCTACCCTTGCCTACGCCCTCGATGCGTCGAACACCAAACCCGAGCGGCTCGGTTGTTTGCGCGCGAGTTGGCTGAGTAAAAATTGTACTTAAACGGACGGCCCGCGCCAGCTCCCGCAATTAGGGGTTTCGTGTACCAACTCAATAGTCGTGGCTCGAGTCTGACAACACAGCGCATCGCGCCCTTGCTGCCAGGTCCAGTTCTGTTCTTTGCCAGGGCAGCGCGGGCGACCCTGATGGCTTTGTTTGGCCTCGGGTCGTTCGCCTGTGCGGATCTGGTCGGAACCGTGGAGGTGTCAGAACCAGGTCCGAACGACGCGGGGAACGACGCGGCAGTCAATCCGCCGAGCGGATGCGAACAGGGCGCCACGCGCTGTCAAGGCTCGGTCCTGCAGCAATGCATCGACGGCTTCGGCTGGATGTCCACTGAGCGTTGCGGCAGCGCCGCGCTGTGCGTCGACGGCGCGGGCGAAGTCAGCCGCTGCGTGGATGAAACCTGCGAGCCGGGGGTCGTGTGTAAAGGCTCCGCGCTCCAGCAGTGCAACGCCGACCTGACCGGTTTCGACCTGATCGACACCTGCGACTCACCGGCGCATTGCGACGCGGGCTCTGGCGTGTGTCAACAGGCCGCTTGCACCCCGGGTCAAATCAGCTGCAATGGCCCAGCGCTGCAGCGCTGCAACGCGGGTCAGACCAACTATGACGTGATCACCAGCTGTGCCACCGCGGCGCTGTGCGATGATCTGGTGGCCGATCGCTGCGGCGTCAATCTTGCGAGCTGCGATGTCACCGGGGCCGTGTGTCCCGCGCCGTTGTGTGAGCAAAACCAGCTGCGCTGTGACGGAACTCGGCTCGAGCTCTGCAAGCCCGGGCGCAACGGCTGGGACTTCGTGGACGAATGCGTGACCGCTGGAGTGTGCGGGCTGACGCTCGCCAATCCGGTGGCCGTGACGTGCATCGAGCCGCCGTGCGAGCCAGGGCAGAGCATCTGCTCGCCCACGGGCGCGATCCTCGAATGCGACGTTGCTCAAACCGGTTTTACGGTGCAAACGGCCCAGTGCCGGTCGGTGGACTTTTGCCTACCGGAGGGCTGCCAGGCGGATCCGTGCATCGCCGGCACCTCGAGCTGCAACGACAAGGACCTGCAGGAGTGCCAGGTCAGCGCGGACGGCGCCAACATCAGCCGCGTCACCATTCTCGACTGTCTCACTCGCACCTTGTGCGAAGCCAGCGTGGCACGCGGCCCGGTCGTGCCACAGGCTTGCGTTCCGCCGCGCTGCGCGGCGGGCGAGTTCGACTGCGCGGGCCGTCAGATGCAGGTCTGCAACGCGGCGCGCACCGAATTCGTCAATCACCAACTATGCGCCACGGACGCTCTGTGCGAGGCCGGCGCAGGCCTCGGTGCCTGCCCGACGCCGTGCAGCGGCTTCGAATGTGCCGGAGCGATCTTGCGAGGCTGCAACGCGGGCCTGACGGCGCGCGCCGACCTGGAGAACTGCGGAACCGCTGCCCAATGCGACTCGGTGGGAGGTCGCTGCAGCGACCCCTGTGAGCCCGGTGCGGTGCGCTGCAACGGCCTCGGCCTGGAGGAGTGCCGCAGCCGCATCGAGGGTTGGACGCGCATCGACACCTGCGACACTGCCGGCCTCTGCACGCAGAGCGCCGCGGCCAACAGGCGAACCTGCGACGAGCCGGCGTGCGCCCTAAACCAGCACCGCTGTGTGGGCCAGCGCCTGGAGGTCTGCACGGTCGATCGCAACGCATTCAGCCTGGTCTCGACCTGCGCGGCAGGCCAGATCTGCGACGCGCCAAACCGGCAATGCGACGTGTGCAGCCCCAGTAGCGTGGATTGCGAGGGCGATCTGTTCGCGCGCTGCTCGGCGAACGGGCAAGAAGAAACGAATACGCAATGTGGCGTCGGTTTGTGCTCGGAGGCGGGGCCGAACATCGGCTGCTTGCGCTGCCCGGTGGCCAATGCCTTCCGTTGCGACAACCTGGGCAGCCTGTTTCAATGCGCCAGCAACCAGCTGAGCGAGACGCAAACGGACGTGTGCCGTACGCCCCAGCTGTGCCGTGCCAATTCGGGGCAATGCCTCGATTGCGACCTGGTGGGCAGCTCGCGTTGCCAGGGCGCGCAGGTGCTTGCTTGTGTCGCGGGCAACCTGGAGAACGTGGCGGACGTCTGCGCGTCCGCGGCGTTGTGCGAAACCACCGGCAGCACCAGCCGCTGTGAGGCCAGCCCGTGCACCGTGAACTTCCAGTGCACGCTCAGCGGCGAGGTGCTCGCCTGCAACCCGGAGCGCACCGGATACCTGCCACAGACCCCGCCGGTGGTATGCGCCAGCCCAGCCCTGTGCGACGTGACTGCCCCGACCGGCTGCGATCCGCCGGCGTGCAGCGCGGGCCAGCTGGGTTGTGCGGGCCAAACCCTCAACCGCTGCAACGCCGGCTTCACCGCCATCGACCAGGCGCTGGACGTGTGCGGTTCCAACTCCCTGTGCCAGGAAGCCGTTACCACCCAGAACACGACCTGCCCCGATTGCTTGCCGGCGCTGAACGAGTGCGCGTCTTCGACCCAGATCCGGACCTGCCAGAACCGGCAGATCCTGCTGACCTCCTGTGCTGCGGGCCTCACTTGTGACGGTAGCGGCGGCGGCCCCGTGTGCCGCTGTCAGCCCGGCACGCACCGTTGCGTCGCGGCGGGTCTCGAAGAATGCAACGGCGCCGGCACGGCCTTCGTGGCCGTGACCAATGACCTCGACTGCGACGGCGCCACGCGCGTGAGTTGCAACGGCCTGAGCGTGGTGCGCAACACGTGCGCGGATGCCGCGCATTGTGCAGCGTCGAGCGGTGCCGTCTGTGCCCAGTGCATCGCCAATGCGGAGTGCACGGATAGCCTGGCCTGCAATGGCACCGAGACGTGCAACCTGACCACCCACGCCTGTCAGGGGGGGACCGCCCCTTGCCCGAGCGACGGCAACTTCTGCAACGGCACCGAAAGCTGCCAGGAGAGCGGCGGCTGCATTTCCAGCGGTAGCCCCTGCGTCGGGGCGGAGGTCTGCGCGGAGGCTCTCGACGACTGCGTGCAGTGCGTGAACGATAGCGACTGCCCGTCGGGGAGCTGCGCCGCCAATGTCTGCAACACGGGCAGCGCTGACGGCGGGACCTGAGGCCGAATCGCCAAGGCCCACATCAAGCCGTGGCGAAACGCGGCGCCAACTCGGCTTGACCCATCGTGCGGGACAGCCCACGCTGCTGGCCCAGCGCTCGGCTATGGGTCGAGCCAGTCACGACACGACAAACGATCCAATATGAAAGCACGCATCGGGTACCTCGTGCCTGAGTTTCCGGGGCAGACACACACCTGGATCTGGCGCGACCGGCGAGCGCTTTCAGAGCTGGGCATCGAAGCCGATCTCGTCTCGACGCGGCGGCCCAAGGCCGTGTCCCACGCCTGGGCGGAGGACGCGGTCAAGCAGACCCATTACCTCGTACCGCTGTCAGCCAAAGACATCCGCGCTGCGCTCGGGGCCTTGGTCCAAGCGGGGCCACGGGCGGTCGCCCGCTGCGTGCTCGTGGCGCTCGAGGTGAAACAGGTCTCGCTCAAGCAGCGCTTGAAGCTCTTGGCGCTCGTTGGCGTTGCGGGGCGATTCGCGGCCCTGGCACGCCAGCGCGGCTGGTCCCAGTTGCACGTGCTCTCCGCGGGGGACGCGGCGCACGTGGCGGCCTTTGCGTCTTACCTCACGGGCATCGACTATAGCCTCACGTTGCTCGCCTCGATGGACGGCTACGGCCCGAATCAGCGCGAGAAGTGGCAAGACGCCTCCTTTGCGCTGGTCATGTCTCAGAAGCTGCTGGCGGAGGTCGAGGAGCGGCTCGGGGACGCGGCGCCCGACCGCATCGCGATCGCCCCCATGGGCGTGGACCTCGACGATGCCCGGCGCAACGTGCCGTACCAGCCTTGGCACCCCGGCGAGCCGTGTCGTCTCTACACGTGCGGCCGCTTACATCCCGTCAAAGGGCATGCCTTCCTGTTCGAGGCGATTGCCTTGCTGCGCGCAGAGGGAAGGGCCGTCGAGCTCGAGGTGGCTGGCGGGGAGGAGGGCGTCACGGGCTACCGCACCCAGCTCGAAGAGCAGCTCTCAAAGCTCGGTCTCACGTCTTCGGTGACCTTCCTGGGCTCGGTCGCGGAGGACCGGCATCGCCAGTCGATCGAGCGGGCCCACGTTTTCGTCTTGGCCAGTCTGGACGAAGGCATTTCTGTCGCCGCCATGGAGGCCATGGCGATGGAGACGCCGGTCGTGGTCACCGATGTAGGCGGGATGCGAGAATTGGTCGATCCGGGGCAGGACGCTCTGATGGTGCCCGCCAAGGACCCGAAGGCGCTGGCCGCTGCGATCGCCCAGATTCTCGACGATCCGGAGCTGGCCCTGTCGCTCAGCCGGCGCTCGCGCCAGAAGATTGCCCGGGACTTCCATCACCGGCGCAGCGCCGAAGCTTTGGCCGAGTGTCTCGGTGTGCCCACGTCGAATTGAGCTCGTGCAGCGGAATCGGCCACCCGGAGCGCCAGGTCCGAGTTCACTTCGAACTTGCCCGTCCCGCGTCGGGACCGGAGGATTGAGTTTCAAGAGGAGATCTCGAACGCGCCATGGCCCCCCGAATTCCATTTAATAAGCCGCACGTCTCCGGCAAAGAGCTCGAATACGTCAGCCAGGCCGTCGGGCGCGGCGAGATTGCCGCCGACGGCCGCTTCTCCAAGGGGTGCGCACGCATCCTGCAAGAGCAGTTCGGGATTCATCGGGCACTCATGATGCCGTCGTGCACCGCCGGCCTCGAGATGGCTTCCATCCTTTGCGACGTTCAGCCGGGTGATGAGGTGATCATGCCGTCGTACACGTTTGTGTCCACGGCCAACGCCTTCGTGCGCTCAGGTGGGCGACCCGTGTTCGTCGACATTCGTCCGGACACCTTGAACATGGATGAATCCAAGGTCGAAGCCGCGATCACCAGTCGAACCAAGGCGATCGTCCCCGTGCACTACGCGGGCGTGGGTTGCGAAATGGACGTCATCAGTCGGATCGCCAAGGCCCACGACCTCTTGGTGGTCGAAGACGCAGCGCAGGGCGTCCACGCCTACTACCGGGATCGGGCGCTCGGTTCGCTCGGCGATCTCGGCGCGTATTCGTTCCACGACACGAAGAATTACGTGTGCGGGGAGGGGGGCGCGCTCACCATCAACAACACCGCGCTGCTCGAGCGCGCGGAGATCATTCGCGACAAGGGAACCAATCGGCAGAAGTTCTTTCGCGGGGAGATCGACAAATACACGTGGGTGGACGTGGGCTCGTCATTTTTGCCCGCCGAACTCGCCTGCGCGTTTCTGCACGCGCAGCTCGAACAGCTCGAACCGATCCTGGAACGGCGCCGCGCGGTTTGCCAGAAATATGCCGAATCGCTCGCCGAGTTTGAGGCGAGCGGGGTGCTCCGCGGCCCGCGTGTGCCCGCGCATTGCCGCTCCAACCACCACATGTTCTACATCCTGCTCGCGGACGAGGGCGTGCGCGAAGGGCTGGCGACGTTCTTGCGCCAGCGCGGCATCCAGGCGGTCTCGCACTACGTCCCCCTGCACCTGTCGCCGATGGGGCGGCACTGGGGCTACGAGCCCGGTTCACTGCCGGTCACCGAAGATCTGTCAGCGCGCCTGTTGCGGCTCCCCTTGTATTACGACCTCGCCCCGGCCGAACAAGACGAAGTCTGCTCGGGCATCCATGAGTTCCTGCGCGCCGGTTGACCCTCCGGCGCGCTGTTTTTTCGTCCGCGGTTTCCCCCGATTCGTGCGCCTCAGCGCTTCACGTCGCGGACGGCGATCCCCGTGTAAATCTGGCGGGGGCGAGCGATCTTCTGCTCCTTGTCCATGAGCATCTCCTCCCACTGCGCGAGCCAACCCGAGGCACGCGGGATCGCGAACAGCACCGGGAACATGTCGACCGGGATTTCGAGCGCCTGGTAAATCAGGCCCGAGTAGAAGTCGACGTTTGGGTACAGCTTGCGGGCGGCAAAATACTCGTCCTGCAACGCGATGCGCTCGAGTTCGCGAGCGATCTGCAAAAGCGGGTTCTTCTTGCCGAGGATGTCGAACACGCGATCCGCCAGGCCTTTGATGACCTTGGCGCGCGGATCGTAGTTCTTGTACACGCGGTGCCCGAAGCCCATCAGGCGTCGACCCGTGCCGCCACCCTTGAGGTCTTTGATGAAGCCGGGGACGTTGTTCAAGCTGCCGATCTCCGCGAGCATGTGCAGCACCGCCTCGTTGGCGCCGCCATGCAGGGGCCCGTACAGGGCGGCGGCCGCACCCGCGACGGCGGAAAATGGATCGGCTTGCGAGCTGCCGATGGCACGCATGGTGTTGGTCGAGCAGTTCTGTTCGTGATCGGCGTGAAGAATGAACAGCACGTCGAGCGCCTTGATGATGTCGGGGTGGGCTTCGTAGCGAGCCTCACCATCACGCTTCATCATGCTCAGGAAGTTCTCGGTGTAGCCGAGCGAGGGATCGGCGTACACGAAGCGCTTGCCCGCCCCGTGCCGGTAGCCCCAGGCTCCGACGATCGAGATCTGCGCGATGACGCGCGCGATCTGGCGGCGCCGCACGGCCGGGTCGAGTACTTGCTTTGCATCGGGGTAGAACGTGCCGAGCGCGCCCATGGCCGCGACCAGCATGCCCATGGGGTGGGCATCGTGCAGGAAGCCACGAATGATGCCCTTCATGTTCTCGTGCACGAAGCTCTGCGACTGGATCTCGCTCGTGAAGGTCTCGAGCTCGCTTTGCGTCGGCAGCTCACCGTTGAGCAGCAGGTACGCTACCTCGAGGTAGGAGCACTTCTCCGCGAGCTGCTCGATGGGGTAGCCGCGGTGCCGCAGGATGCCCTGGTCACCGTCGATGAAGGTGATCGACGAGCGACACGACGCCGTGTTCATGAAGGCCGGGTCGTAGCCCATCAAGCCGAAGTCAGCCTCATCCGTCCGGATGCTGCGCAACCCCATCGTGGAGATGGTGCCATCGACGATCGGGAGATCGTAGGTCTTGTTGGTACGGTTATCGGTGATGGTCAGGGAATTCTTGGTCGACATCGAACTTTCCTGCTGGGTCTCGCCTGCCCGCGGCCCGGGGGGCGTGAGATGGTGCGAGGGTTCTATCCCGATTTGAAGAAAATGGGGCAGATCGGTAACTGAAATCGCTTCCTCGGCTCGTTCGGGTTCTGACGTTTTCTGGGCAATCCTGACCGCGTTTGGCATGGTCCGTTGCGCATGCTGGCGCGCGTTTCGGCAAGTGTTTCCCGTTCCGGTGAGGCCGGCAGTCGAAATGCTGCGCCCGGAGCTGTTCTGTGCGCCGCGGGCAGGGTGCTCATCGCTCTAGGTGTGCTTTCTGCGTGCTCACGGACGGGTTCGTTGGAGGGCACAGCCCTCGCTTCGCGAGCGCCCCTGGAGGCCGCTGAAGCAGAAATGCCGCTCGAATCGGTGGAAGCCGTGCTGGTTCCCCCCGCTGATGGGCCGAAGTTAATACCGTTAGAAATGGCAACTCCGGTCTATGCGAAGCCGGACGAGCAGGCTGAAAAAATTGGGTATCTGCGTATCGGCGCTCGCGTCGCACGCTCGGAAGACCCGGTGGGATTTCAGGACTGTTCGGCGGGGTGGTACGCGGTGCGTCCACTCGGCTTCGTCTGCACGGATGAAGACGCCACCTTGAACGTGGAGCATCCGCTCGCGCGGGCGCTCTCGGCGGAGCCCGACCGAGCGCGCCCAATGCCCTACGCGTACGCGTTTGCGCGCGCCATTGCTCCGAATTATGTGCGCATTCCGACTACCGAGGAGCAGTTCGACTCCGAGCTGCGGCTAGCGCGGCACCTGCGCAACTGGGCCAAGCTCGGCCACGCATGGGACGCGTTAACGGTGGGCGCGAACGACGTCCCGTTGGGCCCTGACGGCTTGGCTAAGGGGCCTGCCCCCGAGCAACCGATCCCGCTCGACATGAACGTGCGTTACGGCGGCTCGGGCAACGACGCGGTCCCGTGGTGGCTCGAGGGGTCGCGGCAAATTCCGAACATCGCCGCGTTCGACGTGGCCCCGGAGGCCTTGATTGCCAATCGCATTCAGCGCCACGCCGGTGTCTCGTTGATCGGTTCGTTCGTCGCGGGGGACGCAGCCGGCGCAAGGCGTTTTGCGATCACGCCGGACGCGCGGCTATTGCCCGCCGACAAGTTGAAGGCCGACTCCGGCTCCGCCTTTCACGGTCAGAACTTGCGCGAGGTGGGCCTGCCCGCGGCATTCGTTTGGCGCAAGGGTGCTCGGTTCTGGAAGGCCGAGTCAGGTCGCTTCAAATCGGAGGCGGTGATCGAGCCGCGCCAGTTCGTCGCCTTGACGGGTGAGGCGCGGACCTTGGGTGACGAGCGCTGGGTGGAAGCGCGGGATGGGCGCTGGCTGCGCAGCGCAGACCTGCGCGTGGCGGTCAAGCCGCGCAGCTTGCCCTGGTTCGCTAGCAAGTCACGGCGCTGGATCGACGTCTCGATCCTGAATCAGATATTGGTCCTGTGGGAAGGTGAGGACCCGGTGTACGCGACGCTCGTCTCGACGGGCAAGGACGGGCTCGGCGATCCCGAGACCACGACGAGCACTCCACAAGGCGTGTTTCGCATCCTGCAAAAACACGTCACGACCACCATGGACTCGAACGCGGCGGACAGCGAGTTCGAGCTGCGTGACGTGCCGTGGGTGATGTACTTCAAGGGCGGCTACGCGCTGCACGGCGCGTATTGGCATGACGACTTCGGCCGCATGCGCTCACATGGTTGCGTCAATCTGGCACCCATCGACGCGCGCTATGTGTTCGAGTGGTCGTCGCCGGACGTGCCCCAACATTGGCACGGCGCCTACGCCTCGGGCGGGGCCGGCTTTGGTGACGGCACGATCTTGCGCATCGGGCGCTGACGCCGCCCCCGTCGAGGGAGGCGGAGCTACGGGGAAGCGGCGCCGCTCAGCGGAAACGCAGACCGAAGCGGGGTCCGAAAAATGCCACGATCGCCACGAGCAGAACCAACGCCAAGACGATCCAGGTCCAGGCGCTGGACTTGCCCTTGGGCGGCTCCGCGTTGATCGGCTCTGCGCCGAGCGCGGGGGCAGGGGCAGGGGCGGGAATTGGCGGCAGCGCCACGTCAGCCGGCGGTGGCACGAGCGGAGTGGGCAAGCTGCTGACCCCGTCGAAGGGTGCTGGAACTCGAGCGGGCGGCTCAGCGTTGGCCGCCCTGGGTGACTCGGTGGTCTCGTTGGGCCCGCGCCCCGCGTCGTTGCGCCCGACCAGCGCAAAGGGGAGCGGATCGTCGGCTGCTGAGCGCATCGGCGCCAAGGGCTGAACCGCCGCGTCGGGTCGGCTGCCAGGGGCCTTGCGCAATGGCGGCCCTGACGAAGGGGGCGTGTGGGCGCCGCCGTCGAGTGCGGCGGCGTGGGCTCCAATGCTACCGAGTGGGGGCGCCTCGACGAAAGCGTGACCGAGAGCCGAGGCAAGCTCCGGCACCTCGAGCAGGGTCACCCAGGTGGCCATACCGGCCCTGAACACAAAGGTTTCCAGTTGAACGGCACCCGCGCGATAGGCTTCACCAATTTCATCGGTGGTCATCCAACGCAGGTCATTCTGCGTCAGCGCTACGCGCCAGCGCTCGTCGTCGCCTTCGGGGGGATCTGTGAGGCCCCGATCTTCGGCGGGTCTGCCGCGCGACGGATCGACCCGGGGGCTACTCGGCGGCGTGAGCCCTCGGCGGCCGCGCGCAGGCTTCGGTGGAGGGCCGGGGCGAGCGACTTCCGCCAGGCGGGCCGCAGCGGGTGCCTCCAGCCCACCCATGATGGTGTGAGCAACAGGTCTCGGCGACACTGGCTTGGTCACCTCCGGCGCGGGCGCTTCCGGTGCAGGAGAGCTACTCGGCCTCGATGGGTTCGCCGACGGCCGTGCCGGCGTGGTCGTCACCAGCGGCGGATCGACTTTTCCGTCGACGATGATCGCCGCGTTGCAGCGCTTGCAATGGATGCGGACTTTCTTCTCTCGGATACGATCATCCGCGACCGCATACTTCGCTGGGCACTGTCCGCATTGTACTTTCATGAGCAGTCTCTTCGGGCGGCTCTCGCATGCTACGGCGGCAGCGCCCGTCTCGTCAGTTTGTCTCTCAGGCTAGAGCATCCCGAAAAAAAGGCCTAAAGACGCGCAACGCACAGCGCGCCTCCGCGACCCCGTGGAAGACCCGCGCCAAAACCAGTGCAATTCGCCGCGAATCCGGGCGATCCGTACTCGCTCGGACGTAGCGGAAATTTGATAGGGAATTTTGGACTCGGGACATTAGAGTCCGCCCCGCGAGAACAAATGACGATGGATCATGGTCCGATTGGCCGGCTACGAACCCCCGGCGCCTGGTTCGAAGAGCGCTACTGTCGCGTCGATCTGCGGTGGCTCGGAATTTTCCGCATCCTGCTGAGTCTGCTGCTCTGCGTCGATCTCCTTCGTCGCTGGGCGCACGCTACTGACTTCTATACCAACCAGGGCCTCCTACCGAACCACTTCTCGCTCTTTCGGCCCCTCGGTAGGGATGTCTTTTCCATCTACCACGCGTTCTCGACCTTGCCCGAGGTCAACGTCGCGTTCGCGCTCACGCTCGTCGTCTTCGTGGTGTTTGGCCTCGGGTACCGGACGCGGCTGTTTCACGTCCTGTCGCTCTTGTGCATTACCAGTCTGAACGCTCGAAACCTCCTAGTTGAGAACGGGGGCACCGTTGTCGTCAACCTGATCTGTTTTTGGACTCTATTCTTCCCGCTGGGCCGGCGGCTCTCGCTCGACTCGCTGCTCGCGACCCTGCGCCGCGAGGCGAGCCGCGCTGATCTAGAAGGCAATCCACCGACAGGTGACGAGGGGGCCGCTCCTTCAGAGGTCGTGGCCGCTGCCAACGCTCACTACTCGCTCTTGTTGTTCGTCCTCTTGTTCCAGTGGAGTGCCATCTACTTTTTCAACGTGGTGCACAAGAGCGGCGTGGGTTGGCGAGACGGCACCGCGCTACATTGGTTCTTGCATCAAGACCGCATCGTCACCGCGTTTGGCATCTTTGCGCGCGAGCATGCGCCGCTGTGGCTGCTCAAAGGTTTCACGTATGGGACGCTCGGCGTCGAAGCGGCCCTCACCGTGCTGTTGTTGGTCCCGTTCCAGCCGATCTGGTGCCGGCGCATCGCCCTGGTCTTTGCGCTCGCGCTGCACGGCGGCATCGCCGCCACCTCCAGGCTGGGTCCCTTCTCGTACGCGATGAGCGTGTTTTTTGTTCTGCCGCTGACGGCGACGGATTGGAATTGGTTGTCGCGCCGGCTGCGTTCGCCGGCGCCGACGCTCACGGTGATCTACGACGCCGACTGCGGGATTTGCTTCCTCGGTTGCCGAATCCTGAAAGAGCTGGATCTGCTTGGAAAATTGCGGTTCGTCGGCAACGACCGCCCGGATCAGATCCCACCCGAGCT
>JAYWEH010000546.1:0-8137 GCA_043780025.1 Deltaproteobacteria bacterium
CGGTTCTGGCGCCGGCGGCTTCTTGTCCTTGCCCTTAACCTTCTTCTGCGCCGGTGGCGCGGCTGCCGCCGCCGGCTTGGGTTCCTCGGCGTGAAAACGCGCCGGGTTCGCCAGCCCACGCGCCAGCACGTTGCGATACTCGGCGATGGGGATCTCTCTCGCGCCAAAGCGGGCGAAGTGTTCCGAATACATCTGGCCGTCGACACAGACGAAGCCGCGCTCGATCAGGTGGGCCGCCACCGCGGCGAACTGCACCTTGCCGGCGTGGGGAGCTCGGTGAAACATGCTTTCCGAGGTCCACACGCGGCCGATGCTCACGCCGAAGCTGCCGCCCACCAGTTCGCCGTCTTTCCAGGCTTCCACCGTGTGCATCGCCCCCATCTCGAAGAGCTCCATGTAGATGCGCTTGAATCGCTCGCTGAGCCACGTCCCTTCGGCGCGATCGGCGCAGGCGTCCAGCACCTGGCGCGGCGCCTGGTCCAGGCTGGTCGTATAACTCGCCCGCTTCAGCTCGCGCCGCATGTTGGCGGAGATGCGCAGCTCGCTCAGGTACACCACGAAGCGTTCGGGCGGACAGCGCCAGCGCACCTTGCCGTCGAAGTCCATTGCGAAGATGCCCTGCGCATAGCCGAGCAACACATTTTCAGCCGTCAGCGGCAGCGCGTCCGCCACGCCGCACAGAGCTCCGAGAGGGGAGGGCGGGAGCATCGCGCCTGCGAGCCCCAGCCCGCGTTGGAGTTTTCCGAGGCCCCGGTCCCGTAGATCGGCGAGCTTGTGCTGGCTCGCCTTGAGCTTGGCAATCGCGCCCGCCAGACCTGTTGCGCCATTGGCTGCCGCGGGCTGCTCCGCCGCTTTGGGCTCGGGCTTATTGTCGGATTCCACGCACGCGGCTCCTGGGAGAAAAATGAACGGAAGTGGTCGCCAGCGTAGCGCAACGGTTTCGCTGTTTCGACGTCATGTCGCCTTCATGAACCGCGCCTTCGTGAAACGCCAGAGCGTTTCTACCATTTCCGTTGTGGCGCGTTTCTGCCCCACCCCATTTCTCAGAACGGCCCTGCTGGGCCAATGGTCGTGGCGCATCCCGCTTCGCGGGATGCCGGTGCGCGTCAAGTCTCCAGATCCAACAGCGGATGGCGCTGTGCACGCTCGTCCCGCTGGCGCAAGCCGAGGTCGATGCGAGCTGCGGCGTGGATCAAGCCCATATGACTGAAGCCCTGCGGGAAATTGCCCAGCAACATGCCGGAGCTGGGGTCAATTTGCTCCGCGAGGAGCCCCACGTGGTTGGACGCTTCGGCGTGCCGCTCGAAGACCTCCATTGCCTCCTCGAGGCGGCCCGCCATGGCCAGCGCTTCGACGAGCCAGAAACCACACAGAATGAACGCTCCTTCGGGCCCCGCGAGGCCGTCGTCATAGTGATAACGGTAGACGAAGCCGCGTTCCTTCAAGCGTTCCTGCACGAACTCGATCGTGGCAATCGTGCGCGGATCATCGGGCCGAACGAAGCCGTAGGCGGGCAGAAGCAACAGCGTCGCATCGGGCTCCGTGCCGTCGTAGTGGCTGACGAAGTGTCGCCCCGTGGGATCGAGGCCGCGCGTGAGCACTTCATTGCGGATGATTTCGGCTTCTTTGCGCCAGGTCTGCCCCAGCTCCTCTTCACCGAACAGGCTGGCGATACGAGCGCCGCGATCGAAAGCGACCCACAACATGGTCTTCGTGTGCACGTTGTGATGCATGCCCCCGCGCGGCTCCCAGATGCCGTGGTCGGGCTTATGCCACTGCGTGCGCATGCGATCCATGAGGCGCACCAGGTGGCGCCAGAACCGCAGCGTGAGGGAATTGCCGAAACGTTCGTAGACGAAAGCGGCGTCGAGCAGGTAGCCGGCATTGTCCAGCTGCAGCTGGTCCTTAGCGCCGTTGCCCACGCGGACCGGCGACGAGCCGCGATGCCCGCGTAGCCAGGGCAAAGTGACCTCGTCCGGCACCATGCCACCTTCGACAGAATAGAAGATGTGCAGGTCGTCATGCCGCGTCAGTGCGTCGCCAACGAAATGGAAGAAATCCCTGGATTCCTGGCTGTACCCGATCAGATTCATCGCGCGGATGCACAAGGCCGCGTCGCGCATCCAGACGTAGCGGTAGTCCCAATTGCGTTCCCCGCCGATGCCTTCGGGCAGGGACGTGGTCGGCGCCGCCACCATGCCTCCGCTCGGCGCGTATTGCAGCAGTTTGAGCAGGAGCGCGGAGCGCATCACGTGATGGCGCCAGGGCCCGTCGTAGCGCAGGTTGTGGGCCCAGGCTCGCCAGTGCCGGCGCGTTGCCCGCAGATGTTCGAAGGGGCGGTACGCGCTGATCGGCGCGGCCCGGGGCGCGTCCCACGACAGCACCATCCACACTCGCTCGCCGCTGTGCAGATCGAGGCGCGCATGCAGCCCTCCCTCGGGGCGGGCTTGCCAGACGCACGGGCGAGAGACCGCCGCGGCGAGGCGTTCTCCGGCGGAGCCGATGGCCAGCGCGCCTTCCGCCGATACCTCGAGGCGCGGGGCCTCTTTGGCGTAGCCAAATCGCGGATCGAAGATGACGTCGATGGAGACATTGCCCTCGCGGCACTCGAGGCGCCGATGCACCTCGTGGATGGCCGCGCGCGGATCATTGGTCCACGGCATGTAGTCTGTCAGGCGTACCGCGCCCTCACCGTCCACTTCGAACAGCGTCTCGAGCACGTTGGTGTCGGGGTCGTAGCGCTGGAAGCTCTTGAAGGGGCGGTTGCTGGGGGTCAGCGCCGTGACACCGCCGCGCTCCTCGTCGAGCAGCTGAGCGAACACACTGGGACTGTCAAAGCGCGGAAGGCAGAGCCAATCGATGGCGCCATCCATGCGCACCAGCGCACACGTCGTGCCGTCGCCGATCAGACCGTGAGCGCCCAGCGGCAGCTCGCCCCCCCGGGCTTGTGCATCGAAAGAGAACGGTCGGTTGAGCCGACGCGTCGCGCTGTAGATGTCCATGGCGCGGATCCTAAGTCAGAAGCGTTCGCTGGGGCCACAGCGGCAGCAGAAATCCGCTCAAAATGCCGAACTGTGGCCGGTTATGCATGCAGGAGTGCCTCGCCGTGCCGTTTCCAGAACTGGAGCGAGGCCCATCTACTTTAGCTGGCGATGGGCGAGATTGGCTAGCGTGAGACCAGAAGTGACGAGCAAGAAGCCGCGATTGTGGCGGGGGAGCGTTTGGAGCGTCATCGGCTTGTCTCTCGTCATTTCCGCGTGGCGCGGATCTGTCGCCGTGTCGCCCGGATCGCCGCCGGATGGAAATCCAGCGGGCGCGTTCGAAGTGTCGAGCGCGGCCCCCCTCGCTGAACCGAAGTCGGGTGAAACAGGCGAGCCCGGTGCCTCGGCTGAGCAGCCGCCGTCGAGCGAAGCAGCGCATGACGCAGCGCCTGCGCCCGATTTCGCCGAAATAGACCACCTGATGGCGCGCGCCTTGGAGAGCTCGCGGTTGCCCGGCGCCGTGGTCGTCGTGGGTCAGCAGAGCGGAGTGGTATTCCGGCGTGCGTACGGCCAGCGTGCGATCCTGCCCGCGCGCGAGGAGATGACTCCGGACACCATCTTTGATCTGGCTTCCGTGACCAAGCCGCTCGTGGCCGGCACGCTTGCTCAATGGCTGATCGAACAGGGGCAGCTCAAGCTCGATGATCGCGTGGCGAGCCACCTTCCGGAATTTGGGGTGCGGGGTAAATCGGACGTCACCGTCGAGCAGCTACTGCTGCACACGGGCGGCCTGCCTCCGACCAACTCGCTCAAGGACTATTTCGACGGGCCCGCGCGGGCGCGCTCGCGTGCGTTGGGCTCCTGGCTGGAAGCCCTGCCGGGGCGGCGCTTTCTATATAGCGACGTTGGCTATGTGGCGCTCGGGGCTTTGATCGAGCGAGTTTCGGGGGAGCCGCTGGATGCGCTCGCAGAACGCGTGCTCTGGAAGCCGCTCGGCATGGTCGACACGACGTATTGCCGCAAGCGTTGTACGTCGCCGCGGCTCGCGCCCACGGATCTGGCGTATGGCCGGAAGAGCTCGCCGATTCGCGGCGAAGTGCACGACCCGCGCGCGTATCTGCTCGGCGGAGTTGCGGGCAACGCGGGGCTCTTTTCGACTGGCGATGATCTGGCGAGGTTCGCTCGGTTGATGCTCGGACAAGGCGAGCTCGACGGCGTGCGGCTATTGTCGCAATCGGTGGTGCGAGAGTTCACGCGGCCGCGAGCGATGCCGGGCCCTCTCGTCGACGCGCGTCGCGCGCTCGGCTGGGACGTGTCGAGTGGCCATTCCGGTACCCGGGGCGGGGAGCTCTCGAGGCAGGCTTATGGGCACAGCGGCTACACGGGAACTTCGCTCTGGATTGATCCGGAGCTCGATCTGTTCATCGTGTTCTTGAGCAATCGCAACCATCCCTACGGTACCGGCAAGACAATCGCGCTGCAACGTCACGTGGCAGACGCCGCGGCGCGGGCCCTGCGCCAGGCGACGGTCGCGCAACCAACGCCCCCGCTGCATCCCGAAGCCCGCGCCGCACAGCCGACAGGCAGTTGAACCGACGCGTTCAGCCCTTTCCAGCGGAGCGCAATTTTGGGATGGTGAGACGCATGCGCATCGGCATGGTGGTGACGGACCTCGACGGAACCCTGCTGGATTCGAACCACCGCCTCGCGGACGCGAACCGGCGCACACTGCTCGAGCTCGGGGAGCTCGGCATCGTGCGCGTGGTGGCGACCGGGCGCTCGCTGTTTTCGGCGCGCCGCGTCCTCGATGCCGAGGTCCCGATTGACTATCTCGCGCACTCCTCGGGAGCCGGTATCACGAGCTGGCCCACCGAGCGCGAGCTGTGCGCCCACCAACTCCCGTCGCCGGCTGCCGAACGGATCGTGCGAGAGCTCGTGGCGCGCCGGCTGGATTTCATGTTGCACCGTGCGATACCGGACAACCACAGCTTCTATGCTCACCGTGCGGGCATGCAAAACTCCGATTTTGACGAACGCATCCGCCGCTTCGCGGATTATGCGCATGAGCTCCGTTTGCCCTTTGTGGCTGGCGAGGCCATGGGCCACGTCATCGTGGTCGAACCGCCTACGGCAGAGAGCTGCTACTTGGAGCTCTGCGCGGCCTTGGCCGAATATCAAGTGATTCGCAGCACGTCGCCACTCGACGGCAGCTCGACCTGGATTGAGGTCTATCCCGCGGGCGTCAGCAAGGCGAGCGCGGCGGCCTGGATTGTGGGCCAGGCCACGAACGAACGCGGCGCCAGCATCGCCATCGGCAACGACTACAACGATCTCGAGTTGCTGAACTGGGCGGACCAGGCCTTCGTGGTCGCCAACGCGCCCGCCGAATTGCGCGCCCGCTACACCACGGTTGCCTCGAATGACGCGGGCGGCTTCAGCGAAGCCGTGCGGCGCGCGCTCGGTTGAGCGCGGTCCCGGTCAGTCGTCAGAGTCGGTGTCGGCATCAACCGGGCCGTCCGCTGGCTCGGCGGGGCGCACCCGCACGCGTTGATGACGGCCGAGTTGAACCAGCCCCGCCGGAGCCCCGCGCGGTTTCTTGACGTCGGAGGCACGGCAATGGTGCACGTCCACCCAGCCCGCCGCGCGCGCCTTGGAATACCAGGCAGCGTAGCTCGCCGCGCGTTCGACCACGCTCTTGGGCAAGGGCACGCGATCGGGATTGCGGATGACGACGTGGCTGCCCGGTGTGCCCCCCCCCACGTGCAACCAACAGTCGTTGGGCGCCGCCACGCGGAAGGTGAGCGTGTCGTTCTCGCGCGCGCCGCGGCCGATCAAGACCTCGAAGCCTTCCACCCAAACGGTACGGTACGGGCGCCCCGAGCTTGGCATTGGACGGCGAGTGTACTGCAGCCGACTTCGTCAAACTTTGCCGATGGGACGGAAATCCCCGCAAATCGGGGTGCGAAACCCTTTGCGCGCTTCAGCTCCATTGATAAGCTGCCGAGTGCGCCCCACGGTTTGTGTGGGGCTCGGGAAAGCAGGTAGGACAATGGCGTACACAGCGCTTTATCAGGTCGCCTGGGTTCTGACGGTGGCGGTACTTGCGAGCGGTTGCGGCGCTGAGGATGGCCCCGCCGGTTTGCCTGCGGGCGCGCCTGAGCCTCCGGGGGAGAACGAGGAAGTCGAGCCTGTCGCAGAGCCGCCGATAGAAGGCGCCGTGGAGGTTTCGATCGAGGGCCGGGCCCGCGGCATGGGAGCCCAGGCCTCGTTGCACGTGGTCGAAGGCGAGAGCGAGGTAGGCCTCACCATCACCGGGGCCGACGGTGCTGGCGTGAGCGACTTCGTTTACATCGACATCACGTTTGACGGCGTGGCAGGCAGCATGGGGCCGCATACTTTCCAGTTCGGCCTACCCGCGCAAGCCGCGCACGTCGCCAACCTCGGCCTGGATGGCGAGCAGTATTACTCGCAGGGCGGAGCCATCGAGGTCAGCCTCAGCGCGGATGGCGCCATCGAAGGCACGTTCAGCGTGGCGCTCGCCCGCGATCTGACGGCCTTGGGGCCGGCGGGTGTCGAGCCGGTCTTTGCGCCGAGTGACGAAGAGATCCTCGTCTCGGGCTCGTTCAGCGGGGATTGGCGCCTCAGCTGTCAATCGAAGCTGCCGGGGCACAACACCCTGGTGGTCGGCGGCGACTACTGCGATGCGCTCGAGTTCTGAGTCGGGCAATCAGCTTTGACAGGCGCGGCGAGCGCCCGTATTGCTGACCCCTGCCAATGAACCCGACTCAACCGAAATCCGCTCAAAAGTCCTCGCAAAAGGAGGCTCGCGAGGCACCGGCAAAAGCCGCCGCCATCACCTCGCGCGCTCTCGACTATTCTCAGTGGTACATCGACATCGTGCGCAAGGCGGAGCTCGCCGATCACTCCGGCGTGCGCGGCTGCATGGTGATCCGCCCCAACGGTTACGCCATCTGGGAGAAGATGCAGCGCGAACTCGACGATCGCTTCAAGGCCACCGGTCACGTCAACGCGTACTTTCCGCTGTTCATTCCGCTCAGCTACCTGACCAAGGAAGAGCAGCACGCCTCCGGTTTCGCCAAGGAGTGCGCGGTGGTGACGCATCACCGACTCAAGACCATCGATGGGGTGGTCAAAGTCGATCCTGAATCGGAGCTCGAGGAACCGCTCGTGGTGCGCCCCACCAGCGAAACGTTGATCTGGCACCAATACAAGAAGTGGATCGAGAGCTATCGGGATCTGCCTCTGCTCATTAATCAATGGGCCAACGTGTGCCGCTGGGAGATGCGCACGCGCCTGTTTCTGCGCACGACGGAGTTCTTGTGGCAGGAGGGCCACACCGCGCACGCGACGGAGGCGGAGGCGCGCGAAGAAACCGCACGCATGCTCGGTGTCTACGCCGACTTTGCTGAAAACGTGATGGCGGTGCCAGTGCTGCAAGGGCACAAGACCCAAGGTGAGCGTTTCGCGGGCGCCGTGGATTCATTGTGCATCGAAGCGATGATGCAAGACGGCAAAGCGCTGCAAGCCGGCACGAGCCACTACCTGGGCCAAAATTTCTCGAAGAGCGCCGACGTGCAGTTCCTCAATCAAGCCGGGCAGCTCGAATACGTGTACGCGACCAGCTGGGGCGTATCCACGCGCCTGGTCGGGGCGCTGATCATGACTCACTCCGATGATAGCGGGCTCGTGTGCCCACCCAAGCTCGCCCCGATTCAGGTGGTGATCGTGCCAATCTATCGCACCGACGCCGAACGCGCGCTGGTGATCCCGGAAGCGAAAGCCGTCCAGAAAGAGCTGATCGCGCGCGGCTTGAGCGTGAAGGTCGACGAGCGCGAGCACCTGAACCCCGGCGCGAAATATTACGAGTGGGAGCTCAAGGGCGTGCCGATCCGCGTCGAAGTGGGCCCCAAGGACATCGAGAAGCAGAGCCTGTGCGTGGTGCGTCGCTTCGTGCCCGCGTTGCCCGGCGAAGGTGAAGCCGAGCTGCGGAAGAAGAAGAAGCAATTTTTCCCACGCGAGCAAGCCCTGGAAGAAATCCCCGCGCTCCTGGTCCAGATGCAGCGTGATCTATTCGAACGGGCGCGCGCGCTCAGGGACGAGAAGAGCCGCGTGATCGACTCGCTCGCCGAGTTCGA
>JAYWEH010000547.1:0-3441 GCA_043780025.1 Deltaproteobacteria bacterium
TGAGGTGAGAGCGAGTCCTGGAACCTTGTGGACATCGTCACTGGAATGATCAAGTGCGGACTCGCTTCCAGCTTCATGTGGTCGATTGCGAACCATTCAAAGCGCCCGCCATTTCCAGACCGTATTACGCGAAGCACATACTGGACATGAATCGCAGACGGTGCCGTGGAGCCGTAGTCAATGCGCGCGTGAAAGAGCGTCTGGTCAGGGTACAAGAGCGTGCAAGCTTCAGGAGTGGGACCGACGTAGTCTAGCATGTACACTGCCTCTTTAGGCCCAGGCGACACCTCGAAGCGCTCAATCGATGCGTCACCTGGGGCCACCTTGCGCCAATCGTGGAATGCAAGTGGCGTTTGCGTTTCCTCTGACGTCGGCACAAGGGGGTTCAACATGGCGCGGACCGTCGGTGCTTCGAACGACGGATTCCTTGGAAAGCGGGTTAGGATTTCCAGACTTGGAACATAGAGCAATTCAAAGGCCGGCGTTTGCAGGCGCACTATGGATGTCGACACGCCTGCGGGGGCTCTTAGCTCGAAGAGCACGCTACCCCCACTAGTCGTCACAACGCCGTGCATCACATCGAGGTTTTCCGGTGCGGCGTCCCGCGTTATCAGATCTTTTGCCGAGTTGGCTGAGGATGTTCGGCGACCCAGGGGTGTGGATCCCGTATTGAGCAAGCCGGATGAGCCCGTACCCGTCATACGGCAATACCGTACTGTACAAAACAGGCGCCCCTCTCTATCGGATGCTGGGTGCAAAACACAGATCCCGAGAAGGGCGCCCCACGAGGCTACGTGCTCGTGAAGGTGCCAGTTGAACACAAGGCGCTCGCTGAGTCGATGCAGGCTCTGGCGGATATGACCACGGCGGTGGTGGCGTCGGCACGCGGTGGGCGGGCTGTCGACTGTGCGGCGACTGAAAAGGCGATCGCCGAGCGTACGGCAGCGATCGAGCGAACTGCGAACGCCGAGGCGCTGCGAGCCCTCGATGTGAACGCAGCGAGGATCCAAGTTCGGGGAGATCTGTACGCGCGACTCGGGCGCGAAGTGGGCACCTACTACACGATGGCTGGTGAAGTGCAGCTCGAGCGCACGGTGTACCGGCAGGTAGGCGTACGCAACGGCCCCATCCTCGACCCGATCCAGGAGCGCACGGGAGCTTACGGTCGTGGGTGGTTGCCCTTGACGGCTCAGTGCATGGCACACGATGTCCAGCGCGGCCCCTCGCGTGAAGCAGACGCCGCAGCAAAGCAAACCGGTCGATTCCCCTACTCGCGGGCGAGCTTCGAGCGAGTCGCGCATTTGGTCGGGGAGCATTTGCAACGCGAGGCCGCCGACATCGAGGACCAGCTTGCGCAGGAATACGAACTGCCTGCCGATGCCAAGGCAATGAGCATCGCTTTGGATCGAGCGGCAGTGCCCATGGAGGAGTCGCGCAAGCGGCCGCCCGGTCGACCGCGCAAAGGGGCGGCAAAGCGACCGGTGGCGCGTAACTTCCGCATGGCCTACGTCGCGACGATCACACTGCACGACGTCGACAGCAAGAGCCTGCACACCTTCCGTTTCGGATGCATGCCCGAGAGCGACGCCGACCTTTGGTTTGCACAGATTGCCGATCAAGCCCACCGCCTGTTCGAACAGCGGCCCGACCTGAGAGTCAAGCTGTTGTCGGATGGTGCGCCCGAGATGTGCAATCTGCTCCAGTCCCACTTCCCCGCCTCGGTGTTTGGCAAGGTGGTGCAGGGCATCGACTTCTGGCACGTGATCGAAAAGCTAGCGCCAGCGGCGGAGTTGCTCTTCGCTACCGAACGCGCCAAGCCAGAACTGCACCGCTGGCGCATGCGTCTGCGTTGTGCGAACAGCGCCGCCGATGAAATCCTCGCCGAGCTGCACGGCTCCGGCTTGGAGAACAGCCAAAGTGACTCCAAGTCCAAGTGTCCCGTGCACGACGCCATCACCTACCTTGAGAATCACAAGGAACATATGCAGTTCGCCACCTCGCTGCGTCTGGGCCTGCCGATCGGCAGCGGCAACGTAGAGGCCACGTGCAAGACTCTGGTCGGCATCCGCATGAAACGCGCCGGAGCCCGATGGAAAACCACGACAGGAGAGCATGTCTTGCGCATGCGCGCACTCGCGCTCAGCGATCGATGGGAACTTGCTATGGCCAAGCTTCACGCTACTCGCCGCTCGGCAGTGAGGACCGCGGCGTGAGCGCGACCCATTTGCTCAATACGGGATCCACACCCAGTCCGCACCAAGCGGCGTCACGACGTAATCGGCGGCAAGCAGTGCTGAGCGGTTGATTGCGCCGAGGTTGGGTCCAACATCGATGAGCACAAGATCGGCGCCACAGCTCGCTGCCGCCTGCTGAATCACGCGGTGAAAGGCCGACGCGACGCGAAACGACGCTCGATCCCGGTCTAGGCATCGGGGCCACGCATCTGACAGTTTTGCCTCGAACTCGGACAGCCTGATATCGCCCGGGATCAATACCAGTCGACTCGAGATGGCCTCCTGATGTGCTGGCTGAACGTCGCCAACGCCATCGATGATGGGCTGCACTGCGCCGCGGATCGACTTGCGCTTGGCATCATCGTCTACCCAGAGCTGCTCGAGCCTCTCTTCATCGACGCACATCGCCGTCAGGTTCGACTGCGGATCGAGGTCGACCATGAGTACGCGGCCCCCACGATCGGTGTAGGTCCAACCGAGGTGGTAGACGAGCGAGGTCTTGCCAACGCCGCCCTTGTTGTTGAAGAAGGCGATCAATTTCATCGAGGCGTCTTCAGCCGAGCGAGCAGTGACGAGGGCCCGAATTCGAATTCCGGTTCGGGCACGGGCACAGGTGATGAAAGGGAGCTCCGAAGGACAGGAACACGCTCACGCGGCGGAGCTTAGCGAGAAGAGCTGCCGTCGGCACGGGCTCACTGGACTGCGCTTCAACACTCCGGGATCGATACGGCCAAGCCGCCCTCGCTGGTCTCCTTGTATTCGCGGCGCATGTCCAGGCCAGTGCGCTTCATCACCTGGATCACGCGGTCGAGGCTGACGATGTGGTGGCCGTCGCCCGACAGCGCGAGCTGCGCCGCGCTCCACGCCTTGGCGACACCCATTGCGTTGCGCTCGATGCAGGGTGCCTGCACCAGGCCCTTGATCGGATCACACGTGAGCCCGAGGTTGTGTTCGAGCCCGATCTCGGCGGCGTTCTCCACTTGGTCTGGCGTGCCGCCGAGGATCTCGCACAGCGCGGCGGCGGCCATCGCCGTCGCGCTGCCGACCTCGCCCTGACACCCGACTTCGGCGCCCGACAGGCTGGCGTGCGTCTTGATCACCATGGCGATCGCGCCGCCGGTAGCGATCGCGCGGTGGATCTGGGTGCGCGACAACTGCAAACGATCGGCGGCTTCGAGCAGCACGCCAGGGAATACGCCGGCCGCGC
>JAYWEH010000548.1:0-8135 GCA_043780025.1 Deltaproteobacteria bacterium
TCTCTTTCCATCGCAGCCGAAGGTTCCCGCAGTTCAACATAGGAGCCCGATCCACGCTGACGCTGCCTCTATGCCGGACGCCGCGTAGCCAGTAGGCAGGCACCCGCCACGCTGATCCCGGGTTAACATCAACGCCCGGTTTCGACGCCATCTGACAGTTTCGACAATTGAACGGCAGTTCACGGTTGTTCGTCTTCGTTGGACCACACCTGATGCCTTACGACACCTTTTCCGCAACGCTCACGACCGGGGCTTTTGACCCAAGGCGCTTGCGGTGGTTTGCAACCTGCTCCTGCAAGCCGATTGCGAGGGGCCTAATCATTTCTGGAACTCGGACGAGCCCAATGGTGAAGGCAGCTCGGATTGCGCACGCCTCATCCCGGCCCTGGCGGGAGCCTGGGCCGATCTGGAGCGCGAGACGCTGCGCGGTTCGTTCTGTGAAGGCCCCGCAACGGCTGGCTCAGCGAATTGAAGGCAATTTCCCCGTGGCAAAACGGTCGTCCCCGACAGGCGACGCCTGTCGGGGACGAGATGGACTCACTGCGCGATGAGCTGAACCGAAGAGCTCCCGGAGCCGAGCAAAGTGGAGAGCGCGACCGAGCTGGGATTCTGGGCAGAACCCGAAGCGAGCAGCACCGAGCCGAGGCCACCATAGCTGACCGAGACGATCGGATCATCGGCATCCACGTTGGCGAGCGCGGTGTTCGAGTTCCAGCTCAGAATCAGCTGATCACCGTCGATCTGCACGGAGATGCCTCGATAGCCGGGCGCGACAGGCGGCGTGAGGCTGCCAGCATCAACCAACGTATTAAAGTTGCTGTCGCCATCCGCGTCGGGGCTGTAGATCGAGAAGTTATCGTTGATCGCGCGCTGGATCGTGGCAAGGTTCACGCTCGGATCGAACGCGATCGGTTGGTTGAAGCGCATTTCGAGCTGGCCGCTCGGCGTCGGGTTCAATGAATCCGTCGACAGCGCGGTCAGGGCGATCTCGGGGTCCGCCAGCGGGTTGAGAACCCAGCTTCGGTCGGCATCGACGCCCGCGACATAGCTGCCGTTGAGGACTTCGTGACCGCTCACGCCGTAGATCGTCACGGCGTAGTTGACGCCATAGACGAGCTGACCACTCTGGAGCCCGACCTCGCCGTTCTCAAACGGGAGCACCACAGAGCGCTGCTGCAGGTCCTCGTCATTGGACCAGAGTTGGCGGCCGCTATCCGTCGACTCCACGCCGACCGGAAGCTCCGCGTCATCATCGAGCAAGCTCGAGCTCGAACGCGGGGCGAAGCGCATGAAGCCGCTCGGCAAATCCGTGCTGTCGCTCAGGCGAACCCGACACGTCGCTCCCGCCGTCGCGACACCTTCGGGGTACAAGAAAGCGTCGAAGTAGAGCGAGCTCATGGCGTCGTCGGAATCATCCGCGATGCGTTCGTTGTGAGAGAGGAAGCTGCGGTAGCCCTCGGCTTCGACGACGATGCTGTAATCGGCATTAGCGAGCAAGGGGCCCACGAAGTAACGTCCGCTGGCGTCCACCGTGCCCGGGATGGACCGGTCGAAGTATTCGAGCCGGATCCCGTAGTCCGTCAAACGACCCAAAGAGACACCGTCGTAGATTCGCCCCGAGAAGTAGCGCGCGGTGTCCAGCGGCAGGTCGGTGCCGACGTTGCTCGCGCTCGGCGTGAGCCACACGTCCAGATCTGTGGCGCGCCCCGCGGCCAGGAGCAGGCTTTCCGGCTCGAAACGAGGGCCGCCATAGACCTCCACGCTATAGCCGGCGCCCCAACGCAAGGCGCCTTCGGGAACCTGGGCAACGCCACCTTCGATACGTACGCGATGCGACACCACGTCGCCGAGCGCATGGTTGGGCAGGAGTGTTTGATCGAAGCCCTGGATCATTGCGGGGGCTCCGGCGTCGGCGCCGAGCGCTACGCCTGGACGCGAGGCGGCGGGATCGGCGCCGAGTCGCATGGGAATAAAACGGACTTCGGCGCTCGATGTGTCGAGCGGCAAGCGCGCGTCACGCGAGCTCGCGGCGATGCTGAAGGAGGGTGTGGACGCACCGCTGGCATACAATACGACGTCACCAGCCAGCGCACGGTCGCGCTGCTCGTTGTCGAGCTGAGGCAGCCGGCTGCCGTAAAAGGCGAAGGCATCGAAGCCTTCCACGTGGGCTTCGATACGATAGTCGGATTCGGGAGAGATCGGCCCGACCGAAAAAGAGCCGTCGGCATTGGAGCGACTCACGCGCGCTGCCCCGCCCACACTGAGGGCTACATCGGCTCCGTCGATGGGCTCGAGAGTTGCGCCGTCGAGCACGCGACCGCTCAAGTAGTAGTTGGCGATGCCATCGTCAGTGTTTTCATCACTGCAAGCCAAGCAAGCCAGCAGAGCTGCTGCCGCGCAAAGCGAGGTGGAACGCAACGAGCCCATTCGAATGGGCCTGGCCGAAGTGCCGAACGTGGATTGAATCAAGACGTATCCTCTCGTGAAGTTCGGAGCCCCTCCGCGCCGGCCTCTGCCGTCGCGAACTCCCCCCGAACAAGCCGTTGTGTTTCAGGTCAGTTGGCAACCCGTGCTGCCGAGCCCCCTGAACGCCAGCCCGCGGGCTTCCTGAAGCCGGACTGACATCCTCCCGCGGGGATGAAACCTCGTCAGGACCGCCGATCGGAGACGGACCCGAACAGGGCTGTGCCAGGGCGGGCGGTGCGAGGTGTGCGGCAATCGTGTACGGGCGCCCGCAGGTGATTGCGCTCAGGCAGCCGTGCTGCGCGAATTCTCCGGCAGAAATCGCGTCCCGGTCCACGAAGGAGGAGAGGGAGCAGCGTGAGGTGTTCCGTTGGATAGCAGTTTTCACCCGCATGCAGGCCCTGGCGCGCTATGGTTTGCTCAACGACGGCCACGACACCTTCGCCGATTTCGGCGACACGACGTCGGGACCGCACTACAAGGTCGTCGGAAGCAACCGAGCGGGCGACACGACATCCGGCTCGCGGGGGTTCAAGGCCTGGAACACGCTGATCAGAGATGCGCTCGCCCCGAGCCCTTGTGCGAGCGGGTGCCACTCCGTGGGCTTCAATTCCACGGCCGTGGATGTGCTCGAAGACAACGAAAGCACGGCAAACGAAGAACTGATTCCGTCCCTGTTGAGCAACATCAGTGAGATCCTGGCCGAAGACGCGATGCCACCGGAGGATCCGTTCAGCGACTATCGCTGGATGAACAGCGACAACCCCGGCGGAACGGGAGAGTACGAAACGCTCGCTCATGAGCAAGAGAGCTTCCCCGGGTTGTACGCCACCTGCAACAACCCAACGCGCCTCGAGGCCTACGTGATCGGAAGCGATCGGCATTTCGCGACGGATGACCTCCCCGATGAATTCAGTTTTTTCAATCTGCACGATGGTCTCCGGTGCATCAATTCAGAGCAGGCCGACGGCAGGTGTAGCGATTATTCCACGCGCTATCTCTGTCAAGTCACCCGGATGGTGGCCCCGTTTCCCCCGTCGGGCCCCCCCACTCCGGTAACGAGCACGTTCTGGACCGAGTGGCTCAACGTCGATACTCCCGCGGACAACGGTGACTACGAAAGGCGAAGCGACATGCCGTCGACGTTGTGTGCCTCCTCGTCAGGGGCACTGCCGGTGCAAGGAACACCGATCGTCCTGCAAGCCAAGACCACCAAAGTGATCGATGGTGTCCCCTTCTTCACCCAGTCAGGCTACGCTCCGACTGATCGATTGTCCGCCTTCGATCCCGCGGTCGGCTTGAAGTGCAAGCCCGAAGATCAGCCCGGCAACCAGACCTGCCGGGACTACGTCGTCCGGTTCTCGTGTCCGTGACGCGTGCGCCGTCGCTTCCGCATCTGGCACATCGAAGTGCCGTATGCGGAGCGGCCCGCTCCTCCCTCTACCCCCTCACGCCTGACAACGCCCCTCATAGCAATAGTCATTGCAGCACTCCGCATTACCGGTGCAAGCCTGCCCCGTGCCTCCACACGCGGGACAACGCTCGGCTCTGAACGGGCCATCCGCTTCGCCCGCGCCAGAGAGCACACCGCTGATACCGGCGGCGTCGATCGCGACAATAGTCAGCGTGCCGACGACGTCGCTACCGAGGTTCTTGCACGTTCGTGCCGGTTCCCCAGGCACCGCCGGCTTTACCCTGAGCGTCCCGGTAGGCAAACACCGGTAGGCGGGGCCGAGCGCGTATTGGCCTGGCTGCTGTTGCTCCGGCATGATGTCGATGCGGATGCGCCAAACGGGCTCGCAGCTCGGGGGAAACGGCTGCAGCGGGCCGCACTGCCCCGGGGGCTCGGTGATCACAATCCCGATCGCGCGGGTAGCCGCGTTGGGTGCGGCTATGGCTAGACGCGGGGGGGGCTGCAGGGGCCGGAGCAACGGCGGGCTCTGGTGGCGGCTGCGGTTGTTTGTGCGGTTGCGGTTGTTCCTGCGGCTGCGGTGCAACACCTGCGCATAGTCCCGGATTACGTACACTTCGCGAAGTGTCGACGCCAGAAGCCACTTTGATTTTCCTTTGCTCCGAGATGACGGGCTCCGTCTGAGCACCAAAGTCGCGTTCCCGAGGTTCGGTGTCGTACTATCAGGTTGCCCCGGATTGAAGGCAGCAACCGGGCAAGGTGCTCGGCGCCGCCCTGACCGATGTCCGCTGCAGATCGCCATTCGTGCTTCCCGCAGCGCTTAGCCATGGTTTACTCCTTGGGCAGCGCAAACGAGCTGCGGCGAGGTCTGCGAAAGCTCGGGCAGAGGGAATCTGCCTTAGTCGTAGATCGACTTGCGCATGGAAGCGCTGCCCGGTCAGATCGCTTGGAATACCTGCACTCAGAAGGAAGCAGCTAATATGAGCACGAAACCTCTGTTCGGTTGGGCCCGCGCCGTCACAAACCGCTGTTGGTCGGGGCGAGCGGTAGCGGCCAGCGCGCTCGCAAGTGTTCTTTACGGCTGCGGGGCTGCTGCCGAGGAACAGGACGAGCCATCCGTCGAGGTAGAGGCGGAGCCGGCAGGCGAGGCGGACTTGGGAACGGCTGTGCAACGCATCACGGGTGGCACGCTCGTGACCGGCTTCAGCTCGGTGGTCAAGATCGTGCAAGGCGGCTCGTCCTGCACGGCGTCCAAGCTCATGGGGACCAACAAGTTTCTGACAGCGGCACACTGCATCAGCAATCCGCTCGCCACTTCGCTGACCCTGCTTCCGAACGCGGACGGGAGCAGCGGGCAGATTCCGCTCAGTATTCCCTCGGGAGGATTTCAGATTCATCCCTCCTACACGCTCCGGAACGGAGTGGGCGCGTTCAGTGTCTACGACATTGCCGTCGTCACCACCACGACGCCCACGCCCAATATCGTAGGTCTACAACTTCCCAGTAGCGAATCGCCGCCCCCCGTTCCGAGCTCGACGACGGGCATTGGCTTCGGTTGTGATAACAGCGACAGCACTCACACCGGAAAGCGACAGTCCGGAGCCTTCGACCTCACCGGTGGGACGCTGGACCACGTGCTCACCAGCTCCGGGCCCGACACTGTGTGTCCTGGGGACTCTGGCGGGCCACTGCTCAGCAACGCGGACGGCTCTATCATCGGAGTTACGGACCTGGTCGGCGGCAACCTGTCGGCTTGGTCGCGCACGGCCAGCATACGCAGCTGGATCATCGATCCAAAACCCGGCAACGATCCGTCGCTCTTCCAGAACACTGGCGATCTATTCTTCATGCACAACAAGAAGGTGAACGGCGTTCCGATAGGGCTGTGCATGGTGGCGAACTCGAACATCCGGAATCCTCCCAGCCCGGTGAGCGTGCTGCTCGACAAGTGTTCAGATCCGTTCGGAAGGATTACTGGAAAAGGCTCAGGGTGGACCATCGTGTCCGTTGCTCCTGCGGGCCGCTTCGTGATCATGAACCGGGCTACCAGCCAATGCCTGACGCCCAGCAGCACGTCGACGGGAGCAGATCTCCAGGCCGCGACGTGTGATTTCACCTTCAACACCTCCTTGCAGAAATGGTTTTTCACGAGGAGTGCGGCCTCGCCGTTCGCGACCGTTCGCATCAAGAACCATTCCACCAACCACTGCATGTCGACGGACGGCGCTGGAACGGCCCTGGGCACCAAGATCGAGCAGGCCTTATGCGATGCCGGTTTAAACGATTCAGTCCAGAGCTGGGTCGCTACGAAGTAGGGTCGAGCGGGCGCAGCTCAGTTTGCTAAGCGTGCAGAGAGGGGGGCGCTTGTCGGAACTGCGGGGCTTCTCCAAGCGCCCGCTCGGCATCGCCCATTCTATCGAAGCAGCGGGCAAATTGCTCCCATCATTCAAAAGGGCTCTGTCAGTACTTCTCGCTCGCAATTGCGCGCGACTGGAACAGTCGTGATGAAGCCTCTGGTCACGTTGGCTCGTGACAAGGTCACCCGCAGGCGCTCTTCGCGAATTCAACCGCCACGTTGTGGGTGCGATCGCGACAATCGCAGCTTACCGGGTCCCGGCTTCCGCGGCCAAATTGACTCTGCGACTTCGCTTCCCGCGGCCTCTCACGCCCACGACCGCCTACCTGACGTCCACGCTCATCGTCCGCTCTCCGCTCGAACAGCCTCCACCACCCACTCCGTGGCGCCAACTACACGATCGGGTCGGTCTTCCTGGATGTGGTGCGCTGCATCGGCAACGATCTCACGTTGGCTGTGCGTGGACCACGACGCCTGGTCATCCTGCAAGACGCGCCACACGGCTTGAAATTGCGCGCCTTGCTCTGGCGTCAATTGAGCCTCGGCCAGAAACGCGTCGGAGAGCTTACCAGCCGTGAGCACGAACAACGGGCGACTGCCGAGCTGACGCAGGGCTCCCGCCTGCGCCAGGCTCTGGTCCGCAGCCTTGCCCTCCTCGAGCATCGCTGCAACGGAGGTGGGCATAAAGGCTGCCTGGGCGTCGCGTGAACCGACTAACGCGCGAACGAGCCCTGTCCAGCTGAGCGCGTTGACGATCTGAAGTACGCGGAGCGGATCTTTCAGATGAAGACCGGCAGCTGCCATCCGCTGCTTCATGTCGGCATGGGATGCGAGAGCTCCTTTGCCTCAACGAACTCCGGCGCTGGGCCGCGCAGCGGCGTTTGGTTTGAGGGCTGGACACGATGTCCCCCAGGGATCGTTCATTTGGGTAGCCGAGACCGCTACCCCCTGGCACCCTCGTCAGAGTCTTGCAGCAGCAGCTGGCGTCATCCGCTCGACGCCCGAAGCTCGTGGCGCACCAAAGCCTGTGCTGCAAAAAGTCTCGCGGTCCACGATGAACATGCAATCCATCAGGCGAAGCGCAGCGAGCTTGTTTTTGGCCACTGCGGCCACCGTCACGAGCAACGGAGAGGCGATTGATGCCAAGAACCATCCGGGCACGCTGTGTGTCGACAATGCGAGTCCTACAGCCATACGTTACGGCGTGAGCTTCGCGTTCAACTCTTCCGCGACCACTAAACTCTTCCTCTGCCCCGTAGTTAGGGATGGCGGAGGCGGAATCGACCTTTGGAGCATGGCGGTCCAGCGCGTTGGAGGAGTTGGCCTCTGGCAGATAACGATCGCCAACACCAATGAGGTTGGCGACACCGGCAACACCATGACGGTGAACGTGCCGAACGGCAACGGCGTGAAAACCTTGGGGGGCAACGAAGTAAACAATTTCGGCTTCATCACGCTGGGTCAGACGTTCATTGTGTCCACCGCGGTTCCGGCGAACGCTCGGATTCATTCTTACTTTGTCGGCGAAGAGGACAATTTCTTCTGATACGGGCGCGAGTCGCAGCGCTGCGCGCCGAGCCACGGGATGTGGCGTGGGCGCGTAGTCGCGAAAGCGCAATCCAGTCATCAGTGTCGACAGGGTACGAGTCGCGGCTGGTCAGCGTCGAGTGCGGTTCCACCTTCTGTCGCACTGTGGTGGATCACGGCACGGAAGCGGACAGACAGCCATTTCTCCAGCAGTTCTACGGTGACACTACGTTCGGGGCGCGCTGCTTTTTCACTCGGACTGACGAAGGCAGCGGCACTCAACCCCCCGTGCCAACGTCGTTTGAGACAGCTCCCCCTGGAAACCTAAGTACCAATGGGCGGAGAATGGACGACAGATCGTGCCCAAACCATTCCGTG
>JAYWEH010000549.1:0-18983 GCA_043780025.1 Deltaproteobacteria bacterium
GGCGACGTGGCCGCTGCGGCCCGCCTCGTCACAGCGAACCTGCGTCTGGTGGTCAAGATCGCGTACGAATACCGGCGCGCCTACCGCAACATGATGGACCTGATCCAGGAGGGCAACATCGGCCTGATGCAAGCGGTGAAGCGCTACGATCCGTATCGCGGCGTCAAGCTGTCGAGCTACGCGGCCTGGTGGATACGCGCGTACATGCTGCGCTACATGTTGAACAACTGGCGCATGGTGAAGCTCGGCACCACGCAGGCGCAGCGCAAGTTGTTCTTCAATCTCAACAAAGAGAAGGCGCGGCTGAGCGCCATGGGCATCGAGCCGACCCCAGCGGAGATCGCCGCTCGGCTGCAGGTCGACGAAAAAGAAGTGATCGAGATGGATCGCCGGCTCTCACGCGGCGACGCTTCGCTCGACATGCCGGTGGGCGATGGGGACAACACCAGCGTGGCGCGCATCGAGCTCTTGCCATCGGGGTCGCCTGGGCCGGAGCAAGACACCACCAACGCCGAGCTGAACGAGATCCTGCGCGACCACCTGACGCGTTTCCGTGAAACTCTGTCCGGCAAGGACGCGCTGATCTTCGACAAGCGCATGGTCGCCGAAGATCCGCTGACGTTGCAGGAGCTGGGTAACGAGTTCGGGGTTTCGCGCGAACGCGTGCGCCAGCTGGAATCGCGCATCGCGGGCAAGCTGCGCGCGTTCTTGAAAGAGTCCGTGGGGGACGCCTTCGAAGTCGAAAACTGAGCGCGATGGCTCTCGGCTGCTTGTTCATCGTTTCGACACCCATCGGCAATCTCGGCGACATCACGCGGCGCGCCGTCGAGGTACTGTCCAGCGTCGCCTGCGTGGCAGCCGAAGACACCCGGCGCACGCGAGCCTTGTTGTCGCACCTCGGCATCGGCGAAAAGCCGATCCGCTCCCTGAACGCGCACAGCTCGCCAGCAGCGATCGCCCAGCTCGTAGAGCGTCTGCTCGAGGGCGACGACGTGGCGTTCGTGACCGACGCGGGCACGCCGGCCGTGAGCGATCCCGGAGGCGGCCTGGTGGCGGCAGCGGCAGCCCGCCAAGTACCCGTTCGCATCGTACCGGGTCCGAGCGCCGTGACGGCCGCGGTCGCGCTTTCTGGGCTGGTCGACGGCCCTTTCACATTTCTCGGTTTCCTGCCGCGCCGCGGACCCGAGCGGCAGGCCAACCTGCAACGCTTGCGCTACAGCGCCGAGCCCGTGGTGTTGTTCGAATCGCCAGCGCGGCTGGCCAAGACGCTAACGGAGTTTGCCGAGCACTTTCCCGATCGCCGGATCTTCATCGGACGCGAGCTCACCAAGCTCTACGAGGAGGGCCTGCGGGGCAGCGTGGCGGAGCTCGCCACGCGCACCGACGCCTGGCGAGGAGAAATCGCCATCGTGCTCGCTGCCGCCAACGCAGACGAACGAGCCGCGGCCGAGGGCGCCGAAAAACGTGCGCTGTGTGAGGCCGCGCTGCGCGCCGCCATCGACTGTGGCGTGAACCCGAGCCGCATCACACGCGCCCTGGCTGAAGCCAGCGGCCTGCCGAAGAAAGAGCTGTACGATCGCGCGCTCGAGCTCGCCAAAAGCCGGGGCGAAAGCGAGCCGGAAGGCGGAGCCGAAACACCGTCGGATTGACAGGCAAGAAAAGTCACCTATGCCGGGTGGCGCGCGCTGGCGGCGCGGGCGAAGCGCTGGTTGCCGGGTGGGATGAGCTGGCTCATTCGAGCGCGTTGTCTTTGACCCCGAGGTCGAGCAGTTGCGCACAATACAGTCCTACGCATTCGTTGGGCCTCGACTGCGCGATCAGGTCTTGCATGGCTCTCACGTACGCGAGGTGCAAATCGCGAAGGCGCTGCAAGTCTCGACGTGAGATGGCAAACAGGCTGTAACCGAAGTTGCCTGGTGCCCCTTGCTCCAGGCGAGCGACCGCCACGCGGGACCAGGCCTGCTTGAGCTGCAGTGACAGCGTCGGATCGCGCGCGGTATTGACCGCCATCGCGGCGCGCGGCGTGAAGCGCCCGCGTTTCTTCTTGATCTGGCCGGTGGTCTCGAGCACCTTCAACGACGACCGCACGTGCTCTACGTCGATACCGAGCCGCTCGGCGAGCCAGGGGATCTGCGCCGCACCGCTGGCGGTTGCGCCAATTTCCAGGGCTCGCAGCGCGGCGTGGGACCAGGGGTCTTGATACGCCGCGTTGCGCGCTGCCTGCAGTACGCGCCAGCGCTTCGCCACCGAGGGCAAACGCTCGGGGTCGACGCACGTGGCCAGTAGATCCAGCAGCCGCCGGCTCGCCACTTCGACCAGCCGCAGAAATTCCGGCAGCTTCGGCTGTGTCTGTGCGCTCAGCCAGCGGGACACCTGGTAACGGCTGAAAGAGCCGAGTTCGGCGAGGGTGTCGATCGACGTCTTGCCCTTGAGCGCTCGGAGGAACGCGGCGACGGCCTCCGGTGATTCGGGATCGCACGTTTCGAGCCAGTCGGGTGGGCGCCGGAAAAAGCGCTCGAGGCACGCCGGGGTTCCTGGGTTCAGGCGCCGGTGCAACTGGAGGTAACGCGCAGCCGTGGGCCAGCTCCGCTGGCTCTCCCAGCGGTGGGCCACGTTGCTCGAGTAGCCCATGCGCCGGCTGAAGTCCGCACAGGAGCGTTTGCCGCGCAAAGCCTGGAGCAACTCTACGGCAATGGCCTCGTAATTCAGCTCGCCTTTCACGATGTTTTCCAGCCAAAAACGTGATGGATCGTCGCCACGGATAGCCAGTATTGCACGCGGTAGCGCAAATGGCCGCATGTAACGTGCGTTCCAGGCATTGCTGGGTCGGCACGAACGTGGCACCCCTGATCCATGTACAGAAGGCGAGATGCCGGGCTCGGGTGTTGGTTCTGGGTGGCTGTGAGCAGCGCGGCATGCGGCCCGCGTGACGAGCCGGCAGCTTCCATTGAACCGCGCCCCGAATCGGACCTTGAGGGCGTGCTCGAGCCCGAGGCGCTTCCAGTTGGCCCGGTGTGCCCGGACTGCTTGGCTCAAAGCGGGGGCGAAACGAGCGACTTCGACGATACCTCTGACTGCGCGCTTTTCCTGCAGGCGACACCGGTGAGCGACGAGGAAGCGGTGGCGCTCGGTTTTGACATGGCGCGCGTGCGCTCGTTGGTGGAGCGGGATTTCGCGGCCTCGTTTCGTTGGGCGCGCCCTGAGGAGACACCCGAAGGATCATTGCTGACTCGGCTGCCCACGGGGTATGTCAACGAAACGAGGGTGAGCGGCTCGACGCGCATCGAGGGCGACCTGACGTACCAGCGGCTCGATGCGCGGTTGTGCGATGCGCAGGGGACCTGCACGCCTGAGGCCGTCGACCTCGAATGGGGCGCCGTGGTCGAATCGTGTACCTCGGCCAGATTCGAGCGCCTCAACGTGAGCCTCCGGACGGAGCTTGAAACCGCAGATGGAGCGGTGAGGGCAGACACCATCGCCTCGCTTTCACTGGCGAAAGGAGCGTTCGCCTCATTGAAAGCCCGTTTCAAGGCTGACTTGGCCGACGTCGAGGGCACGTTGCGTGTGGAGCCGCGGCCCGAAGGGCCGTATTACGGCGTGCTCTTCTGCGAGCTGGGCTTCCATCCCCACGCCGTGCGCGGCGCGATGACGGTATCGCTTCAAGCTCCAGCCAATCCCGCTGCGCGACTGGAGCCTACCTACTATTGGGAGGCTCGCGCCTTATCCGGGCAGTGGCCGGACGACGTGTGCCGGTTTGATGCTGTGCCAATTGATACGCCGACCCCGGATGCCGAAGCGGCGCTACAGGCTTTCAACGACGCCTTTGCGGGCGCCCGTGAGAGCTTCAACGCCAAGTCGCCGCTCCCCGCCGAGTGGAAAGAGCTCACCGACCCTCAGACGACTGAAGTCACCGTGGTCCTCGCCGATTCGCCGCGCCCGCTTTGCCTCTCTCGGGAAGGCGCGGTGACCTTCGAGGTCGAAGGACGGTTCACCACCGCGGACGGACGCATCGATTGGACCCAGCAGATGAACTCGGCGTTTTCAACCGAGCCCACCGGCATCGAGGCGCACTGGAACGGATTTGTCTCTGACGAGGCCTGGACCGCGAGCTTTGCTGGCGTAGACCTGTCGGGCGCCCCCGGAGCTCGAGTGAACTTTTCGGCGTTTGATGGCTCCGGCGATCTCCAGATCATCACCAAGTTTCCCTGCGACGAGGATGAGCCGCCCTGCGTCAGCGATTTCTCCGCCTGGCAGGACGGTGTCGGGCCCGGCAGAAGGCGACCGGAGTTACTGCATCTCAATTGGGGCGCTCCGTGAGCACCCTCTGAGCTGCTGTGGCTCCGGCACCCACCAGACAACGGCGTGAGTGTCGAGGACATATTCCTTCAACGAACCCGACTCCGCCCGCGAGATCGAATGCCTTGCTCCAGTTTCGCGCTCGCCTCGGTGCGGCCTGCCCGGAACTCGGCGTGCGTCTCCGGAACGTCCAGGTGGGCGAGCCAACCCGTGATCTTGCCCGGCTTGGCATGACCCAGAGGCCGAGAGGCAAGTCTCTCTTTGACGATCGACACCACCTCACCCGAGACGCTCCGCCCATCGATGCGCGCCTGCTCGCGCACGGCGTCGAGTAACTCGGGCGCAAGCCGGATGCTGAGCACGCGGCTTTGGCTGTAGTTGGCCATGTCGTCATTTGTACTACAACTTCGTTCACCCGACAAAGGCGCCGACGAAAACGCGTAGGCAATGACTTACTTGGGACTCCCAGTCCGCGCTCGAGCGACACTCAGCGGCGCGAGGTCATCCAGGATCCGCGCCGCCGAGAGTGCGCGAACCTTTGGCGCGAGCTGAAAGCTGTGTGCGCCAGCATGGACGACGTCGAGACGATCCAATCGCAGATCCGCGAGCGCGATGTGGATGCTCGGTGTCAGGCGTGGAGCATCTGTTCGTTTCACTTCGAAGCCCAGGCGCCGGCGTCCGCGGACGACGAGCAGATCGAGCTCCGCTCCGTCCTGCGTACGCCAGAAGTGACACTCCTCCCGCTCAGCGCCCAGGCGCGTGACGACTTGCTGCAACATGAACCCCTCCCACGAGGCTCCGAGCTTGGGGTGGACATCGAGTTCGGAACGAGTAGGGATCCCCAAGAGCGCGTGAAGCAGGCCGCTGTCTGCAACGTAGACGCGCGGTGATTTTACCTGCCGTTTGGCAAGATTTTCGTGGAAGGGGCGGAGCACTCGCACGACGAAGGTCTTTGCGAGCAGATCGAGGTAGTCGCGCACCGTCACATCGGAGAGACCGAGAGACCGCCCGATCTCGGACGCATTCCAGAGCTGGCCGTGCCAGTGTGCGAGCATCCGCCAAAACCGTTCCAGGAGCGCGGGCGATACGCGGGAACCGAGCGCAGGGACGTCGCGCTCGAGGAACGTACGCAGAAACTCGCGACGCCAGGTCACGCTAGCAGCTTCGCTCCTGGCGAGAAAGCTGCGCGGGAATCCACCACGCAGCCAAAGTCGATCGGCGTGAGTCCTAGCCACCTCGTCGAGCGCGAAGCCATCGATTTCTACGTGCGCGATGCGACCGGCGAGTGACTCGGAGCTTTGACGCAGAAGCTCGGGCGACGCGCTCCCCAGCACCAAGAACCTCGCCCGTTTTCGGTCGGCGAGCACGCGCAGCGTCGGGAAAAGCTCCGGCCGCCGCTGGATCTCGTCGATCACCACGAGACCACGCAGATTGCCCAGGGCGAGGTTCGGTTCAGCGAGCCGCGCGAGGTCGGGTTCGTGCTCGAGGTCGAAGTAACTCGCCGTCTGCCTGCTCGAGGCGACCTGACGTGCGAGGGTGCTCTTGCCAACTTGCCGCGGACCCAGCAGCGCGACGACAGGAAATTGTCGCAGCAGAGCCTCGACGCGAGCATGTAGCCTGCTGCGCTCGATCATCCCGATAGACTACCCTGTTTTTTCGAACCCTACCCTCGAAATAACGGCATGCCCCAGGCTCCACGGATTCCGGTCATCGCTGGTCATCGGCAGGGACCGGACGTGTGGCCACTATTTCGACCCCAACACCGAATCGAGGCCAAGATAGAGGAGGGAGCCGGTTCAAATCGGTAGCAAAAGGCGCTTCATTGGAACCGGCGTACTAGCCGCCGAGCTCCTGGATCAGCGCTGCGAGCGCCTGCGCGCCGCCTTTGAACACGGGCCAGCCGTCCCCCACCAGTACCGCGTCGATGCCGGGCAAGGCCCCGAGGCGCCGGAGCGACGCGAGCGCTTGGGCTTTGTCCGTGAGCTTCGGCTCCGGCAACAGGTTCAAGCGACCCGCGCGGTGCCCGCGTACCAGGTCCCCCGCCACGAGCGTATTGCCAGCGATGACGATGGCGAGCTCACCGAGTGTCTTCGAGCCGTGCAATTCGAGTGCGCTGAGTCCCTCAAATGGTTCTTCACCGTCGCCCAGGCCGCGCGCTTCCACTGCACCGAGCTGGCTCGCGAGCAGCGACTGCTCCGCGCGGGGCACCCAGATACGCGCGCCGGTCCCCTCAGCCAGCTCTCGCGAAGCGCGCACGTGATCCGAGTTCGTGATGATGATTTCGCGAAGCCCCCCCAACGCCTCGACATGCGCCCGATCGTGCGCGCTGAGCGGCAAGGGATCGATGGCGACGTTCCCCTCCGAACGCCGCCAGAACACACTGTGGAAATCGAGGTTCCGCTCCGGATTGAAGACGGACCAGCCGAAGAGATGCGGTTCGTGGAGCTGCTTCACGCCCCGGCGAGGTTCTTGGCCGCGAACTCCCAGTTGACGAGCTTGTCGAGGAACGTCGCGATGTAGTCGGGGCGACGGTTCTGGAAGTCCAGATAGTAAGCGTGCTCCCACACGTCCATGGTGATGAGCGGGACCTGCCCCTTGGTGAGCGGGGTTTCGGCGTTCGGCGTCTTCGTCACGGCCAGCTTGTTGCCGTCCACCACGAGCCAGGCCCAACCACTGCCGAACTGCGTCGCGCCAGCGGCTTTGAACGCTTCGACGAACTTGGCAAAGCTGCCAAAATCCGCGTCGATCTTCTTGGCCAGCTCACCCGTTGGTGCGCCGCCCCCACTCGCCTTCATGCTGTGCCAGTAGAAGGTGTGGTTCCACGCCTGTGCGGCGTTGTTGAAGATGCCGGCCTTCGAAACGTCGTTGGACGTCGCCTTGATGGCGGCCTCGATGGAGAGCGAATCGAGCTCCGTGCCTTTGACCGCGGCGTTGAAGTTGTTGACGTAAGCCGCGTGGTGCTTGTCGTGGTGAAACTCCAGAGTCTTCTTCGAGATGTGAGGCTCGAGGGCAGTGTACTCGTACGGCAAGGGGGGTAGTTCGTAGGCCATGGTGCTCGTCCGGTTCCTCTTCTAAAGCGGGGGCTGCGGGCCTCCGCGGGGAATCTAGTAGCCTGATCGGCTGCGATTCGACGCGTTACGCTAGCGAGGAAGGCATTACGGATCAATCACATAGCGCCGAGCCAGAAAATCGGCCCGGCGCGCCCGGTTGACCCGAGGCGAGATTGCGCCATACCCCTTGCATACCCCTTGCATGCACTCGTGCATTGCCGTGTGCGCCGCCAGCATCTGGCTCGGCGTGGGGTGCGGTCCGCGGTTGATACCCGCAGGGTACGCCGGACCGAGCGTCACCGCGTTTGTGACTGAAAATCACGGCCCGCTCGCTGTGGACATCGATCGCGGGAGTGGCGAAACAATCTACGAGCTGGCCAAGGTCGCAGGTTGCCAGGACATCGCCGCGCTGGGTCGCACCCTGCACCGAAAGCGCGAGCGAATCTACGCCCCGACCACCGAGCTCGAAGCGGGCGCGTCTGAACGCATCCTCGACATCATGAAGAACACGAGCGAGTTGCGCTGCACGGATCTCGATCTATCGCCGCAGCGCAAGTTTGCGGCTGGCCGCCGCAGGATCCTGGGCGGGCGCCCGCGCACCCAGGCTTCTGATCGATATTCGGATCCGATGTCGAGCAGCGTGCCGATGGGCACGTACAGCCAGCCGTCGGTGCCGTAGCGGACGTAGCGCCAGCCATGGCGGGGCCCCTCCGAGGCGGGCTGGATGTTGAGCGCTGGCGTCGACAGTTCGAGCGCCGGATCCATGGCGCACGTGCGATCGACCCGATGGTCACCATCCAAGTCGATCAGCGCATGCACCCGCGGATCCGAGCCCACTCGAACATAGATCACCCGGGCCGCCTCCACTCCGGCAGGCTCGGCCCCAACAGGCTCAGCTCCAGCACAAATTGCGAGCAGCACGCAGAGCGTCAACGCAAAGCTGGGGTTTGGCATGGAGGCGAGGGCGGCCCCGGGGCAGCAACCCGCCCTCGCAATTGTCGTGCCGCAGCTCGCCTCCCGCCGCCGAGCAGTGCGTCGTGCAGTGTTGCCCCGTTAACTGCCGCCACCACCGCGCCCCAATGCCGCTGCCCGTTCGCCTTCGACCGGCGAAGTGCCGCGCCCACGATGCCACGATGTGGCCTTTTGTCCGCTCCGTTTTCGGGCGCGGCGAGCCGCCGGTTTTTTGGCTCCTACGCCAAACGCGCCGGCGTGTGGCCCAGCGCCGAGCGCAGTTCTACGAGCTGGCGCATCAAGGACCCGCCCGGGCGCAAACTGGGCCGGTCTGGCACGTCCATCAACTGGGGATCGTCGATGCGCAAGCCGGCCATCAGCGCCACGTATTCGTCCACCGACGTCACTTGCAGGCGCGGGTTTTGGCTGCGCTCGTCCGCGATCGTGCTCACATGCCGGCCGTTGTAGTCGTGCGCGGGATACATCAGCGTGCGCCCCGGCAAGGTCAACAGCTTGCTGAACAGGCTGTCGTATTGCTGGCGCGCGTCACCGCCTTGATCGGTTCGGCCCGTACCGCGGATCAGCAGCGTGTCCCCGGTGAACACGCGATCATCCATCACGAAGCTGTACGAGTCGGCGCTGTGCCCGGGGGTGTGCAGCGCTTCGAGCTTTAACCCGTCGATGTCGATCACTTCACCGTCGCAAAGGCGCCGCACGACGCCCTGGGCGCGCGTTTCGCGCCCCATGGCCGTCACACATTGCTCCCGCTCGCGCAAAGCGTCTAGTGCGGACGGATGATCCAGATGGGTGTGCGTGTCGATGGCGAAGACCAGACGCAGATCGAGTGCTTCGATCAGGCGCAGATAGAGCGGCAGCTGGTCGAGCACCGGATCGATCAGCAGCGCCTCAGCGCCCGGGCGAGACGCGACCAGATAGGTCAGGCTCGAGGATGCGCGGTGCCGCAGCTGGCGAAACAACATCTAGGAGCAGCATCCCCCGGCCCCCGCCGGTAGGGCAAGTTATACCGTGGGGTGCGGGCTACTTGATGATCGGCTGGTGCATGCGGGGCGATCGGGCGACGCGCCCTTCGTTCCAGGGCAGGTCAGCGAGGCTCGAAATGCGTTCGTGCGCGTACGTCGTTCGGAATGCGGGCAGCCCCTCTGACAAAGTGGACGTGTCATTCCAGACCATGAACCAGGCCCAGTGTGGCTGTTTTTCCAGCAATTCCGGCGCTGGCACCTGTCCCACTTCCCCGAGCGCGATGGGCTTGCCTCCGGCCAATGCGGAAAGCGAATCGTAATCTCGCTGCGCGAAGTTCATCCGGTACACATCCGTGGCGAGGACATCGACGACGTCATGGCCGGGGAAGTAGTCCGCGTAGGGGTGCACGTTCACGTTAATTTCGTTGGCGTTGTACACCCAGAGCAGATTGTTCAGCTCGTGGAACCTGGCCAACCGCTCGAACAACATTCGATACAGCTTCACATAACCTTCGGCCCCACGCTTGTGGCCCCACCAAAACCAGTCACCGTTCATCTCGTGGTACGGACGCCAGAGCACCGGTACACCGGCGTCGCGCAACTGCCGGAGAAACCAGGCGATGACGTCGACCTGCGATTTCCAGCGCTCGTGCGTGCGCGTTCCCGGCGTGACGAGGTCGTGCCATTCCGCGGCGGTGAGCTTACCCTGGACGCCGTTCTCGAAGTCCACCGGCTCCTCTTCAATCGGCCGCACCGCGTGCCACATCAGCGTGATAACGAAGCCCTCGTGATGGCGGCGGATCGCTTCGTCGACGACGTTCTGCCGGAAGTTGATGCCATCCCAACAACCCGGCCCGTCAAAGCCAAAATCTTGGCCGAACAACGCCGGGTACTTGCCCGTCTGGCGTTGCACCACCACGAGCCGCGTTGAGCCGTGCAGCGGCGCGCAGTGTTGACCCGCCAGCGTTTTCCGGCCTGAAATGCCGTAGATGAACTCCAAGAGGGCGCGTGCCTCAGGGCTGCAGTGGGGCGTGACCGGTGCGGCATGCGAGCTATTGGCCATGGCGAGACGCTAGTCTGTAGATCCTGGTGAAGCGATTGGAATTTCGGGCTGTCGCCATGGGGAGCGCCGCGTCCATCGCTGCAAGAAGAGGAGAAACGAGACGACTACCGCCCGCACGAGTCGTGTTAGCACAGTGAACACGTTTAGGAGTCCAACGCTCGAGGACCATGGATTTCTCCGAATTTCGCGCCAGCCTCGCCGATCCGGGCCCACCGTCAGAGCTCACACAGTCGCCGCGAGCCGATCTCCTCACGGCGTTGTGGCTCGACGCCAAGGGGGACTTCGACGGCGCACACGCCATTGCCCAGGATGTGAAGGGCACAGAAGGCGCGCGCGTGCACGCGTACCTGCACCGCAAAGAAGGCGACGGCTCAAACGCTCGCTATTGGTACGGGCAAGCACGCACCACCGAAGTCAAAGGCACACTCGAAGCCGAGTGGAAATCGCTCGTCCTGCGTTATCTCGAGGAGCTCGAGGAGTAGTTTAGCGCTGGACGCGCCGGAATAACGGGCGTGTGTCATCCGCGCCGGGTTGGTAGCTGACGCTGAAGTCGTCAAACGCCGCGAGCGCGCCTTCGATGTCCTTGCCGGCTTTCAACGCGAACGAATCGAAGCCGCAACGGGCCATGTAGAACAGCTGGTCGCGCAACACCTCACCCACGGCGCGCATCTCACCCTTGTAACCGAGGCGTTCGCGCAACAAGCGCGCGCTCGAATACCCGCGCCCGTCCGTAAATTTGGGGAATTCGATGGCCACGAGCGGCACGCTCGCGAGCGCCTGGATTTGATCCGGCAAGTCGTCGCTCGACAGCTTCACGCCGACCTGCCCGGAGCGCGAACGATAGCTCTCGCGCTCGCTGTTCCAGCGATCCACGCCAACGATGACGTCTCGACCGGGTGGAACCGGCGCGTCCGCACCGATCAGCTCCCAGCCGTCGTCGACGATCTGGCGATCCTTAATCACCCGCATACACAGCCTGCTTGAAGGGTTTGTCGCCGATGCGGCGGTAACAATCCAAAAACGTCTCATCTTCGGAGACTCTCGATTTCAGGTAGGTCTGGATCACCGTCTCGATCGCGTCCACGATCCCAGCTTCGGTGAAAGCGGGGCCCAGGATGCGGCCGATGCTGGCCGAGTCGCTGTCGTTCCCGCCGAGCGTGAGTTGGTAGGCTTCCTCACCGTGCTTGTCGATGCCGAGGATGCCGATGTTGGCGATATGGTGGTGCCCGCAAGCGTTGATGCAGCCGCTGATCTTGATGCTGCAAGGGCCGATGTCGTGCAGGTAGTCCAGATCTTCGAAGCGCTTGTTGAGCTCGAGCGCCACCGGAATGGATCGAGCGTTGGCCAGGGCGCAATAGTCGAGCCCGGGGCAGCAGATCATGTCGGTGAGCAGGGCGTAGTTGGGGGTCGCCATGTCGAGCTCTCGCAGGCGCTGGTATAGCTCCGGCAAGTCACTCTGCTTCACGTCACGCAGCACCAGGTTCTGAGTGTGCGTCACCACGGCGTGGCCAAAGCTGTATCGATCCGCCAGATCCGCCACGGCGTCGAACTGCGTGTCGCTGACGTCCCCCGGGGGGTTCGTCTTCTCCTTCAGCGTCAACACCACGGCGCCGTAGCCAGGCACCTTGTGCGGCTTGACGTTCTGCTTCCGCCAGCGCGCATACTCGCGGTCCCGCTCGAACAGCTCATGGCGCGGCGAGGCCCCTTCGAACGGCTCGTACGGCGGCGGCGCGAAGTCCTTGGCGACGCGTTCGACCTCGCTACGCGTGAGCGTGAGCGCCGAACCCTCGAGGTGTACCCACTCGGCTTCGACGGCCTCGGCGAACTTGTCCGAGGTCATCTCGTTCACGAGGATCTTGATGCGCGCCTTGTACTTGTTGTCGCGGCGGCCGTGCAGGTTGTAGACGCGCAGGATCGCTTCGAGGTAGCTGAGCAGGTGCTCGTACGGGAGGAACGAGCGGATGGCCTTGCCGATCACCGGGGTGCGGCCGAGGCCGCCACCAACCCAGATTTCGAAACCGCGTTCTCCCGCCGCGTTCTCCACGATGCGCACGCCGATGTCGTGGTAGCGAATCGCCGCGCGATCGTGGCCCGGCGTACCCGTGACGGCGATCTTGAACTTGCGAGGCAAGAACGCGAATTCAGGGTGAAACGTCGACCACTGGCGGATCAGCTCGCAATACGGGCGCGGGTCCTCGAGCTCGTCCGGCGCCACGCCGGCGAAGGGGTCGCTGGTGGTATTGCGGATGCAGTTGCCGCTCGTCTGCACCGCGTGCATCTGCACTTGGGCCAGTTCATCGAGGACCTTGGGGATGTTTTCCAGCACGGGCCAGTTGAACTGGACGTTCTGGCGCGTGGTCAGGTGGCCGTAACCGCGATCGTAGGTGCGCGCGATGTGCCCCAGCTTGCGCAGCTGCCGGCTGTTCAAGAGCCCGTAGGGCACGGCGATGCGCAACATGTACGCGTGCAGCTGCATGTACAGGCCGTTCTGCAGCCGCAGTGGTTTGAACTCGTTTTCGGTGGTCTCACCGGACAAGCGGCGCTCGACCTGCCCACGGAACTGGCGGGCGCGCTCTTCAACGATTTTTTGATCGTAGGTGTCGTATTGGTACATGGCTCACTCGGGTCAGGGCGCCAAAGGGTCCGGTCCACCGGGGTCGGGGCGCCGGATGCGCGTGGTGGGCCCCGCCGCGCGGATTCGCTCGCGTGCGGACAAGGGATCGATGGCCCCGCCTTCCACGCGAACGTCGAAGTAGTAGGGATCGCAGACGAGGCGCTCCTGGCGCAACGCTTGCTCGAGCAGGGCGTCACGCTCGGCCTCGGTCTCGGGCGTGGCGGACTTCTGCAAGTCGCTGACCCAGGACCCAGCAGCGCCCAAATAGACGGGGGCTCCGGTGTCCGTCAGGTTGGCGCTAATGACAAAGTGGGTGCCGGCTCGTTTGGCCATTACTGCAGTTTGGTGATGCGGGCGTGATAAACAAAAGACATAATACTTATGCTCCCCATGAGCTTGAGTTATGCCTCCATGGCCCTGAACCTCAGCCATTTACGCGTTTTCCGATCGGTTTTGGAGCACAATTCGCTGACAGCGGCGGCTCGTGCCCTGAGAATCAGCCAGCCCGCTGTATCAAAACAGCTGGCCGACCTTGAACACGCGCTCGGGGTCAAGCTGGTCGAGCGAGGGACGCGGGGGATCCGGCTCACAGCGGCGGGCGAGCTCCTGGGCCAACATGCCCGGCGCCTGTTTAATGAGGAAGAAGCCGCCGAAGCGGCGCTGCGCGGGCTGCTCGGGTTGGAGCTCGGGCAGCTCTCGATCGGCGCCAGCACGACGATCGGCAATTACATGGTGCCCCCGCTGTTCGGCGAGCTGAACCGCGCCCACCCCGGTCTCGGGCTTCGCCTCAACATCGCCAACACCGCCGCCATTCAGGAGCAGCTCCTGGCGGGCCAGCTCGACCTTGGACTGATCGAGGGCCGCGTCACGGCCAAGGGCCTGGAGGCGGAGGTCTTCGCCCATGACGAGCTGGTCTTGATCGTCGCGCCCGCTCACCCGCTCACCCGGAAGCTGGGGCGGGAGATCTCGCGGCGGACCATTCCCGAGCTCCCGTTCATCATGCGCGAGCCCGGCTCCGGCACCCGCGACGTGATCGAGCAGGTCTTCGCCGAGCATGGCCTCGAGATCGAGCCCGTGATGAGCCTGGGCAGCACCGAAGCCGTCAAGAACGCGGTGGCCGCGGGGCTGGGCGTCAGCGTGGTGTCGCGGCTGACCGTGGAGCTCGAGCTCACGAGCGGGCGGCTCGACATCCTTTCGCTGAGCGATCTGCGTTTTGCACGCGAGCTGCGCCTGTTGCGCCTCCCGGGCAAACACCTGAGCCCGGCCGCGCTGGAATTTCTGCGCTTGTTGCGCGCTCGTTAGGGCTGAGGGGTCGCCTTGGAAGCACGCGGCAGCCAGGCCACGTCCGGAATGCCGGCGCTTTGATTGGCGTGGCGCGCCAGCACGAACAACAAATCGCTCAGGCGGTTCAGGTAGATGATCAGCGGATCGCGCACCATCGCCTGCTCCTTGATGGCCACCACGCTGCGTTCAGCGCGGCGGCACACGGTGCGCGCGTGGTGTAGCGCGCTCGCCCCAGGGCTGCCGGCGGGCAAGACGAAGGTGCGCAACGGCGGCAGCTCGGCTTCGAAACGATCGATGTCCGACTCCAGGTCGGACACCTCGGTGTCCCCGATCAGCGGCATCGACAGGCGCGCGCGGTGGGATTCGGGCGTCGCGAGCTCGGCGCCGAGCACGAACAGTTGGCCCTGGACGCGTTCCAACACGGCGTCGAGCTCGGGCGTCAGCAGGGCCGCACGCGCCAGGCCCAGCGCCGCGTTCGTCTCGTCCACGTTGCCATAGGCCTCGACGCGCGCGTCGTGCTTCTGCACTCGCTCGCCGCCGAACAAGCCGGTCTCGCCGCGATCGCCCGTCTTCGTGTAGATCTTCATGACTCGCTCGCCCGGGCAGGGTATTTCGCTGGCATGGCGCACCAAACTGAGCCCGACGCGTGGAAGGTACTCGAACACGGCCCGATCGAGAAGCTCGCTGATCGTTTGTGGCGCGTGGAAGGCGCCGTGCCCGGCATGTCGCTCAGGCGGGTGATGACGGTCATCCGGCGCGAGTCGGGCGGGCTGGTGCTGCACAGCCCGATCGCGCTCGCCGATCGCGAGCTCGGCGAGCTCGAGGCCCTGGGCAAACCCGAGATCGTATTGATCCCGGGCCCGTACCACCGACTCGACGCGCCTCGCTACAAGCGGCGCTATCCCGAGCTCACCCTCTACGCGCCGAGCGGCTGCCGCGCCAAGGCTGCCCAGGTCGTCAGCGTCGACGGCAGCTACGAGGATTGCCCTCGAGATGGCGTGATTGAAGCGCACAGCTTGCGCGGAGCAGAATCCGACGGGCTGCTCCTGGTGCGCGCGGGGGACGGCCTGACGGTGGTGTTCAATGACGTCGTGATGAACATGGATCGCCGGCGCGACCTGCTCGGCTATCTGTTCACGACGTTGCTCGGCTCCGCTCCGGGCCCGCGCATCTCGCGCCTCAGCAAGCTCACGTTGGTCAAGGACAAGTCGGCGTTGCGCGCCGAAATCCTGCGCCTGGCGGCACTGCCGGATTTGCAGCGCTTGATCGTGTCGCACGACAAAGTCACTAACGGCCAAGCGGAGACGCGCGCGGCGTTGGAGCGCGCGGCGAGTTACCTCTGAGCTCGAGGCTTCACTCCCTGCCTGACCATCAAATCTATTGACGGTCCGCCTCAGGGTTTGAGTTATGCGGCTCCCGATTAGCGATTCAGCGCGGCAGGAGCACCACGAAGCATTCCTTCGGAGCTCAGGTCCTCATCTGACGAACGTATTCCGCTGGGCGTGGTCGTCACCGGCGCCGCTTGACGCATTGACCGCCGACGTAAGCAAATCGCCACCGCGGCGCCTTTGGGTTGGTTGCTCGTCGGTTCAGATACCGGAGGCCGCCTTGTGCTTCAACTGGCACACGTTGGCACGCTTCGGCGCAAGTATTGGTGCGTCTACACATCGGTTCCGCTAAATCCGACGTGAATTCGGCGTTGTCGAATGGCGTGCAACTTGCAGCGGACGGCGCGTGAGCCACCGAGCCTTGGGCGTCATCATGCTCCACTGCGTTGCGTGCGCGAGCGAGGCCTCGGAATCCAACGGGGACAGGGCTCAGCCTGAGCCAATGGGGAATATCGGCGGTACACAGCGACCAACAGATCCTGAACCGCTGATATTTTCCACGTGCGGGCCGACCGGCTATGCATGTGTCTCCGGGTTTACGGTGACGTTCGAAGCGTCGGAACCGTGGCCGCTGGGACGCTACTTCTTGCGCGTCTCGCTCGATCACGGTCCGCCCAGCATGTGCGAGATCGCGTTCGAGCCTGTCGTTGGTGCCGTGACGGACACCTGCGACGATCACGAGCGCGGCTTTCGATTGGCCTATCGGTACGACGATGAGACCCGCGCGATCGAGAAGGTCAGCTTTGGCAGTGTGCGTCACGTTGACATGGAGATCCTCGTTGCCGAGAATCTGCCACCCGTGGTCGAGGTACACCACGACGTCGTAGTGCAGAAGTGCGATTACGCCTGCGCGATCGGCGAGCCGATCGTTGTGCCCGTGCAAGTGCCGAGCGCGCCGCAGTCGGAGCGCGACGCCGGCCCAGCCGATGCGGGCAAAGCGGCGCCCGACGCAGCGCTCTGATTGGGGTGTGACCCCGAGTATTCCTCGCCGTAACCGATTTGTAGGCCAGCCATAGTGCTTGCCGAGTTCGACTAGATTGAGTTCGTCGCCGCCGCGCGGCCCCATCTCCACCACCCACAGCCGCTGCTTGGCGTCCAGATCGGCAGCCAGCACGTTGCGATGACCGAGGGTCCAGATTTCGGGTCGCGCGCCCTTCTGCGACACGAACGGATTGTCCGATCTTGCCGAAATGGCTGGCCAGCTTACGCGCCTGGACGCGGCCTTCCTCGATCGATCGTTCGCCCAGCATGACGAACAAGGTTCCATCCGGCGCAAACACCAGGCGGCCGCCTGCGTGTTTACAAATCCTTGTAAATACTGGGATTTGACTTAGTCCACTACATGGTTCACTATTAAACCATGTCGACTGTCAACATTCACGAGGCAAAGACTCACCTTTCCGAGCACCTCGATCGGCTCGAGAGAGGTGAGGAGGAGGTCGTCATCATTTGCCGTCGCAATGAGCCCATTGCCGAGCTGCGCGCCTTGCCCAAGCGCCGCACCACTCCGCGCCCGCTGTTGACCCCCGATCCGCGTTTCACTCTGTCGCCTGCGTTCTTTGAGCCGCTTCCCGACACGGTCCTCGAATCGTTCGAGGGCCGCAGTTCGTGAAGCTGTTGCTCGATACCTGCACCTTCTTGTGGAGTATCGAAGGTGGTGCTGCTCTCTCGGAAGCGGCGAAGCGAGCCCTCGTCGACGCCTCCAACGACGTCTACCTGAGCTCGGTTTCTGCTTGGGAGATTGTGGTCAAGCACTCCCTCGGCAAGCTTCCGCTCCCCGAGCCGCCAGAACGCTACGTCCCCGCGCAACGGCAGCTGCGCGGGATCGACCCGTTGCCCCTCGACGAGGAGGCTACACTGCACTTGCATCGATTGCCGCCCCTGCATCGAGACCCGTTCGATCGCATGCTGATCTGCCAGGCGCTCGTGGCGGGCTTGATCCTGGTGACGCCCGACGAGGATATCTCGCGTTACCCAGTCCGCACCCTGTGGTGACAACCCAGGTCGGACGAGTAGAACTGAAATCGCTCGGCTTGACGCGCGACCTCCTGATGACGGCAGCCTCGGCGCTCAACTGCGCCGTCGCCGAGGCCATCATCTGGCGCCGCGCGCGGGCAACCGCCCCGAAAGCGTCACCTATCAACCGCTGGAGCGAGCTCGCGTGAGCCTGCATCCCGGCCTCACTCGGATGCGCACGCAAGGGATCGAGCCAGGCCGTCGTGGATTTGGTGGGTGGCAGGCAGGCCATTTGGGGTGCTACGCTTTCTGCAATGGCGCAGGCGCTCCACCATCGGTTCAGCTTCGAGGAGTATCTCCGGCTCGAGCAAGACAGCCAGACCAAACACGAGTTTGCCGGCGGCAACGTCTTTGCCATGTCCGGAGGAACTCCGGAGCACGCCGCGATCACTGCCAACGTGGCGCGGCTTCTCGGCAATGCGCTCGCTCAGCAACCTTGCCGCGTCTTTAGCCCTGACCTGCGCGTGCGGATTCAGGTAACGGGGCTGGCCACCTATCCCGACGTCACTGTGATCTGCGCCAAGCTCGAGCTCGATCCCACTGATCCCAAGCAACACACTGCACTGAACCCCACGCTCATCGTCGAAGTGCTGAGCCCGTCGACAGAGGACTACGACCGCGGCGACAAGCTCGGAAACTACAAACAGATCCCGGCGCTCGCGGAAATCGTCTTGGTGGCGCACGATCGGCGCGAGGTGGAAGTCATACGGCGCGAGGCCGACGGCAGCTGGTCGCGGCACATCGCTCGCACCAGCGAGACGGTGAAGCTGACGAGCATCGGCTGCGAGCTGTCGGTGGTAGAGATCTATCGCGATCCATTGGCGTCGTCCTGAGGCGCGGCCTCACTCCGGTTCGATCACGCTCTGCCCGAGATAGGGCAATGTGTCCAACGAGAAGGTTGCCTGCCCACACTCGAGCCGTCCAACATCTTCTTCACGCCGGAGGAATGTTGGGCCGATTGTGAAGGGTGGCCTTCTGTGAACAGCTGCCCGGCAGGGACCGAACCGCGGGAGCTCTGCGTCACATGCGGCGTCGTGGGAGGCTGCGGACGCTTCGAGGAGTTCTGCGCGTCTCCGTGCAACAATGACGACGAGTGCGCCTACTTTGGGCCTGGAGTCTGTATCGAGGGCGTGTGTCAGGCTGGGTTTTGCGAGTGACGTTCGTACACAAACACCCCGAGCACTTCGCGCAACGATCGGGTGGCCAGTGTTTCGATTTTTACCGGTCGACCTCGACACGGATCAAAGCGCTCGCAGGGATAGGTGAACGTCAATCGATGCGCACGCACAACGGGGCCAAAAGCCACAGCGGGCGGGTGCGGCTTCGGCCCTCGGCGCGTGG
>JAYWEH010000550.1:0-8124 GCA_043780025.1 Deltaproteobacteria bacterium
CGAGAACACCTCGGCCGGCGGCAGATGGATCGTCACTGAGCGCCGCTCCGGCGCGACCACCACATCGTCCGCTTGCAGCTTGCCCAGATCCACTCCGGCGATCACCTCGCCGCTCGCCACGAGCAAGATGGCGTCATCCGCGGGCAACAAGCCAAACAACCGCCGCTGCTCGACCTTCAGATCGACGACCCGCTCGACGTGATAGCTCACCCCCTCGAGCCGCGCGAGCTCCCGCACCATTGTGACCACGTCGGGGTACCGCTGCCTCTCACTCTGCAGCGCGAGCCAGCGCGGGCCAAACATTCCGAGCCCAATGCCGGCGCCCAGGATGGCTAGCGCCAGCAACCACGTCAGGGCGGAGCGCCGAAAAGTCATGCGCCACACTATAGCTTCAGGCCACCGGCAGCGCATCTGTCCAAGGATTGAACAGCGGTACACCGGCCCGCACATAGTCCGCTTCATCCCGTGACACCACAGTCAGTCCGTGGTTGAGCGCGGTGGCCGCGATGATCAGGTCGGGCTGCGAGTAAGTGTGGCCCTTCCTGCGCCCCTCTTCCACCAGCAGCCGCCACTTGAACATGACGTCTTCGGAGACTTCGAGGACGCGCTGCTCGAACATCGGCCGGACCTCGTGAGCAAGCCAGTCGTGGAGCAGGACACGACGCGCAACGTCCGGGACGAGCTCGATACCGAATCGAATCTCGGCGAACGTGACCGAGCTCACGTGCAGCAGATCGAGCGGCTGCGCCACCACGAAGTCCACGACCTTCCGCTCCGGCTTGGCGCGGCGGAGCTCGGACAAGACGTTCGTGTCGAGGAGCCAGCCTGTCACGACAGGTCGATACCGCGAACTGGCATCCGCGTGCGCTCGGGTTCCACCTCGAGGTCGCTCGAGGGCGCAGCCTGCATGGCGGCAACGAGCGCGGCTCCCGTGAGCTCGCCCTTGAGCCGGCGGAATTCTTCCTCGGCGACCACAACTACAGCGTCGCGCCCGTGCACGCTGACGTGCTGCGGGCCTTCACTGCGCGCCCGTCGCACGACCTCGCTCAGGCGCGCCTTCGCATCCTGAAAGATCCAGTAGCCCTTGCGCCTCAATGGCTTGGCGCGAAGTTTGGGCCGCTTGCGGCCCACGGGCTTTGTCGACGATCTGGTCACTCTGACCAGTTTGGCACATTTTTCACTGATTTCAAGACCAGGCGGAACCACGTGTCCTCCGGTCCGGCGCGACGACCACATCGTCCGCCCCTGAGCGACCCTGCATTGCCAGGCGCGACATGGATCCTTGCCTGAACGTTCGAGCCTTCGCCCGCACCTTTCGCGCAACAGCGAGCAGGAGGCACAACCCCGCCAGATACTGGAGGAAGTCGTCCACATACCAACCACTCCCAACCATCAAATCGTGCTTGGCGACATACGTGGTGACACCGACCTTCGGCATCCTGCGGTTACCGAGAGACGGCTTCTCCCAGAGGTACAGGACCCCGTAGCAACCCTCTCGCGCGCAATCCCAAAGCCTCTGCACCGGTTCGTGGCGTGAATGCTCGACGGGAATCGGCTTGCCGACGAGCTCCCGCTGAAACTGGTGGAAACAGGCCACCAGCCCTCGCCGATAACAAAAGGTATAGTCATCGGCGCCGAGGACGACCCTCTCCATCGAGCTAAAGATCGCCGGCAGGTCAGCTGCAGGCGCGTTGGTCAAGGTGGCCGCCGCTTGCTCCACTCGATAGTACAAACGCCCCATCATCAGGCCCAGCAGGGCCACGAAACAGATCGCGGCGTCGATCAGGGTCTGGCGGATCAGCGCACGTTTACGAAGCACCGCTGTCAAGGCACCGCGGAGCTCGCCCGTGCTGCCATAGCGGCAAGCTGGCTCTGCTTCGCGGCAGCGCTTGACGATCGGCCTGAGCGAGCGCGGGACTCTTCGCGCCTGCGCGGGCGACAGCCCCACGCCGTCGCCGCTCGTGGTGTCTCCGGAGACGAGCCGGTAGAGCAATGTACCGACGGCAAACCGATCGATGGCTTCAGCCGCAGGCCCGCGCGAGGCCAGAGAATGCTCCAGGCCGAGCATGGGGTGAGCCCGCTGCTCGGGCGCACTGAACCCGGGAGTGCCAAGCGCGTGCCCTCCGCCAAAATCCAGCACCTTGACTTGATGGTCTCGGGTGAGCATCACGTTGGCCCACGAGAGATCACCGTGGACGCGCCCGCGGCGGTGACAATCGTCCAGCGCATCGATCACCTGCAGCACGACGCCCGCGGCCTCCGCCACCCCGAGGGCACCCCGGTCGTGAATGTAGTCCCAGAGCGTTTGCCCCTCGACGTGCTCCATTTCGATCACGACGATGTCGTCGACCACCCGCACGTCGTGGACCTGCACGATGTGGGGATGCCGAGGCGCCTGGATGCGGGCCTGCTCGACCGCGTCCGCGCGGGATCGCGCGCTTAGGTCGACTTGCTCAGTCTGGCCTCGCGCGGCGAGCCACTCGGACAGCAGCACTTTTACTGCTGACCTTCGCTCGAGCCCGGTGTGGTAGGCATCAAACACCGCCCCATTCGCGCCCGCTCCCAGAAGCCGCTCCAGCCGATAAGGCCCGAGCTCATACGGCAACATGCCGGCCATCTCCGCACGCGCCGCCGCCAATGCGCCGGCATCGCCCGTGTGCAGCAGACTGTGGAGGTAACGCTTCATGCCGGAGGCGTCGGCGGTCATCGCCTTGGCTCCTCGCCCTCGAAGGTCCACGAGCTCGCGGCCTCGCTCATTTGGCCGATCATTCGCTCCAGGCGCTTCCTCACTCCGGTGGCCGTCTTCCCGAGCTTCAGCGCAATCACCGCGGAAGCGTGACCCTGACTCTTCATGTCGAAGATGACCTGGTCCTCAGGCGAGAGTTGCGCGCGGAGTTGCCCAAGGCGCTGCCGATACTGTTCCCGCTCTGGCTTCGAGATGGAACTCGCGGGCGCGCGGCGCGCCAGCTCCGGAAGCTCACTGAGCCGGACGAGGTCGTGCCGCGTTGCAGTGAACTTGTGGATCAAGCGTCGATAGATCGTTCGCACGTAGCGCGCACGCCTGGACGGAGTCGGTGGCTGGTGCGCCGGTTCGCGACTCCACGCTCGCCACGCGTTCCACACGCAGCGTTGGGCAATATCCTCCGCCTCCACCGGGTTCCGAAGCCTGCGCGCCGCTCGACGGAACAGCTCCTCGCGCCGCGCCTCGATCTCGGCCCTCGGCCAAGGCGAATTGCAAAGGTCGCCACCGTCGTCCCCCGCACCGACCGTCTTCTTCGGCATGTTGAACTCCCTGTGCTGTCCAGCAGAGCGTCTGTTCAACGGATTGTAACCTGTGGCGACTCCGCGAGCCATACCGGGAGCCGCCTGCAAATTTGCGCAAAAAAGACGAAGAAGAGGAAATTTCGCCCTAGGCGCGTCACAAACCCCGAGTCGCGTGCTCCAGGCCCAAGTGGCGACACTTGCGAGCGGGCGGGGGTTGGGCCGGGCTTGCGCGGAAGGAGGCGAATGCCTGCCAAACTCAGTCGCCAATCGGGCGTACTACGCTGCCTACCTCGCGACTGCTCACATGGCGCAGCATCGAGGGCTTCCGTTCATGGGCCCGGACTACTATCGACATGACTCGCTGCCCGGAAGAAGCCCGCCGTCTTGGTATTCTCGATCGACAGGGTGTCCGTGAGTTGCGCAGGCTGTACGGAATGCGAATCAAGGCCGATTACACGGAGGACTCCGTGGAATTCGAGCAGGCGAATGTAGCCGTCGACATGGCGGGACGGAGCGTGAAGGGGTTATTGCGATGAAGCATACCGACGTGCCTCGATCGTGGCTCACGTTCTAAGTCGCCCCGCTCGTTGGATCCCTCCGAACGCTGTGGTGGGCAACTATGACGGGCACGATCGCACGCTTCAGGTGTTCAATGCTGACGCGAGCGATGAGCTCCGCCTCCTCGAGCATTTGGAGCCCTATCTGCCGTTGCTGGAGCAAGCTGCCGGGGGACCTCTGGTCGTCATCCTTCTATCCGCGAAGCAATCCCTGCGACACGCGGACTACGTTAGGCCCTTCAAGTCTGAATTGTCGGTGCGGCGCATTTCGCCGAAAGTCGATGCCGCCGCTCGAAATCACCACTTCCAGCGCGATGTCGGGAAAGTTGTCGTCCAATAGCTCCCGGCCCCGGCACGTAACACTCGTCCGGTTCGAGTTCGCGCTCCTCGAAGCGCCTGGCGGAACGTCGTCGACCCATTTCCGGACAGCGGTCCGTTGCGCTCCAGGGCGAACAGCTCGAGCAGGCGGGCGATGCGCGTCTTGTATCCCTCGTGCCGGCGAGACGGGCTCCGATCTCGAATGCCCCCTTCAAATACGTCATACGCACGCCCGGGCTGTCGAACAGCTCGCGCATAGCGCAATAGGTCTCCGGGGAGGTCGTGCGAGACCCTGTAGTTGTCCACAGGATAACATTGGGTACTCCGCGGCAAATATTCCACAACCGGGTGCACCGGCAAGCCGAGAGGCTCGTACAGGGCATCTGGAGGATCGACAGCAACGCGCCGAGAAGTTATTGGGCAGCGGGAGCATCAGCAACATGGAATTTCTGACGCACTGGAAGCTGGAGGTGCCGAAGCGGCTCACAGCTTCATTTCGCAAGCTGCGCGCCGCCATCGAGCGCGATGATTTTGTGACGCCGGAACTGAAGAAACTCACGGGTCACGCCTTCTATCGCGCCAAGCTCGACTACGACAGCCGCCTGCTCGTGCAGTTTGTCGAGCACGGGGCGAGCAAAGCCTGCCTGGCGCTCGAGCTCATCGAGCACCACGCCTATGATCGCTCGCGCTTTCTCCGCGGCGCGCGCGTCGACGAGGCCGCGGTCGTGGGCATCGAGGCCGAGCCCCGAAACCCGCTCGAGCAGCCGCTCGTGCCCGTTCGTTATCTGCACCCGGGCCGGGCCGAGTTCCACGTGCTCGACAAGCCGCTCTCCTTCGACGATCGGCAGGCGGAGCTGTTCCGCCTACCGTTGCCGATGGTGCTCGTAGGCTGCGCCGGCAGCGGCAAGACAGCGCTGACGTTGACCAAGCTGCGAGAGCTTACGGGCGAGGTGCTGTACGTCACGCAATCGGCGTACCTCGCCGAAAGCGCGGCTGCGCTCTACTTCGCTCACGGTTACGAGAACGCCCAGCAGAATGTCGATTTCTCGAGCTACCGAGCGCTGCTCGAGAGTATCGAGGTACCGCGCGGCAGCCCCGTGCGGCTCTCCGACTTTCAGAGCTTGTTCAAGCGCCATGAGGCGGGCCTGCGCTTTACGACGCCGCACCAGCTGTTCGAGGAGCTGCGAGGAGTACTCACCGCGGACGCCGGCGGTGCTCTGTCGCTCGAACAATATCAGGCCCTCGGTGTGCGGCAGTCGATCTATCGGCCCGAGCAACGCGCCCCGGTTCACGCCTTCCTCGGCAAGTATCGGGTGTGGCTGGGCGAAAGCAGCCTGTACGATTCGAATCTCGTCGCCCTCGAGTACCGCGCGCGCGCGGAGCGCAAGTACGACGCCGTCGTCGTGGACGAAGTGCAGGACATGACCAACGCCGAGCTCTCGCTCGTGCTCGCGTGCCTGAAGAACCCGGAGGGGTTCTTGCTGTGTGGAGACGCAAACCAGATCGTCCACCCGAACTTCTTCTCCTGGTCCAAGGTCAAGAGCCTGTTCTATTCTGAGGAGGAGGCCGCGCTCCGCGCCCCGATCCACCTGCTCGAGATCAACTACCGCAGCAGTCGTGCGGTCTCTGACATCGCCAACGCGCTGCTCAAGATCAAAAATGCGCGCTTTGGATCGGTGGACCGCGAGAGCACCGTGCTCGTGCAGTCGGCCTCGGCGAACGCCGGAAAGGTCGTGGGGCTGGTAAAGAAGGAGCCGGTGCTGCGCGAGCTCAACCAGCGCACGCGCGGCTCGGCGCTGGTGGCGGTGATCGTGCTCACTGATGCGCAGAAAGCCGAAGCGCGGCAGCGCTTCTCGACCCCGCTCGTCTTCTCGGTGGCGGAGGCGAAGGGCCTCGAGTACGACGCCGTCATCTTGTACGATCTGATTTCGTCGGAGCGCACGCGCTTCCGGGAGATCAGCGAGGGCATCACTCGCCAGGCGCTCGATGTCCAATCACTCGTGTACGCGCGCGCCAAGGACAAAGCCGACAAATCGCTCGAGGTGTACAAGTTTTTCGTCAACTCGCTGTATGTCGCGCTCACGCGCGCGGTGGACATTGTGTACCTGGTGGAGAGCGACAGCGAGCACCCGCTGCTCGGGTTGCTCGGGGTGGTGTGCGGCGAAGACGTCACGATGGTCTCCGCTCAGGCATCGAGCCTTTCCGACTGGCAGAAAGAGGCACGCCGGCTCGAGCTGCAGGGCAAACAGGAGCAGGCCGACGCGATCCGCAAGCACATCTTGCGCGCGGCGCCCGTGCCGTGGCCGGTCCTCGATCGCGCGGGCTTTCGGCAAACGCACGAGCGGGCTTTTGCTCCGCGCAGCGTCTACAACAAGGCCAAACAGCATCTGTTCGAGTTCGCCGCCTTCCACGAGTTGGTCTCGTTGTGCGTGGCGCTTCAAGGCAATCCCGCGTACCGCCCGGCGCGGCCCCGCGAAGCCACGGCGGCGCTCGCGCGCGAGCGGGCCCTCGGCCCCTACCTGAAGCGCGACAGCGAGCAGGCGCTGGCGGACGTCGGCCGTTACGGGCTCGAGTATCGCAATATGATGGGGATGACACCGTTGATGATGGCGGCGGACACCGGAGACTTGGCCCTCGCACAGACCCTGGCGGAACGCGGGGCGAGCCTCGACGCCGTAGATACGCTCGGCCGCATGCCCATCCACTTCGCGCTGCGGCGGGCGTTTCGCGACGCCGACTTTGCGCGGGACCAGCTCGGAGCGTTCTATGAGCTCTTGTGTCCCACCGCCATCGAACTCGAAGCGGACGGCCGTCGGCTGCGCCTTGCGCGCAACCAGGGCGAGTTCTTCCTGCTCTTGTGCTTCGTGGCGCGCTTCCACGAGCTGTACCGCCCCGCGCGCCGCCACTCCGGCTTCACCGCACAGCTCGTCAGCGAGTCGGCGCTCGCCGCCTTTCCGCGCAGCGTCGTCCCCGAGGAGCGGCGCCGCCGCACGTACTGGAACGCCGTTCTGGCGCGCGCGGAGGTGGATTCGAACTACACTCCCCGGCGCCCGCTCTGGCAGCGCGAGCGCACCGGCCACTATTTCCCGAGCCGTATCGGCGTCCGCGTAGCGGGCGAGGCCGGCGCCGAGGGTACCTTCGTGCCGCTGTCGGAACTGCTCGAGTGCGAGCGCATCGATCCCGATGGGCGCGTGCCTCCGGGGGCAGCTTCGCGCCTCGACGCAGCCCCCGCCGGGCGTGCCGCGGCAACGGCCGGCTCGGCTCGAGCCGCGGGATAATTGGCGCGGGTGTTTCAAGCTCCCATGTCCGCTCTTCCCCCTACCCCGCCTCATCGCCTGGTGGACGCGCGCGGGCGAGCGTACTTCCTCTGGGATGACGATTTGACGCTCGATGAGTTTCGCGCACGTTTGCGCGATCCAGATCCGGATGTCCGAGTGACAATTGCAGCGCACGCCAAGGCTCACGGAGCTACGGCAGTCACTCCGAACATGGACCACTTCGCTCGAGTTCCCGGTTTGCGCGTCGAGGATTGGCCGGGATGATCACGGAGCAGCGCTTTCGCCTTGCGCGAAAGGCGGCAGTCCGCGAACAACCACCAGAGCAGCGCGTGCGTGCGTGTCGAAAACGTATCCTCAGGGAGAAGCTACATGCCCGCCGTGCTGGTCGATAGCGGCCCGCTCATCGCCCTGTTCGATAGCAGCGACGCTTACCACCAACGAGCGGTTTGGCATTCGTTCGTCAGCACCGCGGCGCGCTCGTCACCAATGTGGCCGTGTTGGCCGAGGTTTGTCATTTGCTCGATTTCAGCACGACCGCGCAGTTGGATTTCCTGCTCTGGGCACAAAACGCGCTCGACGTTGACGTTCAGACGGTGAGCGACTTGCCCAGAATTCGTGGGATTATCGAGAAATACTCCGATCTGCCTGCGTCCACGCCTGCCCTTTCGCGCCGTGCAATTGCGTCTCGCTCGGCTATTTTGCCTCAC
>JAYWEH010000551.1:0-3435 GCA_043780025.1 Deltaproteobacteria bacterium
ATATCCCACCTCACGCGCGCGACAGAGTTCGCGCCAGCGCGCAGAGACCGTGAGCATGGCCCCTGGATCGGTGAGAGTGGCGAGGAAGTCGAGTAGCCGGCGGCTCGATGCTTCGATGAGGCTCAGGAACTCTGGCAGGTTGGGGTCAGCCTTGCCCTTCAGCCAGCGACCCACGCTATGCCGGTTGTAACTGCAGCGTGCGGCCAGCGTGGCGATCGGCACCTTGCCCCGCAAATCGCTCAAGAAGGCGGAGATGCACGCCCGGGAAAACGGCGCATGAGCGTCCAGCCAATCGGGCACGCGCTGAAAAAATTGCTCGAACGCGCCGGCTAGCCTGGGCTGCCAGCGCAGGCACTGCGACAGGAAGCTGGAGGCAGATGGCCAACATTTACCAGACTCCCAGCGGTGAACGATGTTGCTCCTGTAGCCGAGGCGCTTGCTGAAATCGCTCTGCGATCGGGTTCCGCGGAGCGCGCGTATCAGGTCCGCCGCGATGGGCTCGATGGTGCTCGCCATTTTCAAATGCTCAAGGCTCACAATTGTCTAAATTCACTACGACTATTAACATATTTGTACCGTTTATGGTCTGATGGCGCGTTGAAATGGTTCATTCGTGCATTGAGCCCCCGCATCCCGCGTGTCATCTCATTGGGATGCGAACAACGGGCGCGACGATTGGGATATTGGGACTCACCTGGCTGGTGACAGTGGCCTGCGTCGAGAGCGAGGCTCCTCCAGCTGAGGAGATGATGGCCGGTGCCGGTGCCGGCGGCGGAACGGTCGTCGCTGGTGGCGAAAGCAGTGATTTCAGCGGCGCGGGCTCGTGCGCAATCACGACAACGCTGTCGGAGTTTAACACTGCCGATTACGAGCTGGAGGACGCGCGCCGATGGGCCGAGGGCGAATTTTCGGCGCAGGCAAACGTCGACCTCGTGAAGGAAGGCAACGAAGTGTACGAGCCCATCGAGGTGCTGCAGCCCGGCAGTGTGCGCGGGCGCCTGTCTCTCGGAGAGGCCAGCTATTATCGAGAGACGACGGGCTACGAGGGCTGCCCCGGCTGGGTGGATTATGCGACGTCAGTCAGCGTCGAGGTGAAGACCGGGGGCGCCACCTTTGCCAAAGAAGTGCCGGGGGACCTGAGGATTCTCCAGGACGATCCGGTGAGCAGGTTTGTCGGCCGGGTCGATCTCGCGCCCGAGGAGCTCGACGGCTTGCTCGAATTCGGGATCGAGCCCAGGCCGCGGCAAGCGGCGAGCCTGACAGTCAATCTGGCAAGCTCCGAGGAAGGTCGCTGGGGCAACTTCAAGATCGAGGTCACCGAGTATGCGCAGCCGTCGGATGGTGCGGACTTTCGCACGGCGGAACGGCTGAAGTACTGGGAGTTCCGCGGGGAGTTTCCCGACAACGGCTGCGGAGCTGTTGGTGTTCCGATTGGCGCGGCCGCGCCGCACACCTGGCTTGGCGGGGTGTCGGTCGAGCAACTTTTTGCCGAATGGCGAGGCAAGGGCCTGCGGCAGCTGCAACGCGGTAGCTGGTCCAATGGATCGCAGGCAGAGATAGACATCGATCTGGGCTTGCCTGCGCGGAGCTGCCTCGGCGGCCGACACTTCGGGTTCGAGCCCACGGGCAATATCACCACGACCGATGGGCGCGTCGCAGCGCCGTTGACGGGTGGTTCAGCCTCTGCGCAGACCGATCCTCGTTCGCTATCGCTGTGGTCTTCGAACAGGTACGCCGCTGCGGAAATAGAAGCCATGTCCGGCATCCACGGAGTGGATGTGAGCGGCTATGCCTCTGTCCTGGTCACGATCGACGTCCGATACGACGTGACTGCGGATCCGATTACGTCTTTCGGCGCAGTCACGGTGACGGGTTGCGACGCCTGCCCATCCTGTTGCTCCCACCCGCTGGACTTTTTCGAGTGGCCAGTACCGTGAGAGGCACGCGCGGAAGGGGGAAGACCGCCCCGTCATCGATGTGGTGAGACAATTCTCGTTCCTCACGTTGTAGATGGGGCTCGGGCGATCGAAGAGCCAGCTCGGGTGGCGCTGTCCCAGATCATCCGGCGGCCACGTGCAGGGTGGAGGGGCCAGGCGTGCATCGTGGCCATCAACGACAGCGAAGGCTGGTACGCCGACCAGCACAACCCCGAGCTGGCGATGGTCGTCGCCGCCGCCCACTATTTCTCGAGCGATCCTTCGGAGCGACAGATCCTGCAGAGCCGCATGGCGCCATCAGCGCCACACCGCGGTCCTTCAACGGGGCCCACCGCGGCACGGCGGTGTCGCAATGGATGCTAGAGCAATGACGTTGCCGCGAATCGAATGCGAAGATGGCGGAAGCTGAGGCCCCGCACGGGTCGATAGTTCGCATGCCAGCCGTGGCGGAATGCCGAGGGCGCTGCAGGCCTTCCGCCACATTCGTGGGTCGCACCCCTTGCGTTACGCGGTTGCGTGAACAACTTAATTGACTGCTGCACGGTTGCATGAGCAGTCGAGGCGTTCCCGCCCTGGGATCTTTCGCCACAAGATTAGCCGCGTCGCTGGCCGGCACGCCCGGCCGAGCCCCGAATTGCTCGGAGATACTCCGCGTGGACCCGAGAAAGGACCGTTGATGTCTGCAGTTTCGTCACGTCGAATGCGCTGGTCTGAGCAGCTTTGGCCGAGCGTCGAGCAACGTCCGCGTGGCCGCTGGATGATGCGCGGCTCGGCTGCATTAATCGTCGTCGGGTTTGGCACGCCGGCGTACGGCCGAACGCCGAATGAGCGAGCGGGAGCGGACTACAGCTCGGGCCTCAACTCGGATGACCGCAGCCCGGATGACAGTCGGCGGCGATCCCTGGGATTGATGTTCGATCTCGGGACGATCGACGGGGGCATGTTGTCGCTGGTGTATCGCCCTGCGCCCTGGCTCCGCATGCACGCCGGGGCGGGCACAAACGGAGCAGCTCCGGGTGTGCGAGCGGGCGCCGTCATTCCATTCTCAAAGCGCTGGAGCGTCAGCATGGAAGGAGGGCATTTCTTCCCAGGCAATTTGAACGGCGTGTTTTCTGCGTTTGCCGGTTCGAGCTACGATGACAGCCATCTGCTCGAGAATGTAGACTATGACTTTGCCAACCTGCAGCTCGGCTGGGAGATCGAGCAGAGCGATCTGCTCTTCTTCGTGCGCGCCGGCGTGGGCTACGTGTGGAGTCAGCTGCCGTCAGAGGGGCTCTCCCGGGTCGAGAACCTCTCTTCGCTCGTGGACGCCGACGGCAGTGTCGAGGTCCTGATGCCATCGCTCAAGCTCGGCTTCATCGGGTTCCTGTAAGGGGAGACAGTTCTCGACGTCGCCGACCCCTAACCGAGTCCGTGTCCACCGACGGGCTCGGTGATGAAATGAGCCGCGAACTCCTTGATCAACGGCTTGGCACGAAGGATGGCGCCCTGCACTGCG
>JAYWEH010000552.1:0-18914 GCA_043780025.1 Deltaproteobacteria bacterium
CTGAACAATCCAGCCGTGGGGTTGACAGAGCGCAAGATCTCGCGGAAAGACGTGCGAATGTCCCGCATTTTAGCGCGCTCCGGCCTCCTCGCTTGCGCCGTCGTACATTCGATTTTGGCCCTGAGCTGCAAGGGTTCTGATCTAGACAATCCCCCGGGTGCCGAGCCCGTCCAGAGGGCCTCGGCTGCGGCGCCGGCGCTGCCCCCGAGCCCCGCGGATCCCGCGCCCTCAGCGCCTGCCCCCGTTCCGGCGCCGATCGCACAGCTCAGCCCCAACGCTCGGACCGAGGACGAGAATAACTCGATCAGCGTGTTTGAAGCAGTGGCGCCAGCGACGGTGTTCGTCACCAATACCCGCACGGTCATCGATCGCTTTGCGCGCCGAGCCGTGGACGTGCCGACCGGCACCGGCTCGGGCTTCATCTGGGATGTTCAGGGCCACGTCGTCACCAATTTCCACGTCATTCAAGGTGCCGAAGGCTTGTCGGTCACGCTCTTCAACCACCGCAGTTACGACGCGGAGGTCGTGGGCGGCGATCCCCGCAAGGATATCGCGGTGCTCAAGCTCAAGGACGCTCCGGGCGATTTGCAGCCGATTCGCGTCGAGAAGGGTCTGCAGCTTTCTGTAGGCCAGAAGACGCTGGCAATTGGAAATCCATTCGGCCTCGATCAGACGTTGACCATCGGCATCGTGAGCGCGCTCGGGCGCAGCGTGCCCGGCGCGGGCGGCATCACCATCCGTGACATGGTCCAGACCGATGCCGCGATCAATCCCGGTAACTCCGGTGGCCCCTTGCTCGATTCGAGGGGGCGGCTGATCGGGATGAATACGATGATCTTCAGCCGCAGCGGCTCGTCCGCGGGCATCGGCTTTGCCGTTCCCGTGAGCTCGATCGCACGCATCGTCCCGCAGATCATCCGGGGCGGAAAGCCAGATCAAGTTGGCATTGGCATCAGCATCGATCCGGAGCAGCGGCTCGAACGCAATTATCGGCTTCCCGGCGTGCTGGTGTTGACCGTTCCCGACGGCGGGCCCGCTGCCCGCGCCGGCCTACGCGGCACGACGCTGACTCGCCGCGGGGTCTCACTGGGCGACATCATCGTCGCCATCAACGGCGAGGCGATCAAAAATTACGACGACCTGTACAACGTGCTCGATCGCCACCAACCCGGTGAAAAGGTCAAGATCGGCGTGAAGCGCGGCGATCAGCTGCTCGACGTCACCGCCGAGCTGGTGCTTCTGCCGTGACGGTGGAGCGCTGCTCGAGGAAAGCGAGTTCTCGATGAAGCTGGTGCTCGAAGGGGGCGGCGCGAGAGCGGCCTATTCGGCCGGAGTAGTTCATGCACTGGCTCGCGCTGGCGTGCGGCCCAAGGCGGTCATCGGTTGCTCGTCAGGCTCGATCAACGCTGCGTTTTTCGCGTCCGGTCAGACCGAGACGGTTTGCGATTTGTGGGCCAACTATGTGCCGGGAAAGCACTTCATCAGCTGGCGGCGCCAGCTGACCCCGTTTGGCGGCCCGGGGCTCGCGGTCGACGACATGCTGGACCGGGTGATCATGGGGCAGTCGCTATTGGATCCCGTGGCAGCGACGAGCGGCGATCCGGCGCTCTACATCGCGGCGACGGACGTTGCGACGGGGCGCGGCGTATTGGCCAAGCCGGGGCCCCACGACGTGATCGATTGGCTCCGAGCCTCGCTGGCGCTCCCGGTGGGCTACAACCGCATCGTCGAGATCGGCGAGCGCGGTTTCATCGACGGCGGAGTGGCCATGCCGGTGCCGTTCGACGAACCGATCGAAACGGTCTGCGACGGGCCCACGGTGGTCGTGCTCACGCGCAAGATGGACACGCTCAAGGCCGCGCCCAAGTTGTGGGAGAAGGCGTTCATCTTCGCCATCGTGCCGCGCGCCGCGCGAGCGGCGACCCTGCGCCAGCATGAGCTGCACAACGCGGTCATGGGCCGCTTGCGCTGCGCCGTGGAACGCCGCGAAGTGCTGCTGGTCAATCCGCCCGATGATCTGCCGTTGAGCCGCTTCAGTCGTGACGCTGGGCGGCTGCGCGCGGGTATCGCGCTCGGTAAAGAAGTGGGTGCGCGGCTCGCCGTCGAGCTCGCGCGCAGCGCCGCCCCGCGGCCGCTCAGTCCGGTAGGTGCGACAGCCGCACGCTGATCGAGCTTTTCAAGTCTTCGAGCACTTCCAGATCGCTGTTGCGGAAGCCGTGGTCGTAACGGCCCAGCTCGATGAGCCCTCGGGCACTGCCGAAGTTCACGGACACCAAGGCCACGCCCGATACGCGCTGATTGACCGCGTTGCTGAGGCGGCGCGCGCTAGCGCGCGCCCACTCGTCCCGATCGGGTTGGCCCAGAATGGCATGGTCTCCTGAAGCGACAACGCGCGCGTCGTCGTGCCAGGGCACCACCTCCCCGAGGTTGAGCCCCATCCCAGGACCGTGCACCCATGAGGTGACCAGGCCGATGTGCGGTGGCTTCGGCTGGTGCACCACCCCTACGCTGGCTTTGGTGCACTGGACTGCCATCTTCAAGGCACGGCTCAGTAGCTCATCGCCGCGCTTGCTGTCTTCGAGGGCGTCGTCGTCGAAACGGGGCCCGCGCATAGCTTGCTTGATCGGCTCGACCTCTGGCTTCAGTTTCTGGGTGAACTGCCAGCGGCGCAGCGATCGGATCTCGCGGATGCGGTTCTGCTCGCGCCAATTCGACCAGCTGTATTGCGCCACGTGGCACTCGCGATCGACGCGACCGTGCACGATGCCGCGGAGCAACAGGTTCGTATCGACGGGTCCCACCACGGCCTTGCCGTTGGTGACGTACCAGCTGGGCGTTTCTTTCCAAGGTGCCACGCGGGCCTGGGCGATGCGATCCGACAGATTGGACATCGATAAACCTCTCTCGAGCGATGGGGGCTGCCGCCACGGAGGGCGCCCTCGACACAGCGGAGGATTGTTCCCGAGACCAGACGAATCGGCCAAACATTGAGCGCGAGTTAGCGGAGCGCGAGGCCGGCCTCGGGCCCGGAAGATCTTTCGGGGTGCTGCGTTTGTTTTGCCAACTCGGTCGTGGCCGCCGCATAAACCTGAGATGGCGAGCGGCATCAAAGCGCGGTGGTCGAAGCGCATTCGTGTGGTCACAGGCTTCGGCGCGGTCCTCGTGTGTCTGGTTGCAGCTTGGCGCGTGAGGCGTTGGTACCGCCACGAGCGGCCCGTCCCGGTGCCCCTCGCGGCCGATTTCCGGCTCGGCTACAACATGGATTACCCTGGGGATTGGAGCAACCTGCCCCCGTTCATCGATCACTTCAAGAACGCGCGCGGCTTCACCGGCGTTTGCGCGGATGAGGATGACTGCCACCCCACGCAGCATCTGGACCTCGATGCTCGCGGATGGGTGAAGAGTCTGAAGTATCGGGATGACCCCGCGCGGGCGTACGAGCGCGTCGAAGTCATCATCAATAGCAGCCGGGAGCGCTCCGATATCGGCAAGGCCTTCGTTGTGACCTGGCAGGGGCAGGGATCGATCGAGATTTTCGGAGCGGCGGATGCAGCGCTCGACGCGGGTGCTCGTCGGATCCGCTTTGAGCTGCCCGGCGAGCTGCTCGCGCTGCGCCTGACCGAGATCGATCCTGCGCACACGGGTGACCACCTGCGGGACATTCGCGTGTATCGCGCCGACCAAGGCGAGCTGCTCGAGGCGGGGCAAATCTTCAATCCGGAGCTGCTCGGCTTCCTCGCACCGTTTCGGAGCTTGCGCTTCATGGATTGGATGTTGTCGAACGAGCCGGGCATCTGCAGCGGGGGAGCGCAGGAGGGTGAGTCGTGTTACGCGATCAGCAACGAAAAATGTGACGGCGGCCTCTGCAACATGCCTGGAAGCTGGAAGGAACGGCCCCAGGTGGATCAAGCCATCTGGCTCGGTTCGGCGCAGTTTCTCGACAACGCCGCCCCGGAACGCGGCCGCCGCTTGGGGGGGTATCCGCTCGAGACGATGGTCGCGCTCGCCAACGCGGCCCACGCCGCGCCGCATTTTAACCTGCCCGCGCATCATGACGACGACTACGCGCGCCGCTTTGCCGAGTACGTGAAGGCAAACCTGGCGCCTGATCTGCCCGTCAGCGTCGAATATTCGAACGAGGTGTGGAACTGGACCTTTCCCCAGGCCAACTACGCCAAAGCTCGCGGTGAGCAACTCTGGCCCGGCAACGGCACGGCCTGGGTGCAATACATGGCCGTGCGCACGCACAACATGTGCAGGACATTTCGTCAGACCTTCGCCGGTGACGAGCACCGCTTGCGCTGTCTGATTTCACCGCAGACCGGTTGGCGTGAGCTCGCTCCGACCGTGCTCGATTGCCCGGATTGGACCGCGTCCCACCCCGATACCGAGAGCTGCACTCAATACGTCGATGCCATCAACGTCAGCGGATACTTTGCGGGTTGTTTGCAGTCGCGCCCGGAAGTCGTCTCGAGTTGGCTCGACGAAGGGCCGGAGCCCGCTCTGGCAAAAGGCTTCCAGCAGCTCGAACGCGGAGATCTGATCGAGGGCTGTGAGGGAGAAGCGGCCGACAATCTTGGTGTGACGATGGAGAACTATCGTTATTACGCGCAGCTGGCGGTCCGCCGCGGCCTCGGGCTCGAGGTGTACGAAGGTGGCACGCATTTCGATTACTCGGGCGATGATCCGAGAGTCAAAGCGTTCCTCGTCGATCTGAGCCGCGACCCGCGCATGTACGATCTCTACCGGCGCAACTACGCCGCCTTCCGCGACGCTGGCGGCAGCACCTTCAACGTTTGGGGTTGGATTGCGCCCAACGACGCGTGGGCCAACGCGGATTCGCTGCTCGACCGGCAACACCCGAAGTATCGGGCCGCCGCCGACTTCAGCCGCGAGCTGGAGGAGCCAAGGCGGCCTTGAGTGCGCATGAGCTCGAGGGCGTATGAGCTCGAGGCATGATCTCAACGCCAGAGCTTGAACCAGAGCGTGCCGCCCAGGATCACGACTGCAGCGCACAAGCCCAGCGCGATGTGCACGAGTGACGAACCGTTCGAGGATGGGCGTGGCTCAGTGACGCTGCCGCGCAGTGCCCGCACGCTCTGCGTGGTTAGGCGGGGCCGCTCTACGATCGTTTCGCCCGGCGCCCGGAGCGCTACGGGTACCGGCGCGAGCCGTTCCGTCGCCGGTCGCGGGTCGGGTGCGACGTCCCCGCGGTTGCTCAGAACCGTGATGCCTTCCAGCTCGAAGGCGCGCAGGCGTCGGGACGCCGCGCTCGACGTAGCCCGCATTGGCCGCTCCATTTGTCGCTCGGGCTCGGGGGTGACTTCCGGTTCCGACGCGCGGCCCTCCAGCGCATGGCTCGGGCGAGCCGCTGCTCGAGCTCGAGTGGCGCTCTGCGCGTCGAGTCGGAGCGGAGCAATCTGATCAGCAAGGCGCGCCCGAGATTCCGTGTCGAGCACGCGCGGACCGGGCAAAGCAAAAGTAGACATGTCCTGGCCGTGTGCGCCGACTGAGCGATGACTCGGAACTCCTGCATCGGGAGCCTGCGCGTACAGCGCAGACGCAGACGCGCACGCCGCAGCGACCCACGACACGAGCGCAAAGCTGAGCGGCCGTCGGCTCGCCCACGGCGGGCTCGACTCGCAGCGCTGTCGGCCCTCCCGGCGGTTCACCGGAGGCGATGTGATGTGCGACCCGCCGTCAGGGCACGAAATATTTGAGCCCATCGCATCATGGTTACGTGCGCCCGCGGGCTTGTCCAGCGCCCTTGCGAAGCCGGTCACGCTTTGTTGCCGCTTGCGGTCCGCTCGAAAGCCGCGCCTTCCGATGCCCTGCTCGGGCATGGTTTTTTTTTCGGGTTAAGGCGGGCTGGGGTTCTGCGGCGTTGGATTTGGGACTGTGTCCTTTTTGGGCGCCCCTTCCTTGTCCGTATCTTCTGATGCCGTGTTCGGGGGCGGCGCATCGCTCGTGGATGGGGCATTCTTCGACGTGGCGGGGTCAGCATGGGGCAGCGCTTTGCGCTCGGTTGCGTTCGGAGCTAACGCGTTGCCCTGTTCAGCCGGCCCTTTTTCGTCCAGCCCCTTCTCATCGAGCCCCTTCTCGTCCAGAAATGTGGCGAGCCAGCTCAAGGGGGCGTTCCAGTTGATGGCGACCTCGTTCACCGACCAAGCATCGACGTGATCGACGTAGCAGCGTTGTGGCGCGCAACCGCTGAGCCGGCTCGAGGTCGGATCCTGAAGGCGTGAGTTGGGCCCTCCCGCCAGGGCACCGGGCGGCGGGTTGGGAAAGGAGCTGACCTTCTGATGTGCCCAAAAACGGTGGTGTGGATTTTCGAACGCGTTTTCGCCGAAGCCGCTCACGTACGACAGGTTGAGCGGATTTCTGCCGAGCAGATAGTCGACACCGTCGACCACGCCATCCAGGTACTTCTGTTCATGCGTGAGGTCGTGCGCGATGGCCATCACCAGCGCGTTGTTGGCCACGAGCGAGTTCGAGCCCCAAGGGTAGTGACCATTGCTGCCCACACGGATGGGGACGCGATAGCCCTGGGCGGCGATGATGCCCAGGTAGCTATCTGCGGCCTGGAGCAGCCTGGAGCGCAAGGCTCCGAGCTGTGAGGCGTCGGGCAAGCTGTCGGGCACCGTCAAGAGCGAGAGCGCACCGAGCGCCGCGGTGGCTTGCCAGGTCATGGCCGTGGGGTGCTTGACGCGCTCATGTCCGGTTTCACCCGGAAAGGTCAGGTGGTGGGGTGAGGCTTGCAGAAAGTCGAGTAGCTCCTGGGTCTTCAGCGCGATGAACAGCTCCGCCGCTGCCCAGTAGAACTCGTCGCTCACGTCTGTGTCGTCGTAGGGGCCGCCGCCTTGGTTGGCGTATTGCGGGGCATACACCTTGGGGAAGCGCTGCGCCGCATTCCACGCGCGAATCGCCCCGACACGGCAGCGCTCCGCAAATTCCGGATCGATGTCGCGCCAAATGCGCAAGCATTGCGCGCCCACGGCCGCCAGGTTCAAGGTGGCCGCGGTGCTCGGTGCGTGCAGATAGCGCTCCTGCCAGACTTCCGGCGGCACTCGGCCCAACGTCGACCAGGAGCTGTCGTGGATCTTGTGGTGCACCATGCCCGAGTTTTCTCGACCCGGCGGCACCTGCATCAAGAGCAGGAACTCGATTTCCCAGCGTGTCTCGTCCAGCAAGTCGGAGACGCCGTTCTTCGACTCCGGAATGTTCTGTGAACCGTCGCCGAGCGCCTCAGGGCCGCGCCCCAGGTACGTTGTGCGCTCGTAGAGGTTGAGCAGGGTCCACACGGATATGCCGCCGTTGACTACGTATTTACCGTGATCGCCCGCGTCATACCAACCCCCGAGCACGTTGAGCCGATAACCGCAGTCGTTCACGCAGCCCACGTCCGCGTCGCTCATGTGTCCGGGGCCGTGTGTCCATTGCCATGACCCGGCGAACGGGATCTCAATCGGAGTACCGCTGCGATTATGATAAAAATAGGCGAGCGCGCCGTCCTTGAGCGGCTTGTACACGCGTGCGTCCACCGAGAACGCGAAGCTCTCGCTGCCGTCGACCACCAAACGATAGCCCTTGCCTGGCTGAGTCAACTTGGAGAAGTCCGCCCAGTGCACCTCGTCGCCCGACTCTTTGTCGGGGCCACGCCGCTCAGTCTTGCCGCTCGTGATGATCCGCCCGCCGTCGTCCTGCACGTGCCAGTCGAGCGGAGCGCTGGCAGCGCTTTCGATGATGGCGACCTTGTGCGCATGCGGCAGGTAGCCGAGCTGGTTGACGCGGGCGTCGGGGTTGTTGATCAGGCTGCAGCCGAGAGCGCCCTCGGTCAGGGCGCAGAACATCAGGCTCGAAACGGCACGGGGCAGGGCAGGGCAGTTCACGCGGCGCACCTTCACATGTGCTCTCGCCCGCGCGAAGCGCGGCCGGTGGACAGTTCTGCTCACTTCGAGTCAGACTGGCCCAATGCAGCCTGGCTGTAACGCCACCGGCGAACCGCCGCCGTCCCCAGAGCTATCCCGTCGAGTCGGACCCTAGTTCGGTTGATCGCGCACGTACGCGATGGTGCGGACCGCCTCGACCAACCGCTCTCGATCTTCGGGAGTGATGTCGACGAACAAGATGCCCATTCCTGGGTTGCGGTTCTCGGCCAGCACCCGCACTGGGTTAATCCACTGGACCGTGCCCTTCAACGCAAACGGCGCGCTGGAGCCCGGTGAGGAGAAACGCAACACCAGGGAGGTGCCGACCTCGAGCGGTTCTCGCGTCAGGACGAAGATGCCCAGTGCAGAGACGTTGCGGATGGACGCATACAGGAAATTGTCTTCCGTTTCACAGTCGACGTCCCAGGAGACGTCGATGCGATCCGTTAGCCGGCGATTGGCTGCGCTAGCGTCTCCAGAGTCCATCAGCCGTACCTACCACTCCTCTGGCGTGACGTCCGGGCGCCTTTTTGCTCGAGCGCTCCCGACTCCCGGGATATCGTTGATTTGTCTGCTGTCACGGTTTCGAATTGAAACGGCGACCGGCCGACACATTTTAGAGCCGGCCAGTTGCCTACATCGCCGCCTGTCCGGCTCGCTGAGCCCCGGGCGTCGTGCCCGAAGCCGCAGCGAAGAGCCACCAGCAGCGCCGCCGGAGCAGACCCTCCTCTATCGCGTCATCCAGCGGCACCTGAAGAGCTTCAGCCAGCACCCCTGCGGATGCTCGGGCAAGCCCCTGCAGAAATACGTGGAGAAAGAGTTCCGGGTCGTCACCACCTCGAGCTTTCCGTCGCGTGCAGGGGACCGCGAAGCTTCGCGGCCCGGAGGTGGCAGTCCGTCAGGGAGGAGCGGAAAAGCCGCCGGGTCGCGGCGTCCTCGACTAAGCTTCGCGCGGTGCACCGCCTGAGGAGTACACAGGCGATGGCCGTTGCGGCGGTGCTCGGCAGCGTCGCACCGGCGCTCGCTGACGAGCCCGCCGTGCGAATCTGGTATCGTAGCTCAGAGGGGTGCCCCGAGGGCGCGGCGTTCGTCGCGCGCCTGCACGAGCTCGGTCGCAGCGCGGCGCTCGCCAACGTCGGGGATCAGGTCGATTTCGTTGTCACGCTCGCCACCCGAGCCGAACAGAGCTCGGGACGGCTCGAGCGGCAGACCGCGCGCGGAACGGTCGCGATCCGTGAGCTCGACGCGGTACGCTGCGATGAGGTCGCCGAAGCTCTGGCCTTGAGTCTCGAGCTCGCGCTGAGTCCGAGCGCCGCGCCGCCGGAAGCCCGAGCCACCGAAGCGAGCAGCGTCGAGGTCACGCGCGCGCTCGCGCCCGAACCGCCGCGCCCCGCTTCGACTCCTGTGGATCAGCCCCCGCCGGAACCCGGGCGAAGCGCATTCGCCTTTGGCGTGACTGCCAGCATCGAGACCGGCAGCGCGCCGGGGCTGATGTCCGGGGTGCTCATGTTTGCGGCGCTCCGCCCGAGCCAGACACACTTTACCGTACGCGCCACGCTGCGCGGAGCCTTTGGCAGCGGCGACACGCAGAGTGTCCCGTTCGAGATCGGGATCGTCGTCGTGCGCACGGAAGCGTGTCCGTGGTCGCGGCGGCTCGGTCCTTTCGGACTCGAGCCCTGCGCAGGGGTGGATCTCGGTCTGGTATCTTCGAAGACCGAAGGAGAGCGAGCTGGGAGTGACGCAGGATTTTGGGGCGCGGGTGTCGGGCATGTGCGGGTAACCTGGCCCGAGGACTCGAGGTTGGCCCTCGAGAGCCAAATTGGAGCACTGGTGCCGTTCGTGCGATATCGCGTCGGTGAGCCCGGAGGAGACACGTTGCACCGTGCCGCCCCGATCGGCCTTCAGGCGGCCCTAGGGCTCGTCTGGCGTCCGTGAGCCTCAGATTTCAGTGATCAAGCCAGGCAGCACTGGACATGGCCTCCTGATGAGGTCGGCCTCCGAACGGCTCGAGCAGCCGAAAGAAGAGGACCTTCAAAGTGCCCTCGCGCACGACTCGAGCTCGAATGACCCCTACCCTGTGGAACCTCCGTCCGTTGCAAGCCCGAACAATCCAGCGCTCGATTTTACGGTCATGGTGCGGGCCCAGCTGCCCTTCGTTTGGCGCCTGCTGCGTCGCTTGGGTCTATCGCCCGCCGACGCGGACGACGCCGCGCAGCAGGTCTTCCTCGTGGCGGCGCGGCGTGCAGGCGAGATTGAACCGCTCAAGCTGCACAAGTTCCTTTACGGAACGGCGCTGCGGGTCGCCGCTAACGCGCGGCGCGGGCTCGAGCGCCGGCGCGAGGCGCTGGATGACTCGGCTGCAAGCGCCGTCAGCCCCGATCCAGCGCCGGACGAGCTCGTCGCGCAACGTCGGGCTCGCAGCGTGCTCGACGAGATCTTGGCCAAGCTCACACCGATGCTCGCACGAGTGCTGGTCCTCGCCGAGATCGAGAGCCTCACGCTCGCCGAAATCGCCGAGCTCGAGGACATCCCCACGGGCACGGCCGCCTCGCGCCTGCGCAGGGCGCGAGAGGCTTTCAAGAGCGAGCTCGCAAAGCGCCAAGCCTCGCGCCCTTTTCGGGAGAGCTCGAAATGACGGATGAACACCTCGATGAGCTGAGCCGCGAGCTGTTCCAGGCAGCTCGCGCGGAGCGTCCGGACTCGGAGCTCGAGCCTCGGGTGATCGCGCGGGTTGGCTTGGAGGGACGTGCGATGAGACCCGAGCCACGCGCCGCCCGTTGGCTCCTGGCCGCCATCGTGCTGGCCTCTGGCGCAGGATTGTTCTGGCTCGCGCAGCCTCGATCGCACTCCGACGTGGCCATCTCACCGGAGATGCTCGGGCGCGACCCGGCGCGCGACGTCACGAGGCCCGCTGCTACCCCAGCGGCTCCCAGCAACTCGGAGCGTGGACCCGCGAAACCGTCCGAGCTGGCTAGGGACGCTGCGCGCGCGCGCGCCCCGAAAGCCAGCGTGACTCAGAGCAAGCTGGCTCAGCCCGAGGCGGGAAAGGCCCCTACGACAATGCCTCCGAGTAACGAAGGGGCGGAGCCGACGAGCCTCGCCGGCGAGATCGAGCGACTCAAGCGCGCGCGTGAGGCGCTGCGAGCAGGTCAGGTGGCACGAGCGCTCGAGCTGCTCCAGCCGTTCGAGAGCACGAGGAGCGCTCTCGGCGCCGAAGCCACGCTGCTGCGGCTCGACGCTTTGCGCGCGCTGGGACGTCACGACGAAGCAGCCACGCTCGCCGAGCGGTTCATCGCGGAACAACCCGACAGCCCGCTCAGCGAGCGCGCCCAAACCTTCCTTCGCGCCGCTACGGCTCCGAAACGTGCATCACCTCCAAGCGAGTGATCAGTTCGCAGAGCGCTGGACATGAGGCGAACGGAGACAACACTCATGACCTTAATCAATCATCGACCCGAGACATACATCCTGACGAGCCTCGCCCTCATGCTCGCCGCGTGCAACGGACAGCTCGACGTGCTCGAGGCCGGCATCGGTGGCAGCGAGCAGGGCGGCTCCGGAGGCGACGGCGGCACATCGGTGCAGCAGGGCGGCGGCAACCAGGGCGGCAGCGGCGGCAGCGACGATCCGAGCGCCTGCGACGACGGCGTGCGCAACGGTAACGAGACCGACATCGACTGCGGCGGCGCTTGCGCTGCTTGCCCTGCCCCATCGGCTTGCTCGAGCCACGAGGATTGCGGCACCAAAGTTTGCCGCAATCTCGTCTGCCAGAATGCAGCCTGCGACGACGGCATTCAGAATGGCGACGAGCAGGGTGTGGATTGCGGCGGGGCCTGCCAGAGCGCGGACGCAACGGCGCGCTGCGCGCTGCAGCTCTCGACGTGCAACTGCGCATCATCTCCAAGCCTCATGCCGATTGCCTGCGGAGGGCGCGCCGATGTGCGCGGATTCCTCTCTGCGGACGCGAGCTTCGCCGCTTTCGACCTCCTGGGCGACGACGGCGGCGTAGACACCTTTCGCTGGACTCAGGGCGCCGGGGCGGAGCGCTTGCCGGGCGGCGTCGTGGTCGGTATGAGCGCGGACGGCACGCGCGTGCTCATGGCGAGCTCCAATGACTCCGAGAGTGGCCCTCGCCGCCTATGGCGCTCGGACGGAAGCACCTCCAACGCGGGCCGCACCGCCGTCGCATTGAGCGAGGACGGCGAGACGATCTTGGAGCACATCGTGTTCCAGGAGGGCTTTCTGACTCGGAGCAGCGGCGAGACGCAACTCTGGCCCGCCATCTTTGGCCAGCCCATTAGCGTGCATTACCCCAACGCGATGACGCCGGACGCGAGCGTGGTCGTCGGACAGAACACGCTGGTCGACGGCCAAGAGCGAACGACCGAAGCCATTCGCTGGACGAGCGAGGGGATCGCGCCGCTCGGGCCTCGCCCTGATGGAATCAGCGGCGCCGAAGCGATGGCCGTGAACCGAGCCGGCACCGTGGTAGCCGGGTTCACGTTCGACGCAATGGTCTCGCAGGACGACCGCATCGGAGTCTTCCGCTGGACTGCCGAGTCGGGAATGGTCGTCATCGCACCGGGTGTGGCAGGTTACTTGCTGGCCGACTTCAGCCCCATCTATCGCCTGTGGCTCAGCGACGACGGCAGCGCCGTCATCGGCACATCCGGCGCGGGCGATGATCGAACGACGCATCGAGCCTTCCGTTGGACGGAAGCTTCGGGCACGGTATTGCTCGACGAAACGCGTCAGACAGTCGTGCGCGCGATCGACGCGAGCGGCAGCGTGATAGCAGGCTACGTCCTGAACGGAAGCGACGTCGGAGACGCCTTCGTCTGGTCGGAGAGCGCTGGCTTTCGACTGCTCGCGGACGCGTTCGCCGAGCGCCGTGTGGATATGAGCGGCTGGCAGCTGACAGCGCCCCTGGCCGTCTCCGCCGACGGTCAAGTCATCCTCGGCGCCGGCACCTGCGACGGAGTGCCGAGTGTTTACCGGGCAACGCTGTCGGACTGAGCGCGCGATGATGGCGACGACTCCGACGCTCCAACGGCGCCGGAGCGCCCTCCGCCCCGATATGCCGTGAGTTGCCGCGAAGGCGTGAGCCCGGCCCTCACTCCTCACGCCTTCGCACAAAACTCGCGAGCTAATAGCCGTCTGTGCCGTGCGAGGTCGGCAACAGGCGGCACTCCGACGCCTCGGCGCCCAGCAGCCTCAGCGCCTCCGGCGCATCGAACGGCACCGGCTCGAGCACGTCGCGCACGCTTTCCGCAACTTCCTCACACTCTGCTCGCGGGACCGCCAGCGTCTCCGGCACGGTGTCCTGGAACGGCGCTCGCGTCAGCGGGCTCAGCGCGCAAAATCTATTCGTGTGGATCGCCCAGCCGCCGGACGTCTTCGCCTACACGTACGTCGACGACAGCGGAAGGGGCCGCGCTACTACCGCACGACGAGGTTACCGGCGCTGAGGCGATCGTCATGGTGGCGCCCGCTCTTCACGGCCAGGCGCTTGTCGCCCGAAAATAATCCGAAATAGACTTGGTAGGTGAGGCCGCTGAAATGTGGCTCCAGCTCGATCGGATGCACGTCCGTCATGAAGTCACCTTTCTGCCAAAAGCGGAACGGATACTTCCCTTGCAGCGTGTCGTGGTCCCCGTTGAATCGCCGCCGCCCTCCGTCGATATGGATGAACGTTTGCCAGTTGCCGGCGATCGGCGCGGTGACTTCCCAGTGAATCTGAAACTCATACGGGCGCCCCGCCTCGATCTCGTTCATGGGTCGGCCGTCGCGGTCCACGATGGACCAGCCCAGACAGCGCAATTGCCCGTTCAGATCGGCGTCGAGTGGGTGCTGCGGCGTCGGGCGTTCATTGGACACCCAACGGGCCAGCGGATTTTCGTTCCGCTCATCGCCAGCGAGCCGGTTTGAAGCCAGGAAGACCTCGCTGGAGGTCGCATCGAAAATGGGCAGGTTCTCCGGCGGCTTTGTTTGCTGCCGGTAGAGATGGTTGAGCTGACCGAGATCTCGGGAGCCAAACACGAGCCAGCGGCGTTGTTCGGGAGCCTCCATCAGCCAATCGAGGCCGGCGCGCGCGGAGCTCGGCGTGTGCACCACCCCGCCCGCGTAATAGGGGGCCACCTGTGCCGCTTGGCCTAATACGGCGAGCGCCTCCCCCGAGCCGGCCTTTCGCCGATAGGTGTCGAAGACATCCCGTGGCGACAGATGCGCCGCGAGTGCCGGATAATAGCCGAGGCTCAAGGCGAGCCCACCGGCGGTGAAGCCGATCCAAGCCAGCCGGGGCCGCGGGAGCGGCAGCCAGTGCAAGAGCCGCGCAACGGCGTCCCGCACCGACAGGAACCCGAGCGGCGCGACGACGCCGAGCGGAACCAGCAGGAAGGCATAACCAGCGAGCCGGGGCAGCGCTTCGAGTGAGGCCACACCAGGTACGTTCACGCCCCGCGCCTGCGCGAAGCGCACGAGCGGCACGAAACCGAGCAGCAAGGTCAGCCCGGCCAAGAGCAAGGGTAGGCGCCTCTTCCAACCGTTTTTTACGCGCGAGAGCCAACGCATGTGTTCGCTCGCGGGGTCCCATGGAGCCGGGCTCGGCCGATCGGGAAGCTCCGCGAGAGCCAACGTCACGAGGCAGATCAGAAGCAGGCTCGTGTATTTCAGCCACGCCTTGGCATCGGCGGCGAAGCTCTGAGGAAACGTGGCGCCTTCGAGCGCGAATGCGCCCAAAGATTGCTCAGGTTGGCCGCGCAGATCCGCGTAGAACACGATCGCGAGGGCGGCCGTGCCGAGCCCGAGGAGGCGGGTACTGATCGCGTGAGTCTCCGCGTCGCGGAAGGCGAGGCCGAGCAGTGCGATGATCGCGAACGTACCGACAAACGGCGTCGGCCCGACGAAGGGCGCGCTCAGGCCGTGCAGCGCGAAAGCGACGAGGAAGACGTTGATCAGGCACAGCCGGAGCGCGGCGTCGGGGCGGTCACTCCCGCTCGGGCGGAGGCTCAACCCGAGTGCGAAGGGCGCTACTGCGCTCCACGGAAAAAGCCCGAAGCCGAGCTGGTGCAACACGGCGTCGTGCGTGGGCAGCTTCGCAGCGAGATCTTGCCGTGCACCGAGCACTTCCAGGTAAAAGGCAGGTGAGCCCCAGATCAAGACCGCCACGCCGGCGCCGAGCGCGAGTGTGCCTAGCGTGAGGCTCATCCAACCGAAGCGATTGCTCGCAGGGCTCGGGCAGCTGCGCCCGCTCCCCCGCCAGATCAGCCACGCGAGTCCCACGCCCAAGCTCGGGCTACACACGCCGAGCAGTGCACCTCTCGATCCAAACCCCGCGAGCAGACCGAGCAACCCGAGACCGACGAAGCCCGGCCGTGCCCAGCGCGCCTGCGTCGGGTAGAACGTGCCGAGAGCCAGGCCCGCCGTGGCAATGGCATTCGCGGCGAGTGTGACGCCATCACCGATCAAGGTGCGTGCGTGCAAGAAATACAGCGGGGTCGTGGCGAGCCCGACGACCGCGTAGGCGGCCGCGACGTGATCACGCAAACGCCAGACCAGCAAATAGGTCGCGCCCAGACCGAGCAGGGCCCAAAGCGCCAGCGGCAGGCGTCCGCCCCAGTCGCTGAGCCCGAAGAGCTGGAAACCGATCGCCACGGAAGAAAACGGCAGTTGGCCGCGCCCGAGCTCGCTGAGCGTCGGCACTTTGTCGTTCGCTCCCGCGACCGTGAGCTCCGCGGCGCCGTGCAACGCAATCGCGATGCGGCGCGAGAACTCCGCCATTTCCAGCTCGTAGGGAGCCCAGAGACCCGACCAGCCGAGGGGCAACAGCAGGCTGCAAGCGCCGACGAGCAGTGCGGCGCCGGCAGGCCACACCCACGTCCGGCGCGCTGGCCACGGGCTTTCGCCGGCCGAGGTGCGCGGAAAAAGGGCCAAAATCTGGTTCGGAATGGGGGGACACTAATACGCGAAGTCCATCCAGGCGAAGGGAAATTCGCGAAGGGCGTCTTTCCTCCCGCAGCGGTTTTCGCGAGGCAGCAGCCCGACAAAGCGCATCCACGCTCGACGCGGCGCGCGGCTTCTTGCTAGACCGCCGCTCGGCTCTCATGCGTTACGGCAGCATCGCGATCTTTGGCCGCAGCAACGTCGGCAAATCTACGTTTCTGAACAGCGCCCTCGGCATGCCGCTGGCCATCGTCTCGCCGCTGCCGCAGACGACCCGGGACGCGCTGCTCGGCGTGGTCAATAGCGGCGACGCGCAACTGGCTTTCCTGGATACCCCGGGTCTGCATCGGGCCCGCAATGAGCTGGGCCGCCGGATGAACCAGCACGCAACCGACAGCTTGCAGAGCGCGGACCTGGCGCTCTTCGTCACGGACATCTTTCAGATGAGCAAGCGCGGTGATGTGCGCAAGGCGGAGTCGAAGGGTCGGGGCAACAGCCGACCGAGCGCGCAGGAGCGCAGCGACGCGGAGTTGCTCGAGATGGTGCCCGCGGAGCTGCCGACCCTGCTCGTCGTCAACAAGATCGATCGGCTGAGGGACAAAACCAAGCTCTTGCCCTTCCTTTCGGCGCTGAATCAGCTGCGTGATTTCCGGGCCATCATTCCCATCAGCGCCCTCACGGGCGACGGCGTGGATCGCGTGCTCAGCGAGGCGGCCGCGCTGCTGCCGGAGCGCGCGGCGCCGTTCAAGGCGGACGAGATCACCAATCGCCCGGTGGCGTTTTTCGCTCGGGAGTACATCCGCGAACAGGTCTTGGCCAGGGCCAGCCGCGAGGTGCCGCACGCCGTGGCGGTGACGCTGGATAGCATCGAGGAGCGCACCAGTGGCCTGCACGTGGCAGCCACCCTTCACGTCGAGAAGCCGGGCCAACGCAGCATCCTGGTTGGGCGCGGTGGCGAACACGTTCGCGACATCGGTACGGCGGCCCGGCAGCGCCTGGCTGAGCTCACCGGTGGCGCGGTGCATCTCACCCTGTTCGTGCGCGTGACCGAACGCTGGCGGAATGTCCCCCGCCAGCTGGCCGAACTCGGCTATGCGAACGCCGACACCTGAACATCTGTCAAAAACTGGACGCGCTTTCAGCGGTTGGATTAACCCTGAACGGATGAACCCGTCCAAAGCCGCACGGCGTGTGCTCCTGGCTCTGCTGGAGTGCAGCCAAAATAACGAAACAATTGATATTTTAAGCTTGTCTGAGCGCTGCGCGCTGAACCTGTACGCCACCCTGCGAACCCTGCGGGACCTGGACCGCCAGGGCTGGGTCGATGTGCGGCGGCTGCGGCTCACGTGGTCGGGTCTGGCGCTCGGGTGCGCTCTCCGCCCACCGCGAGCGGAGCACGACAGTGAGCCCGTGCCGCGTTTTGTTTCCGCTGCTGCCCGGCACGCCGCTTGAACCCCGAGCTGCGCCGTTGACGCGTGTGCGCGTGATTCCGCGCCCGTCCTCGAGTTAGGCTCGCCGCGAGGCTGGAGTGGACTGGCTCGATCGAACCCCGCTCGGCCCGAGCATTTTCGGCGTTGGACTGGCAGCGCTGCTCACGCTGCTCACGTTCGCTGCGTTGCCGACCGGCGAACGCCGCCTCGGGCGCGGCCCTCTGTTGCTGCTCATCCTGCACGGGCTGGCGAGCTGGGTGGAGGCGCGCACCGATCCGGTTACCATGGACGCGCGCGTGTGGAGTTTCATCTCCACGTTTGCGCTGTTCGGTTCGATGGCGCGCAGCGCCTTCTTGCTCGCCGTGCAATCTCTGCTCGCGCGTCGGCTCACTCGGCCGTGGCCACGCATCTTGCGTGACGTGCTGCAGGGCTTCCTTTATTTTGCGGTGGCGCTGCTTTCGCTGCGCGCGGCGGGGGTCGAGCCCGGGAGCTTGCTCGCCACCTCCGCGCTCTTGACGGCCGTCATCGGTTTGTCCCTGCAAGAGACGCTGGGCAACCTGTTTGCGGGTCTTTCGTTGCAGGCCCAGCCACCGTTTTCGGTCGGCGACTGGCTCCAGTTCGGCGAGGGCCCAGACGGCATCGGGCGCGTGACGGAGATCAACTGGCGTGCCACTCGCCTCGTGAGCATCAGCGAGGTCGAGCTGATCGTGCCGAACGGCGTGATCGCGAAGGCCCCGCTGCGCAACTATTCCCGCCCGACGACGCTGATGAGGCACACCACGACGTTGATCCTGCCCGATTGGGTGCCCCCGCAACGCGTGCAGGACGTCGTGATCGGCGCGCTCGCGAACCTACCCGGTGTGCTCGGCACGCCGCCTCCCAGCGTACTCACGGGTGCTTTTGTGGAACGCGGCATCACGTATGTGGTTCGCTACTACGTCGACGATTTTGCCAGCATCGAGCCGATCGACGGTGAGCTGCGCAAGCGGCTCTGGTACGGGCTCCGGCGCGAGAGCATCGAGCTGCCGCTGCCGCGCTCGCGAGTCGAAGCAGTGCCGCACGGCGGCTCTGCCAATTCGCTGTCGGATTCGACCCGCGCGGCGATCTACCCCGCGCTGGAGCAGCGGCTCGCCGCGGTGGATTTCCTTGCGGGGGTGAGCGCGGAGGTGCTCGAACACTTGGCCCGCGGTACCTCGAGCGCGCTGTACGGACCCGGGGAGCTGATTGTCGTCGAAGGCGAGAGCGGCAGCGATCTGTTCGTGATCGAACGCGGCCGGGTGCAGGTTTTTGTCGCTCGTGAAAGCAGCCCGCGCACCTTGATTGCGGCTCTGGGTGCCGGACATTTTTTTGGTGAAGCGGCGCTCCTGCGCGACGAGCAGCGCACGGCCACGGTGGTCGCGGAGACGGAATGCGCGCTATTGGTGATCTCTGCGGCGGCCTTTCGAGCGGCTTCTCAAATTGACCCGTCGATTGCGGAGCGTGTCACTACAAAGCTTGCCACGCGCTTGACCGAGCTGGCCAAGGCCATGTCGGAGGCCAACGGCGACGGGGACGGGGAGCGCCGCAGCCTGCAGTTGCTCGAGCGCGTCAAGCGATTCTTTCAGGCGTGACGGTT
>JAYWEH010000553.1:0-3424 GCA_043780025.1 Deltaproteobacteria bacterium
CCTTGGGAAAGCACCAGAAGGGCACACCACCGCGACGCGTGAGCGCCAACCGGGCGAGCATCCAACAGATATAGTGCATTGTCGGTAGCCGATCAAGGCGCTCGCCCTGGCAGTTCACAGCGCGCGCTCGGACCCTCGGCAACGTGCCATCAAAAATGGTTCAAAAAAGAATTGAGCATTCTTGCCCGCCGCGCGGCGCAACGCTGCCGTCCTCGATCGATCTTTTCAGGAAGCCCGATCTCCTCAGGAGGTCGGTACGGTTTGCTCGAGCTTGGCGCGCCAGCGGTCGAGGGCTCGCATGTTGCCCAGACTGTCTGCCCAGCTCATCGCGGGAGAGGCCGCCTCGAGTTTGGGCAGGGACTCCGCCACGAGCTCCGCCTGGATCGCGTACACCGGCAGCTGCGTGCGAACGCGCACCTCTTCGGGCTCGCGCCCGTCCCGATGGATGATGAAGCGGCTATCGAGCCCCTGGCGCCCACCATCCGGAATCCAGGGATGCGGCAGCACGATCTTGCCGCCTTCGCCGAACACGACTGCCGTGCTTCCGACGTCGTGAAACACACCGCAGGTGGCCTGCGCCGAAAACCCGCTGGCAAAACTGAGGAGCGCCGTGCTGAACTCGTCGGCGCCAGTGGGACCGATACACCCGACCGCCTCGAACGCTCGCGGCTCGGCAAACGGTGCTCTCTCCACGAGGCCTGCGATCAAGCGCGCGAACGAGATCGGGTAGCCACCCACGTCGAGGATGCCGCCGCCACCGAGCTCGACATTGAACAGGCGCCCGCGCGGATCGCGCGGCACGCGGAAGGCGAAGTCGGCGCGGACATGACGAACGGCACCGATGACGCCGTCCCCGAGCCGAGCCAGCAGTTCTCGCACGACGGGGTGGCAGCGGTACATGAACGCTTCCATCAAGAACACGCCCTGCTCGCGCGCAGCGGAGACGAGCCGCTCCGTACCCGGGGCGTCCAGAGTCATCGGCTTCTCACACAGGACCGCCTTGCGGGCGGCGATAGCCGCCAGAGCCTGTGCCTCGTGTGAAGGATGCGGGGACGCCACATACACAGCCTCCACCGCGGGATCAGCGAGCAGCTCCTCGAGCGTGCCAGCCGCCCTAGGCAGACGCCAGCGCTCCGCGAATGCGCGGCCCTTGTCCGCGCTGGACCCCACGACGTTGACCACGCGACAGCGCTGCGAGGCGCTCAGAGCCTGCACAAAGTCGCTGGCGATGCCGCCTGTGCCGATCACACCCCACTGCAATTTGTCCTTCATTCCACGGCTGCCTTTCGGTGATCACTCTACCGAGAAACGGTGGACCATCGTGTGTTCGTAGCTCTGACCCGGCCTGAGGACGACCTCTTTCTGCCAGGCCGGGACATTGACGGAGTTCGGGAACTTTTGCGTCTCGAGGCACAGGCCCGTGTATTGGGCGTAGGGGGTTTCGCCCTTGCCCACAGCCGTACCGTCCAGAAAATTGCCTGAATAGAACTGAATGCCCGGCTGGTCCGACTCGACGGTCATCACCCGACCCGACTTGGGATCCGCCAGGCGCGCCGCCGTGCGCAGGGCATGCGGCTCTCCGTCCACGACCCAGTTGTGATCGAAGCCGACCGGCTTTCCCCCCGCGGCGGCGAGGTCCTTGCCGATGGCCTTCGGCGTGGTGAAATCGAAAGGGGTGCCGGCCACCGCGGCCACGCTGCCGCTCGGGACGAGCCCTGTTGCCGGCGTGTACTGCGACGCGAAGAGCTGGAGCGTGTGCCCACTGACTGGGCCCGAGCCGTGGCCGCCGAGGTTCCAGTAGCTGTGGTGTGCCATGTTGACGAGTGTCGTCTTGTCGGTGCTCGCGCGCATGGCAACCCGGAGCTCGTTATCGTCCGTGAGCGCGTACGTGGTCTCCGCCGTCACGGTCCCGGGGTAACCTTCTTCGCCGTCCTTCGAAACGTAAATGAGCTTCAACGCCGCACCACTCGTGGTTTCGAGGGGTTGTGCGTTCCACACGACCTTGTCCCAACCTTTTGTGCCGCCGTGCAAGTGATGCGGGGCGTCGTTGGCGGCGAGTTTGTACTTCTTGCCTTCGAGCTCGAACCTCGCATTCTTGATGCGGTTCGCCACGCGCCCGACGGTGGCGCCGAAATAGGGGCTCCCCTTCACGTAGTCCTCGAGCTCGTCAAAACCCAGCACGATGTCGGCGAACTTGCCGTCGCGATCCGGAACATGCAGCTCGGTGATGATCGCCCCGTAGCTGATCACCTCGAGTTTCAAGCCGTGCTTGTTGGTCAGCGTGTAGCGTTCGACGGCCTGGCCCTGCAGATCGCCGTAGACTTCCTTCTCGACCGCGAGCGGCTTTGCCTTCGGGTCTGGCGCGGCCGTTGGTGTGGCGGGTGGAGCCGCCAGTGATTCGACACTGGTGCTGGCGCGGGGCGCCGGATCGGGTTTCTGCTCACTCGACTTGCACGCGCTACCCAGGGTGGCAAGACACACTGCCAACTGATACCGCCCCCACTGGTACCGCTCCGAGAAGCACAGGCTGCTGGCTATGTTCTTCTGCATGAAACGCTCCCTGTAAAATGGGTTCTCGTTCACCACTCGAACGTCAGCCCGGCATTGAAGAAGTTCAAAATCTGCTTTTGCCCGGCGAGCTGCCAGCGAAAGTCGGCCCGGAAATAATCGGCGCCAAAGTGCAGGTGGTCAGAGATATGGTAGGCGACGCCCGCCGAAACCCCGAACTGATGTTTGAGGAGGTTGATGGTGAGTGGGTCATTTTCCGTGGGGTCTGCGTCGTCGTTCAGCGGCGCCGTGGCCGGGTCCGCGTCGTTGTCGATGAAGTCGACTCGGTCGTAGACTAGCGGTTTGACCCGCGTGATGCCTATGCCCGTCTGCAGGTCGATCTTGCCTAACGCCACCTGCAATTGCCCATAATAGCCATCAAATGACCGTAGCTCCGAGTTCTGCTGCGGTTCGCCATAGGTGGCATCCGAAGGCTCGAAGGCGTAGCTGACGCCGAGCCCGGTGCCGGTATGCGCCGCGAGCCCTAGGTGCACGGGGCCGAGCTCGATGCGGCCACCGTAGCCGAGGCCCGACACGGTGACGTCGCGGGTGTTGTTGCGCTCCTGGATCTTCTGCCAGGCCGCGTTGAAAAACAGATGCACGAGCCCGAAGCCGAAATCGCGATCGTACGTGAGCTCACCTTCGGGTCGCGGATACATCGTACGCTCCCAGGGTGAGCCGGCGAGGCCCGACGGGTCATACACGCCCGCGGCGAGCTGAAAGCCAGCCACCTGCGGCGTCGTGTAAACGAAGCCGGCGGAGAAGCCGTTCGCCAATACGCCGAAACCGATGTGGCCGCCGGTCGGACCCAGATTGTCCGGCGACTGCACGAAGCCCACCCCATACCGGAAGCCGTAGAGGTACGTGATCTCGGTGG
>JAYWEH010000554.1:0-3417 GCA_043780025.1 Deltaproteobacteria bacterium
CCCTGGAACGCGAGCGTCACGTCACGCAGCACTTGCCAGCGGCCACTCGCGTCGCGCGCCTCGACCTCGGCGGTCGTCGTCTTCTTATTGAGCGCCACCGGTTCGCCGTTTTCGTCGCTCACGCTCAGCGCGAGTGAGACACGGCCCGTTTCGGTAGCCAGATTGGAAACACGCGGCGAAAGCCCGTCCCTTGGGTTCCCGCAGCCGACCAAGCCCAATGTGCTCAGGCCCGTCAGCGCGGCGAGTACCCGTCTCGTGCTCTGCTTCATCAAGTCATTGATCGGATTTCCCCACTCCGCCTTTAACGTTGGTTAACACCCACGGGGGTGGCGACCCGGTTCCGATTTGGGGCTCAGACCCACTTCCGCACGCCGACTGTTCCTCGCGCACGCGACGGTCCGTGCCGCATCGGCTCGGGCTCGGACATTTCGCCCGAGCCGGCTGTCCCCGTAGAGATCAGGACTTCACCGTCCCGTTTTGGCTGGGAGTGCCTCTCCCACCCTCGCCGCGCGGGCCGTGTTTGCCGCCGTCGTGCCGAGGCCCATGACCTCTGCCGCGGCGCACGAGTTCCTCGCGGGTGAGCCCCTTGTCACCATCTGTGTCCAGGCGCTGCAGCATGCGCGCTGCGCCGGCTCGAGCCTCATCACGAGTCAGCCGGCGGTCGGCATTTGTATCCATCGCACCAAATGTGTGCTCTTGGGGCGTGCGTCCCTTGCCCATCGCGCCGAGGGCAGCCGAGAGCTCTTCCTTGGTGACATCGCCGTCCTTATTCGCGTCTGCGCGGTCGAAGAAATGGGGCGGCCCCTTGGCTTCAGCAAGGCTCAGCTTCCCGTCCTTGTTGTTGTCACGCTTTGCGAAGATGCGCTCGCGCCGCTCGGTCTGCTTTGCCGCGCGCTGGGCCTCGAGCTCCGGCTCGGTGACGACGCCGTCCTTGTTGGCGTCGAAGCGCGTCAGCCATTCGTCCTTCGAACGGGATAGCTCATCGAGCGAGACCTTGCCGTTGGAGTCCTTGTCGAGTTGTTCGAAGCGCGGGCCACCGCGACCCATGCCTTTGCCATCGCCCTTGCCTTGGCCGCAGTCCGCCTCTGAATGCGCCACGGCCACGCCGCTCACCGCGAGAAACCCCACACCCAACGCCAACAACGAAGCTTTCTTCATGATCGAGTCCTTCGTAGATGAACCGCTCGTCGCCGAACGAGTTCGTTTGCCATCCACGAATCCAACGCTGCCCGAGCGAGATCCCGTCCCTCGGCTCTGACGATTTGCGAGGAGCTCGCTTTTTTGGCAAACCGATCCCGGACCCAGGGAATATTCTGCGCTCGGCCAGCGTATCAGCCGGCTTTGATCGGCGGCCGGGCGAGCCTCATTCGAGGCGCAACAGGGTTATGCGTTGCCGGCGAGCGCGCACGGCTTCCGACGCACTCGCACACGTCGACAGGGCATATTCGAGCCGGTAAGTCTGCGCGCCAGCGGGGAGCGTGACCACGACAGATCCCGAAAAGGGCAAGATGTCCCCGCTCAGGAAGAGATCGGTATCGGTGGGCATCGCACCGGGCGGTCCATTTTCGACGCCCGAGCCATCGCGCAAGAAACCGCGCGTGGTCGACATCGTGACGTCGCGCAGCCGGGCAAAGATGTAGCTCCCGCCGCCGGCCGTGGTGCGCATCACCTCCGCGTACCACGTGAGCAGATACGTGCCCGCGGGTGCGGCCGGCACCACCAGCGCGGCGGGCGTCGGCGTAGCCTGATACGTACCGCTGATGGTCGTGCCCACCATGCCCTGGTCGTTTTCAACCGCCATCCTGTAGCTAGCGATCACACCGGCGGGACCCGTGGGGCCCGTCGCACCATCGGCGCCCATCGCTCCGGGTGCGCCGGGCTGACCCAACGGGCCCGTCGCTCCCTCTGCCCCGGCGGGTCCGGTGGAGCCCATCGCGCCATCGGCGCCGGCGGGACCCGTATCTCCCTTGGGGCCTGTCGCGCCTACTGTTCCAGGTGATCCATCAGCACCGGTTGGACCGGTGTCTCCCTTGGGACCCGGCGCTCCAACTGCTCCGGGTGATCCATCAGCGCCCGCTGGACCTGTGTCACCCTTCGAACCCGGCGCTCCTGCTGCTCCCGGTGATCCTTCGGCGCCCGCTGGGCCCGTGTCCCCGCGAGGGCCCGCTGCACCTGGAGCTCCATCCAGACCCGACGCTCCCTGGGCGCCAGCCGTTCCCGTTGCACCCGCTGGCCCCATCGGACCCTCGGGACCGATGGGGCCCGTTGCACCCTTGGGGCCAGTCGGACCCGTCAGACCGGCAGGCCCTATTGCACCTTTCGGTCCTCGCGGACCGGTGGGGCCCGGCGGACACGGTGGTGAAGGCTTGGACGGCCTGCGTGTAGTGGTCATCGGGGACCATTACGGTCACGCTGGGCGCAGCACGAAGCGCGTGCGCTTCGATCGCGAGTTAAGTCTTCGCGCCCACAACATGGCGTTCATTGCGCCGAAGCATTCGCATTCTCGTAGCGTGAACCCACACCAATCCTACTGCTCGAGTTTGGGCTGACTTCAGCAACCAATTGACGATGCCAACGCTCAGCGCACCGGTGTTCCACCAGCACCACCTTTTCCATCTGTCCCACCGCTGCCACCCATTCCGGGGAGGCGACCACTGCCACCGGTTCCACCTCCGCCACCACTACCCCCCAATCCCGGGCTCCCGCCAGCGCCGCCCAATCCTCCGGAACCCGAAGAAGCAGCGCTCGCTGCAGACCGGAGTGCTGAAGCGACGCCGCCGTGACCGAGCTCGGCCGATGCCTCGCTCAGGTACAAACCCAGCGCTAGCGCTCCAACGACCGAACCCTTCGCCAATTCCGACAGCATCGCATCCATCCTTTGCTCAGGGCGCGCACGGCGTACGGCCTGCGTCTCGCTTGCCGTTATTCCAACGGCTATTGCTAGGGTGGGCTAGTGCTAGCGCCGTGCCAGGCCCGCTCTGAATGCCCGCCACGCTCCGCTCCCAGCGCGACGGGTGGGTTACGCGCGGCGGGCCTGATTTTCCCGCCGGAACGCGGCTCCACTTCGGCCGCGCGCGCGCGGGGCGATCGTGTCGTTGCCGCACCGGCGACACGCGGCGAAACGCATCGCCCCTGACCCTCAGAGCGCGCTCGATGCGGCCGCGAAATCGGCAATCGAACGTTATTTGGGGTGTTCGAGCTCGAGCAAAGACTCGGAGTTGGCCCAGGCGTCGTCCGGCGCGACCCAGCCCCAAACGTTGAGCCAGAGCTCAACCAATGCGCCGGTGGATCAAATCACCGGCCGCGCCTGCACGATGTAGCGCAGCGGCCCGCCGGCAACCGGCGAATCAAAGGGATAACACGTCACGAGCGTGAGCCAGTCTCCTCTCTCTGTGAGCCAACGCACGTCACGCTGAT
>JAYWEH010000555.1:0-18860 GCA_043780025.1 Deltaproteobacteria bacterium
CAGCCGGCGCTCGATGCGGCGCGTGACGGTGCTCGGCTTGTATTGCGTGAAGTCGATGCCGTATTCGGCCTGGAGCATCTGGTACACGACCTCGACACCGAGCGGCTCCCCGGAGCCGACGCTCATCGAGGTCCCGCTGCGCTCGGCGGCGTGGCGCAGCAAGACCTCCGGCATGTCTTTGGGCGCGAGCACCCAGTGCGCCACCCCCGCATCGCGCGCCGTCCGCGGCATGCCGTCAAACTGTGCACTCGCCTCGTCCTGGACGATCACGAGCCCGCCGGCTTCATGGATGTCCCGGATGCCGCGCGATCCGTCGCTGCCGCCGCCCGACAATACGATGCCGACCGCGCGATCACCGCAGTCACGCGCCAGCGAGCGGAAGAATACGTCGATCGGCAGCGACAGCTCCTGCTTTTGCTGATCGCGCTCGCTGAGCAGCAAACGCCCGTCCGAGATGATCATCTCCTTCTTGGGGGGGATCAGATAGACGTGATTGGATTCGACCTGCATCCCGTCTTCGACCAGGTGAATGGGCAGCTTGGTATGGCGGCCGAGCAGCTCGTCCATGAGGCTCTTGAACGCCGGGGACAGGTGCTGGACGACGACGAACGCCATGCCGGTATCGAGCGGCAGGTGGTCGAAAAATCGCTCCAGCGCGTCCAGCCCCCCAGCTGATGCGCCAATACCAACGATGTGAGGGACGATGACGGAGTCGTTCATGTCGAGGACACGCAAGGCTGGGAGTTTGGATGGACTCGTTCAGCGGAGCCGCGCGTATGCGTGGGAGCACCGCTTCGTCCCATCTCGTTAGCAACCCACATGCCGTCGGACGACTCCTGCCGGGAGAGCGCTCATCCGGGGTTTTTCGACCCACCTCCTGGAGTGCTCCGGAACTAGCCGACAAATTTGCCTCATTGCGGGCGAATTGGCGGGGCAGGCGCGCAGTCGCCCCAGTGCTGAAGGGGATCAAACCTTCAGTGAAGTCCCACGCTTGGCGCCGATCCCACCCTGGACGTCGGGCCGACGGGCGGACGGCGGCAGTCGACCGGGTTCCGCGTCCTGGATACGGCGAACTGAGCGGGCTCGGGTTTCGCTCGAACTGCCGCCACAACCACCGCAGGAAATCAGCCTGGATCGGGGCAGCCGACGCGGCTCGTGGCTACGACGATGTCGTCGAGCCACACGTTCACGGGATTGGTCGAAGGCTGGTATTGCTCCCAGCCGACGTACAGGGTCTGGAAGGCGGGCGGTGCGAGCCACTGGCCGTTGAGCGGCGGCTCATCGTACTGGCAAGCTTGGCTCTGATCGACCACGTGAATGTCACTGAGGTCGGCCCCGTCGATCCAGTATTGGGCCTCGTTGTTGTCACCCGCCAGGTGCCACTCGATACACGCCCAGCGCTGCACGGGCATCCGCTCGGCGGAGTGTTGATAGCAGTTGCTACGCACCGGTGGATTGCCGTCTTGCGTGGTTTCATAGTTGGCCATCAACCCCGAGCCGCCCTGCTGCTCACCGCCGAAGCGATAGATCGCGTTGTAGTTGTTTGTCGCGGCGCGGCCCTCACCTTGAAACAGCGTCCAATGCAGTGACGCGCCGGCGCTGCTATTGAGCGGCGTGGCTTCGAGCCAGACCATCATGCGGCCATACATGTTGCGCGTCGCCGCCGGAAAGTTGTTCTGGTGCACGGCCATGTAACCGCGATGGGGCGGTGGCCCGCTCGGCACGTTGATCAACAATGCCTGGCCGCCACTGAAAGCGCGCACCTCGTCGACGCGCGCACTGGCTCCGTTTGTCGATTCCTCCCATGGAGCGAGCGGCGCGCGTGCCAACTCGTCGTCCTCGAAGTCTTCGCAGAGTGCGGAGCCCGCCGGGCACAAAGCGCCAATGAAGCCGCCGTTCTCCACGATCGAATTGCCCGTGGGATCGCCTGTGCCTCCCGAGCCGGCGTTGCTCTCGCTCGAACCGGCTCCGCCGCTACCGCCAGCCGCGGGCACGAGATTGCCCGCGGCTCCACTGCCCACGGCTCCACTGCCCGAGCCATCAATGCCGGCGGCACCGCCGGACGCCAGCGGCACCCCCGCTGCGCCCGCCGTAGCGCTCGCAGTGCTACCCGCATTGCCGCCGAGCCCGAACACGGGCAAAGCGCCAGCGCTGCTCGGCTCACGCTCGGCGGGCCCGGCGCACGCCGCCGCCAATACAGCCAGCGCCGGGACGCCCGCGTGCATCACGAACCCGAGTGAAACACCGTTCCGCAACGAAGCACTGATGGTCCTGAGGCGATCGGGCATGCGGAAGCTGTACCATCGATCACGACCACTGCTGCCGATTTTTCTGCACTTCGGTCGTACGAGCTGAGACGGCTCGATTGGTTTCGCGCGGCGACGGACATGTCTCTCTCATGCTCCGAACACTGCTCGCCGGCGCGCTCTCGGCGGCCCTCGCATGCACGCTGCTGCTGTCCTGCACGATGACTCCGGCGCCGAAGGCGGTGCCGCGCACTCGGCCGCTGGCGGGTGAGTCACGGCCCGGTCACGAGCTCTGCGACCGAGCTGCCCAGCGCCGCGCACTGAACAAGCGCCGCCGCGAAGACCGACTGCGCGACGCGTTGCAGATCCGCGATCAAGAGAGCCGAACCACCCCTGATGTCCAATAGCGAATTATTTCGTTGGGCGTCGACTGGTTTCCAAGCCACCGGACATCTACACAACAACCGGTGCTGGACGCTCGAGCCCGGCTCGAAGGCCTTCATGCTGTTCTCGTTGTCGATGCTCAGGCAGGCGCTGCACGTGCGAGCCGAAAACGATGTCGTGGATGCGCCAGGCGACGCGAAGTCCGAGGCCGCTTCGAGGGTGGAGCGCATGGTGCGCCAACACACCGATAGCGTCTGGCGCACCGCGCGAGATCTGGGTGTACCTTCACGCGATCTCGAGGATGTCACGCAGGAGGTGCTGCTCGTGGTGTTGCGCCGGCTCGCCGACATCGAAGTCACCAAGGAGCGTGCCTTCATGCTGGCGACGACGGTGCGCGTGGCCGCCAATTGGCGCCGCACTCGGCAGCGGCGCCCCGAGGAGCTGACCGAATCGATGGATATTCTACCGAATGCGAACGCTTACCATGCCAGTGTCACGCCCACGCCGGAGGAAGCCCTCGAGCGCACACAGAGGCTCGCTTTGCTCCGCGCCGCGCTCGCCCAAATGCCCGAGCCACAACGCGTGGCCTTCACGCTCTTCGAGCTCGAGCAACTGACGGCGAAGGAGATCGCCGAACAGCTCGAGCTGGCTGAAGGCGCGGTATTTTCTCGCGTACGCCGGGCCTGGCAAGTGTTTCGGCGCGTCTGCGGGCAATACGGCGCGCTCACCGGGCCCGCCGGATCCAAACCCGAGGGGCGCGATGACTGAACGGCGTCGGTCCATCGACGAGCTCGCGCTGATAGAGCAACTGCGCGAGCTGCGGCAGAGCGAGCGGGCGCCGAACGTCTTTCGCGAGCAGCTGCCAGCACGCCTCCTCGAAGCGCTGGAAACGGTGGCCTCTGCACAGGACCCAGCACGGCGCGCTCCCGGCCACCAGCGCTATCTCGTTCGGTTCTGGATCTGGGTGGCTTCGCCGTTTGCGCCTGGATCTCAGGCAGCGGGGCACCGCTCTGTCGCGGCGCGGCTCGTGCCTCTGAGCATTGTCCTGTTGGGGATCGGTGCCGCGGGTGGACATTGGGCCACCCGCTGGGCAGAGCGCTCGTCGAGGGCCACGGTGGCAGTCGACCGCGAACCTCCGGCGTGCAGCCCGCTGGTCACGGCCGCCTCGAGCGCTTCCAGAGCCTGCACGGAAACGCCACCTACCGCGGTAAAGGACATCCCAACGGTACCTCTCGTCCCGGGCGATCGAGTGCAACCACGCCCTCTGCAACCCAGCGACATGCTGCGCGGCAGCCTCCCCGCCGAACCACCTCGGCTCATGGACGTGCTCCCGATACGTCATTGGCAGCTCAACGCCACAGCGGTGGCGCACGGAGGCACAGTCGTCGCCAAGGGTCGAAACCTGGTCACGAACGGCGACTTCTCGAAGGGCGCCGCGTTGTGGTCGATACGCGTCTGGAACGACCTCGAGAGTTTTCCGGCGACCATAGCCGCCCATCGTTTCTTGGACGGGGCGCTCTGCGTAAAGCTGCGCGCCGGAGAACGTCGCCTCGGCGGCTGGCCCTTCGGCAAGGCGGATCTGCTCCCCAACTCCTTCGAGCTCCTCGGCGCCCGTCCCTACCGACTATCGCTACGGGCCTGGGTTTCCGGATCGCTGGCGATGCAGTTGGCCGTCAAGGTCGGCCAACAAACCGCGCCCTACACTCAGACGCTCGCTGCCTTAGTTCCGGTGACCGCTGAGCGCCAGTCCTTCGTCGTCGATTTCACGGCGCCGCATTCGGAGCTCAACGGCGGTATCGCCTGGCTCGCGAGCGCCGCAGCTGACGGTGCAGAGGGCGAGCTGTGTGTGGACGACATTTCGGTGACCATGCGGTAGTCATGCAAAAGCCCGATGTCGCCCACGCTCAGCTCGTACCAGCGGCTCGTGATCGCGATGCTGGCGTTCCTGCAGTTCACGATCATCCTGGACTTCATGATCATGGCCCCGCTCGGGGCGTTGATGCTGCAAGATCTCGACATCTCGACGGTCGAGTTCGGCATCGTGGTGTCCGCGTACGCCTTCAGCGCCAGCGCCGCGGGCCTGCTCGCCGCCGGGTTTGCCGACCGCTTCGACCGCAAGAACATGCTCCTGTGCTTCTATGCCGGCTTCCTCCTCGGCACACTGTTCTGCGGGCTCGCGCCGAACTACCCGCTCTTGTTGCTCGCGCGCATCGTGACCGGCTTGTTCGGCGGGGTGATCGGATCCATCGTCATGGCCATCGTCGCGGACCTGTTTCCGCTCGAAGTGCGGGGCCGTGTCATGGGTTCGATCCAGGCGGCATTCGCCGCCAGCCAGGTCCTCGGGCTCCCGCTCGGCGTTTTCCTTTCCAACGAGTGGGGCTGGCACGCGCCGTTCTTGATGATCGCCATCGTGAGCAGCCTGGTCGGCATCGTGATCATCCGACAGCTCCGCCCGATCAACGCGCACCTGGCACTGCAGAGCCAGACCAGCTCGTTTGCCCACCTCGGAGCCACTCTCTGCGAACCTCGCTACCTGCGCACCTTCCTGGCCACGATGCTGCTCACCACCGGCGGCTTCATGCTGATGCCGTTCGGTAGCGCGTTTACCGTCAACAATCTGCACATCTCGATGCAGCAACTGCCCTGGATCTACATGGCCACGGGCGTCACCAGCCTCGCGGGAGGGCCATTAATCGGCCGATTCAGCGATTACTTGGGCAAATACAAGATCTTCTGCGTGGGCAGCTCGTTCGCCATCGTGCTCGTGATCGTGTATTGCAACCTGCTCGGCCCAACCGCGCTGACGACGGTGATCGCGCTCAACGTCGTGTTGTTCCTGTGCCTGAACGCGCGCATGATCTCCGCCAGCGCGCTCATTTCGGCCGTGCCCGAGGCCAAAGATCGCGGCGCCTTCATGGCCGTCAATTCATCGATGCAACAACTTTCGGGAGGCGTCGCCGCGTTCGTCTCCGGGCTGATCGTGCTACAGACCGCGGACGGCAAGATCCACCACTACGACACGCTCGGCTACGTCGTGTCCGGAGCCATGTTCATCGTCATGGTGCTGCTCTACCCGATTCACCGCAACGTGACGCTCCGGGCCGCACGAGCAAGCGCCGCCGCGGCCTCTCCACTTTGAGCAGCAGCACCGGCTCGGACAACGGCTATTACGCCGCGCGCTCCACGGGCAGCCGCAACTGCCGCAGGCTCTTCACGCGCAGCTCGAAATCGCGCTCTTCTTCGGGGCTGAGCTCACGCCGCCCGAAGCGGGCCTCCAGGTAACACTCGGTGAGCGCAAGCACCTCGTCCGCGGCGGGGTGTTTGAGACTCGCGAGCGCTTGGGCGTGCGCGAACGGTGGCGTGCTTGCCTGGCGGGCAATGCCCATGACGCGCAGCGCGTCTTCGAGCAAGCGGTACAGGGAGACCGCTCGCGTGACGGCAGCGGGCTGCCCCAAAGGCTTGCTCGGGCCCCGCTCGGCGCGGCGGAAGTTCAGGCGCCGCCAGGCGAAGTAGGCGATCACGGCCAAGACCAGCGCGCCCAGCACCGGCAAGAGCGGCTCCAGCCGCTTGCCGAGCTCGGGGCCGCCCAGGTTCTTGTAGCGCTCTTTGACGCTGCGGAAGAGCTGGATCTGCTGATCCAGATCGTAACCGATGACGTGGCGGCTCCAACGCTGCGCGGCGGCTTCGATGATGTCGCGCACGAACGCCACCATGCCGGTGACCTCACTGCGCGGCGCCGAGCTCGAAGGCGGGGTCGGATCGTAGCGGGTCCAGCCTCGGTCCTTCAGATAGACCTCGACCCATGAGTGAGCGTCACCCTGCCTGACGGCGTAGAAGTCGCCGAAGCGATTGTACGAGCCGCCGATGAAGCCGGTCACGTTGCGCGTGGGCACGTGCAGCGTGCGCAGCAACATGGCCATGGCGGTCGAATAGAACTCGCAATGTCCGGACTTCGACTCGAATAGGAAGTGCAAGAGCGGTTGTGGCGCGCCGCCCGACGGCGACTCGAGGTCGTATTTGTATTCGGTGCGCAAGCGATCTTCGACCGCCCGGGCCATCTCCCAGTCTTCCCGCGCTGAACCCGCCCACGCTCGCGCGAGGTCCGCGATCGGCGTCTCGACCACGTCGGGGACGTCGAGATAACGGCTGAGCTCCGAGACGGTGAGCGGCTCGGGCCGCTGGCGGCCGCGATACACCGCATATTGCAGGCCGCGCTCATCCGCCCGCTCGTACCTGAACTCAGCATCGGAGGTCGCCGTGATCTTGGGCCCGCGCCCGGATACGGAGTCCGCGGCCTCGTCGATACGAAAACCCACGACGTCTGCCGGCAAAAATACGATCGGCGGATTAATTGGCTCGAGATCGATGGTCATCGCCAGGGCGCCGAGTGGCCGCCCCGTGAGCCAGACGTGGTTATCGGTCTGTTGCACGGCTTCGTGCAACGTCTGGGTGCGCGTCCAGCTGCCGCCGTCGTATTGATCGAACGACGTGCCGCGCAGATACAAAGCCAAACGAGATGCGGGCGTCTCCGGTGGTTCGGTCAAATGCACGCGCATGGCGATGGTGGGGTCACTGCGCAATTTACCGACACCACCGAGGTCGACCCGCGTGGAGAAGCCGATCATGCGCGACGAGCGCGAATGATTGAGCAACAAGAGTGACAACCCGACGCGCGGAAACAAGAGGAAGAGCGTTGCCGTGAACAAGAAGACCGGCACCGACAGGCTGCACGTCACCATCAGGAAGCGACGGCTGATCACGCGCCGGCTGCGCAAGATGCGCGGCACGTCGACCGGTAGCCCCGTGCGGTCGCGCGCGCCTTGGCGGTAGTTGCCTTCCACTTCGCGGCGCAGATGGCTGAGCACCAAGGCGCCGGGAGCGATCACCAAAAATCCGATCAAGCTGAACGCATAGGCGAGCCCGCCGCCGAGCACGGTGCCTGCCACGAGGTGCAACAGAGCGAGCAGGATGATCTGTTGGTCGTGCGCAGCGCCGCGCCGGGTCGCCACGCGAATCACCTGCAGCGCGGCCGCGAACTCGACGGAGAGCTCGAGCAGATCCCCACCGCCCGCGGCACGCGTCAACTGCACGCCGAGCAAGCTGAGCGACGCGAATACCCCCAGGCTGCGTAGGCGCGGGTGCTCCTGGTAGCGCTCGGGAATGCAGATGGCCATCACCATGCACACGCCCGTGACGATGCTCATGGTGACGTCCAGCTCACCGCCGGTGAGCAAGGACAAGAGGCCGAGGCTGGCCAGCGCATCCGTCATGATGCGGTGCACGAGTCCGAATTTCATCAGCGCCGCCTCCGGCTCTGCGGGCCGCCCGAAGCGGCGGTGCCGATGGGAACCGCGCGCGGCGGTGCCGAGCGGCGAACGGCCTCGCGCGCTGGCTCCGGCTTGTCGGCGCGAGCAGGCGGCTTCGGCGAAGGTTCGAGCAACGCCAGGAACCGGAGCACGGGGTCAGCCCCCACGCTGCTGTTGCCGACCGCGCTTTCGCCGCTCGTGGCGCGCACGCCGACGCGATCTCCGCGTTTGATGTGCGCCACCGAACGCGACGCCACTTCACGGATGCGCAGCTCGAATTGATCCAGCCAGGTGGCATCCGGACGTGGCCCTGAATATTCGGAGTCGATCACCAGGTTCACCTGGCGCGAGGTCTCGCGAGCCCGCTCGCGGAGCACCATCTGACGACCAATGGCGCTCTTGCGCCAATAGATGTCACGGTAGTCGTCACCCTCGCGCATGGGGCGCACACCCAAGATCTCGTCCCCCGAACCCTGGGCAAAATGCCCGTCACTGCCGAGCCAGCGGCCTTCGGCCTTCGGCGGCAATTGCAGCGGGTCGGTCGCGGGGTAGATGATAATTTCACCTTCGGCCGCGGTCTCGCGCGACTTTTCGAACAGGCCAAAGGGGAACCGCGTGGCGATGCGAAACCCGACGTGCCGGTCGCGGCCACGGCGAGCCGGCGTGCGCCGGTAGGCGGCGATCTGGGCCGAATCTGGGCTGATCTTGAGGAAGAAGCAGCGCTTGTCAGCGGGCTGCCCTTCGCGCAGATCCTCTATTTCGATCGCGTAGCTCGGGATCTTGCCCTTGTGATTGTGGACCTCGACCTCGACCAGGTGTGGGCGGCCCACTTGCGCGCGCGGCGGCAAGCGCCGCACGACGGTGAGCCGGCGCAAGCTCAGCTCACTCATCACGCTGGAGACGACGATCAACGCGAGCAACATGCCGAGCAACAAATAGAGCAGGTTGTTGCCGGTGTTGATGGCGGCAAAACCGACGCCGAAGGTGATGCCGATGAAGTACTTGCCTTCGCGTGTGACGCGCAGCTTGCGCGGTGGGCGCCACCAGGGGCGGCGCCCGAGCAAGGTCGCACCGATGCTGGGTCGCCGGCGCTCGGGCGGATTGCTGGTCACCCCGGATGCGAGCGGGCGTGCTCGGGCTCCGGCGGCCGTCGGCGACATGGATGGGCCGCGATCCGGCTGAGAATCTGGGACTTCGCGCGCGCCCGACTCGTGGTCGCCGGCTTCCCCGGGGCCGGGCGCCATGGAGGTCGGCTCGTGCGGAGAAGGTTTGCTGGGAGCCACTAGAGCGGTACTGGGACGCGGCCGACGATGTCTCGCACGACGCCCTCGGCTTCTTCGCGGGTCGGCACGTAGCCTTCTGCGTGCGCGGCCAGGCGAACTCGATGGGAGAGCAGCGGCACGGCGAGCTCCTGGATGTCGTCCGCGATGCAGTAGCTGCGGCCGTGCAACAGAGCGCGCGCGCGCGCGGCCTGCGAGAGGTTCTTGGCGGCCCGCGGTGAGGCACCGAGCGCGAGCGCCGAGGACGAGCGCGTCGCCGCGATCAACGCTTGCAGGTACGTGGCGAGCGCGTGATCGATGTCCACGCCGTCCACTTCGCCTTGCATCACGCTGAGCTCCTGAGGATCCATCACCGCCTTGACGCGATCCACGCGATCGAGCGCGGGCTCCAGGATCAGCCGCGTTTCCACCTGCGGGGGCGGATAACCGATGCTCAACCGCAGCATGAAACGATCGAGCTGCGACTCGGGCAGTGGGAAGGTGCCGGCGAAATCCTGCGGGTTCTGCGTGGCCAGCACCAAGAACGGATTGGGCAAAGGCAGCGTCTGACCGTCGATGGAGACCTGCCCGTCACCCATGGCCTCGAGCAGCGCGGACTGCGTGCGCGGGCTCGAGCGGTTGATTTCATCCGCCAAGAGCACATTGCTGAAGATGGGCCCTTTGCGCAGCGAGAACTCACTGCGGCGCTGATCATAGACGGAAACGCCGAGCAGATCGCTCGGCAAGAGATCGCTCGTGAACTGCACGCGGTTCATCTTCGCGCCAACCGCGCGAGCCAGGGCTCGAGCCAGAGTGGTCTTGCCCACCCCCGGCACGTCCTCGATCAGTATGTGCCCGCGGGCCAGGAAGGCGACCGTCGCCAGCTCCACGACGTGCGGCTTGCCCTCGAGGGCGCCCTCGACGACGCGTCGCATGTCTGCCAAACGCGCAACCCTTTCGGCATCGATAGCGACGGCAGATGAAGACATTATCGGCAATCGTAGCACGGCGAGAAACCGCGTTCGCATAGACAATACGGTCGGCAGCGCACCGTCGGATACTCTCCTTCGATCAAAAAGCAGGGCCGCGTTACCCTTCGACTAAACGCTCGCGCCCAAGGTTGCCGCGAAACACTCCGGGTGCGATCACCAACAGCACCCCCGGGCGGGTGAATGGCCTCCCCAGTAGGCAAATTCTTACTTATATACCCACGAATGCGCACGGGCCGATTTGGCCCACAGCGGGGGCAACCGGCAGGCACTCACGGGCCGGGCCCCCGACGCTCGAGCGCCGCGGCAGCGCGATGTAGTAGAAACGCCGTTCATGGCGGGCATCTCTCGCATCGAGGTCAGAAACGTAACGCGGCTGTTTGGAGCCAATGTCGCCCTGCGCGCCGTGGACGTGGACTTCGGCCCTGGCCCCATCACGTTTGTTCAGGGTCCGAACGGCGCCGGCAAGAGCACGCTGATGTCGATCGTCGGGACTGTGATCAAGCCCTCGGAGGGCAGCGTGATCTATGCGCCGAACGGCCCCTCCCGCCAGCTCGCCCGGCGCCACATCGGCTGGGTGGCGCACGACTCCCATTGCTACGCGGAGCTGAGCGGCCGCGAAAATGTGGAGCTTGCCGCGCGCTTTTATGGCCTGCCGCCGCGCGAGGCCTGGTTGGCCGCTTGCGCTCGCGTACAAGCCGAACGTTTTGGTGGCCAGCCCGTGGGAACACTGTCTCGCGGTCAGCGCCAGCGCATCGCGCTCGCGCGAGCGCTCGTGCACATGCCGTCCGTGCTGCTGCTCGACGAACCGCTCACGGGGCTCGACCACCAAAGCGCCCAGCGCCTGGAGACGATCCTGATCGAAGAGCGTGAACGCGGCACGATCGTGATCGTGATCAATCACACCGAAGGCATGGCGGAACGCCTCGAGGGCCGGCGCGTCTTCATGCAGCAGGGCCGCATCGCCCGCATCGAAGAACCCTGAGAGAGAGGGTTCGACAGAACGAACCCTAAAAACAGACTCAGTCCATCAACACCAGATTGTCTTTGTGGACGACCACGCGCGGCGCGTCGGGTGAATCGCCGGGCGGTACCGTGTCGCGACATACTCCGACGATGCGGGCGGTCTCGAGCGAGCTCAATTGCGACAAGCCACGCGCGATTTCGCGCCCGTCCGGACCCACCAAACGCACGGGGTCGCCCGGATCAAACTGCCCCCGCACGCCCATCACGCCAATCGGCAGCAGGCTCTTCTTGCCGGATTGCAGCGCGGTCACGGCACCCGCATCGACGACCAGCGTGCCGCGCGGGCGCAACGTATAGGCGATCCAATGTTTGCGGGCCTTGAGCGCGTTGCCGCGCGGCTCAAACAATGTCCCGATGTCGTCTCCCGCGAGGATGCGACCGAGCACGCCGGGAGTGTGAGCGTGGGCCACCAGCGCGCGCGCGCCAGAGCGGCAGGCTTTGACCGCGGCTTCGACCTTGCTCACGATTCCGCCGCTGCCCTGCGCGCCGTCCACGGCGCGGTGCTGAAACACGCTATCGGACGCGGCAAAAATCGAGAGGCGAGCGCCGCTTTCATCCAGCACCCCTTCCACATTGCTGAGCAGTACCAACAGATCGGCGCCCACGAGCGGCACGACGAGCGCGGCCAACTGGTCATTGTCCCCGAACCGGATCTCCTCGGTGGATACGGTGTCGTTCTCGTTGATGATCGGAACGGCGTGCGCTTCGAGCAGGGCGCCCAGCGAAGCACGGGCGTTGTTCATGCTCACGCGCTTGGACAAGTCCGAGTGCGTGAGCAGCACCTGCGCCACATTGATACCGTGCGCTTCGAACGCATCGGCGTAGCGATTCATGAGCAAGCTCTGGCCCGTGGCGGCAGAGGCCTGCAGGCGCGGGATCTCTTTCGGCCGGCGCCGGTAGCCGAGCCGCCGCCAGCCGAGCGCCACGGCGCCGCTCGACACGATCACGAAGTTGTGACCGCTCGGGGTGAGCTCGGCGATTTCTGCCGCCAGTGCCGGAATCAGATCAGGGTTGTCGGCGAGCGCGTTCGAGCCGATTTTCACGATGATGCGCCGCGCTTTGCTGAGCGCTTTGCGTCCGGACTCCATGCGCCCTCCTAACCCGGCCCGAGAAGCGGGGAAAGCTCGACCAGCGGGGCATCCACTTCGAGCGCGGCCCGCAACAGCGGCGTGGTGCCGAGCCCTGCCGGATCGGAGACCACGAGCGCGCCAGCGGGGACGGCCGCCACGGCGCGCGCCTCATACCCGGCGCTGACCAGGCGCTCCAGCAAGCGCTCGGCCTGGCGCAACACGATCACGCGATACGTGCGGGCAGCGGCGATCAGGTCAGCGTGGCGGCCCCGCGCGATGAGCCCGCTCGCACCCAGGAACAGGATCTCGTCCGCGGCACGAACGAGCTCGTCCTCTGCGACGTCTTCTGACACCGCGTCGACGGAGATGAGGCTGGCGCGGCCGCGCGATGCGCGCTCGATCACGGCGCGGACGTAGCCGCGCGTCGAAGGCTCGAGCCCCGCGAACGGACGTTCGAGTGCGAGCAACAGCGGATCGCCCAGGCTCGCGGCGGCGACGGCCGCAGCCCGGCGCTCATGCACGGCGAGCCGCGACACGACCCTCGGCAAGAGCGCCGTGATGCCCAGCGCCTCGGCGTGATCGAGCGCGATGCGGCGACCTGCGCGTGAAGCATGCCCCATCAGACACGCGCTCTCGAGCAATGCGTCGCTCAGCGTCCAAGCCGGCGGGAGCGGCGCATCGGCGAGCATCAAACCCACCTGACCGGAACGTACCGCCGAAGCCGCGTGGACCCCGGCCACGAGCACGTTCCCGCTCTCCAGACGGCGCTGGCCCGAAAGCAGCTCGAAGAGCGGCCCCCACCCGCCCACCAGCACGAGCCGCGGCCCCTGCGCGTCAAAGCTGCCGAACGAGCTCTGAGAACCCTCGATCCGCGGTCGGTCGGAGACCAGAGCGGCGGCGGTCACGGTTCGACAGCGACGTAGCCGAGCCGCATCAGAGGCATGTGGCTCGGATGGATGAAGAAAGGGGCGAGCGCCGTAGCCATGTCACCCAACCCACCGGGCAAGAGCCGGCTCAGGTCGGGTGTGTAGGCGGCCTCCGCTGGCGGCGCCTCAGCCCCGTGAAATGCGCTCGGCGCGGCAGCGTTCGGTTCGAGCAGGAACGTGTCCATGGCCGCAATACCGAGAAGGCGCCCGATCAGCCCATGCTCCAGCCTCGGCAACTCGACGATCGGGGCGTGCTCCGGCAAATCCGTGAGTTTGCGCGCGTACGCGAGCGCCTGGCGCAAGCCGCCGATTTCATCGACGAGCTCATTGTCTCGCGCTTGCTCCCCAGTCCAGACCCGGCCCTGCCCCACTGCATCCACCGCGCTCTTGTCGAGCTTCCGCCCGCTCGCCACGCGCTCCAGAAACAGGTCGTAGAACTGACGCAGGCTGCGTTCGAGCGTGGCGCGTTCGCCCTCCGTGAAAGGGCGGTACAGCGCGTCCGCGTCGGCGCGCTCCGAAGTCTTGTAGACTTCCACGTCGACGCCGATGCGATCGAGCAGCTGGCTAGCGTCTGCCTTGCCGTAGAAGACCCCGATGCTGCCGGTAAGCGTGGATGGATTGGCGAAGATACGTGTACCGGGCGCGGCGATGTAATAGCCACCGCTCGCGGCATAGCCGCCCATGCTGACGATCACGGGTTTGACGCGCGCTGTGAGCTGGACCTGCCGCCAGATCACGTCGGCAGCGGTCGAGGACCCGCCCGGGGTCTCGATGCGCAACACCACCGCCTTGATCAGCGGGCTCTCACGCGCCATCTGAAGTGATTCGGCGATGGTGTACGAGCCGGCCGCGGTCGCGCCGATCAACGGAACGCGGCGGCTGCGCCCGTCGATCATGTCGCCCTCGACGTACACGATCGCGATCGCTGGCTGCACGGCAAACCGTTCCGGAGCTGGGGGCCGGCGGTCGTCGAACTGCAGGCGCGTGGGGCGCCCGACCAGCTTGGACAGCGCCTCATCGATCTCGTCGTCGAAGGCCAGCCCATCCACCAGCCCGACCTCCTTGGCACGAGCGGCGTTGAACGGCCCTTCTTTGGCGGCGGCGCGCACCTGTGCAAACGACAGATGGCGCCCGAGCGAAAGGCCCTCAGTGAGCTGGCGTTCCGTCTGCTGCAGCAGGTCGATCTTGTCGGCCTTGGAGACTTCGCTCGAGCCGTCGGCGGTGAAGCGTTCGGGCGCACTCTTGTGCTCGCCGATGCGGATCACGTCCGCACGAATGCCGAGCTTCTCCAAAAGCCGGGCGAAGTACAGATAACGCGCCTGCAGACCCGCAAAGCGCACCCCACCCGCTGGATTGATCCAGATCTCGTTGGCGGCGGCGCACAGGTACAGCGAACTGCCGTCGGCGTCCTCCAGGTGGCAGAGCACGCGCTTGCCCCGGCGCCGCAGCTCGATCAGCGCGTCGCGCAGCTCCTGGACGTGCGCCAGCGTCTCACCGGGACTGGCGCGCAGCTCGATCACCACCGCGTCGATGCGGGGCTCGTTTTCGATCGACCACAAGACGCGCAGCGCGTTCACGTGGCTGCGCGCGTCCGGTGTTTCTTCGAGCCGCAGCCGCACGGCGTAATTGCCGAAGCTGATGCCCACCGGCTCCGGAAAGCCACGCGACGCGACCGCGAGCTGAAAATTGTTGGACTGCGCCGGACCGAACGCGTTGCCGGTGACCCCGCTGCCGCCGAGCTCGAACGAGCCGTCGTTCTGGTTGAGGTAGATGGACAGACCCACGGAGGCGAGCCACGCGCGCTCCTGCGCATCGCCCGGATCGCTGACCTGCGCCTCGCCGCGCAGGCGCCCGACGTAGGGAATGTCCACGCCGAGGGTGGCGCGGGGCACCCAGATCTTCGCGTCGTCGATGTACTTGCCTTCGACGCCGAGCTCGAACACGCGCGTGCCGAACGGGCGGATCGCCGCTGCTGCGGTGTACGAGGCACCGAGCGGCACCCCGTCATCGCTGAAGGGCCCGTTGACGTTCTGAGCGACGAGCGAGATGCCGAGCTGATCGATCCAGCGAAACGAGGTGCCCACGGAGTAGCTGGCCATGTCGCCGCCGAAGCCGCCGCGCGAGAACGAGCGCTCGAGCGAGGTGCCGAGGCTGAACGATTTGCCGCCGCGGACCGCGAGCCCCCAGGTCAGCCACTGATAGTCGGCGTCGGAACCGAGGTCGTCGTCCGGTGGATCGACGATGTCCACGCGCAGGCCGGTGGCGAGCGAAAAGGGTAGCGGGAACGCCAGCGCAAAGGCGCTACCGTTGAACGGCACAGCCACGTCTGACTGCAGGAACGTACCCGTCCAGCGCAGCTCACTGCCCGGCAAGAACGCCAGGTTGGCGGGGTTGAGCACCAACGCGGTGGAGTCGTCCGTGCTGGCCACGCTGCGGCCGAACTCGGGCAAGCGCTGCGGTATGACCAGCGCAGTCTGAGCCGCCGCGGGCTCAGCCACCGCCACGGCGGCGAGCATCGGCAGCGCAATGGCCACGGCGCGGCCCAGATGCGAGGGTGCTCGGTCGGTGAGCCGTGTCATGAGGGGCCGGAGTTTGAGCCTAATGCTCAGACCCTTCGAAAGCGATTGGAATTTAGTGCGGCTGTCGGGAACACTTCATATCGAAATGTCCGCTGGCAACAGCTTCGACAACGGCGCCTCGGGCCGCCCTCCGGCTCGCTCGGTGCGCAGCGGCGTCGGTGGCCGCCTGCGCCGGTTGGGCGCGCTGCTCGTGATCGGGGTCACCAGCAACGTCGGCGCCGAGCCCGTGTTGCATGAATACATCGATCTCGGCGCGGGCGATGGGCTCGTCGAGCCTCAGATCACGCGGCACGGAGCGCCCGACGGCGATCGCGAGGGCGACGTCCCCCACGCCGCCTCGGCGCTCGGCAGAGAGCCGGCCGGTGGAGGCGAGCCGGCTGAAGCGACTGCCACCCCAGGCGCCGGGCAGGTGCCCCAGCCGAATGAGAAATACAGCATCGATCGCGACACGACTCGCCCGGAGCAGGTTCACTACGAAGACCCGTTTACACCCACGGTCGTGCCGTTCAAACGCGCGGTCGTCTACGACGCGGTCAACCGTGAAGGGGATCTGTTCGTCGCGCATCCCGAGGTCGCTGCGGTCAAACGCTGGCTGCGCGCGACACCGAGCGACGAGCACTTTCACGCCGCGCTCAGCCTGAGCTTGCGCAAGAACCAGCGCACACCCATTCCGTCGGTAGCACCGGGCGTGCGGCTCGTGCTGGCTCATGCGGAGCCGCGCGTGGAACTGCGCTTCGGCGTGGACAGCGCCGAAAACTGGTTTGTGGAGTCCAACCAGGACCAACAGGTGGCGCTGACCTTGCAGGTCGTGGCCGACCGGCGCGTGTTCGGAAGCCCATTTCGCGACACCGACTGGTCTGCGCTCGGCCGCACGTTCCTCGCGCCCCCGGCGGAAGTCAAAGCGATGGCTCGCGAGGTGGCCTCCGTGCTCGGCATCGCCGACCGAGCCCGTCCGCACGAAGTGGTTTCAACCCTGATCGGTCATTTTCGGAGCTTCCGTCCGTCGCCACGCGGTCCCACCGGTCGCGGTCTCGGGCTGTATCGGGAGCTGGCGCTGATGGGGCGCGGCGTGTGCCGTCACCGCGCGTACGCCTTTACCGTGACGGCGCTCGGCCTCGGCCTTCCGGCGCGCATGGCCATGAACGAAGCTCACGCCTGGGTCGAAGTGTTCGATGGCGAGCTCTGGCACCGCATCGACCTCGGGGGCGCCGCGGAGCAACTCGAGAGCGCCGACGGCGATCGGCCCCGGCACGTCGAATCTCATGATCCGTTCGCCTGGCCCAATCCGGAAGAATCCGGGCAAGCGCTGGCCGAGCGGCGCCGTCGCGAGCCGGCAACCAGGCCTGCCGCACCGGGCGGCTCCTCGAGTTCAAACCCGTCGGCTCCCTCCGCGCCCGTGGAGCCCGCACCGGCTGAAGCGCCCCTCGATCCCGAAGCGGAGCTGCCGGACCCAACGGGTTTGGTGGATCCCGATCAGCCCGATCAGGAAATGGCGTTGGCGCCCGATGTGTTGCAGGCGCCTCCCAGCGCCGAACAGCGCGGCGAAGTCGTGCTGCGCACGAGCGCTGCCACGGCCGAACGAGGCAAAGGTTTGTTTGTGTCCGGCACGGCCCTGATTGGCGGTTCCACGTGCCGCGGCGCCCGCATCGATGTCTCGCTCGGCGCCGCCGATGGCACTCGTCTCCCCCTCGGCACCCTGGTGAGCGACGCCGAAGGGCAATTCCAGGGCCATCTGGTGGTGCCCTGGAACACCGCTCTCGGCAAACACCCTCTCCTCGCCGTCGTCAGCGGCACCTGCGGCGCGCCGTAACTAATCCTGTTCGCCGAAGCGGCGCGCTTTTTCCGACAACGTGCGCAACATTTCGCGCTGGTCACGCGCCTGTGCGGCGATGCGTTCGGTGACGCGCAACGCGTTCTGCGCTTCCCGGCCTTTTTCCTGGTGCATGGTGGTGAGCCGCTCCGCCATGGCGCGGATGCTCTCGATCGCCTGCGATACCTGCCGCCCGCCCCGCGCCTGCTCCTGACTCGAACGCTCCACCTGCTGGGAAATCCCGCGCATGCGTTCGCCGGTCGTCATGATCAGCTCGGATCCGCGCGCCTGTTCGGCGGTGGCCGCGGCGATCTGCTGCACCGTCTCTGCGATACGCCCGATCGAATCGGTGACCTGTTTGCTGCCCTTGGCTTGTTCGACCGTGGCCCGCGCGATGGCGCGCACCATGTCGGTGCTCTTCTCGGAGCTCTCCAAGATCTTCTTCAGGGCGCGCTCTGCCTCGTTTGAAACTTGCACGCCGCGATCGACGTTCTGGGCGCCGCGCTCCACCGCCTGGATGGCATTGCGACTCTCCGACTGAATCGTCTTGATCAGATCCGCGATCTCTTTGGTGCTGGCTCCGGAGCGCTCCGCCAGATCCTTGATTTGCTCGGCCACGACGGCAAAGCCCTTGCCGTGTTCACCGGCTTGCGCGGCGATGATCGCGGCGTTCAGTGCGAGCAAGTTGGTCTGCTCGGCAACCTCGTCAATCACGCTCAGGATCTGGCCAATCGCGTCGATGCGCGAACCCAGGTTCGAGATCACCGCGACCGCTTCCTGGCTGCTCTCCTTGATACGATAGATTTCGCCGATCGTTTTCAGGATGGACTCGGCGCCATGTTCGGCGTCGCGCGTCACTTCTTCGGACAGGCGCGCGGTTTCGTTGGCATTCGATTGAACCTGATCGATGGACACGTCCATCTGGTTCATGCTGGCGCTGGTCTCCTCGGCGGTCAGCGACAGCGCGTCCACGTTCTTGGCGACCTCTTTGATCGAGAACGTCATCTCCTCGATGGAAGCGACCGATTCGCGCACCGACACACCGAGCTCGCCCATGTTTTCAGCGACCTGGTCCGTGGTCTGGGTCAGACCCTGGATCGACGCGCTGCTTTCTTCGGCTCGCGCCGCCAGCACCTCGATGTGCTCGTTGATCTCCTTCAATGCCTCGGTCATCGTGCCAAGATATTGGCTGGCCTGGGCGCTGAGGTCCGTCTGTGACGTGGCCCCCTGGCTCAAACCGTCGATGACTTCGATCAGGCCGCGGC